>DATBDN010000001.1:0-4772 GCA_036269895.1 Thermoleophilaceae bacterium
GCGGGCGTCGACGCCGTGCGTCATCTCCTGCTCGTGTCCAGCTACCTGCCCGAGGTCGGGCAGAGCCTCTCCTCGTTCGGCGGTGAGGAGCCCGCCCCATTCCTCGACATCGATCCCGAGGGCGGCACGTTCACCGTCCGGCCGGAGGCCCTGGCCGAGACGTTCCTGCAGGACTGCGATCCGGAGATCCAGCGACAGGCCATGGACAAGACGGCCCGGCAGAGCCTGGTGGTCCTCGAGCAGCCGGTGCAGTCAGCGGCCTGGCAGCACGTGCCCTCGACGTACCTCGTCTGCGCGCAGGACCAGGGCACCCCGGCCGCCCTGCAACGCGAGTTCGCCGGTCGAGCAGCCAGCGTCGTGGAACTCGACGCCGGCCACCACCCATTCCTCTCGCAGCCCGCCGCGGTTCGCGACCTGATCCTCGGGCTGTGACGGCGCTTTGACCGTCACTGGACAGTCAGATCTCGCTCAGGCGCGCGTCGCTGAGCCCACACTGCCCATGATCGTTTCGAGCATGGCGCGAGCGGCGGCGCTGAGACGACGGTTTGCCGGGCTCGCGATTGACGTCTGGAAGGCTGGTGGGCTGTCGCGAATTGGCACGAATACGATTTCGTCGGCTGGGTCGACGAGCGATGGAGGCAGCAGCCCGATGGCAAGGCCGTTGCGGATGAAGCCGACCATCGTGGCGGTGTCATTCACCTCGTAGGCGGGGGTGTGTGTCACGCCAGCGGCAGCGAACGCCCGGTCGACGGCCATCCTGATGCCCCATTCCTCCGGGAAGTCGACCAGGACTTCTTTGCCGAGTGCCGCCAGCGCGATGTCCGTGCTCCTGGCGAGCGCGTGCCCGGCGGGCACAGCGAGGCGGACCGGCTCAGTCGCCAGACGAGTCAGCTCGACGCCGGCCGGGGCGTCTCCCGGCAGCGCCACAAACGCCAGATCCAGGCGTCCGTCCCGCACCTCGCGGGCCATCTCAACGGAGCCGCCCGAGTGCCGGACGTCCACCTCAACCGCGGGGTGCTCTGCGCGGAACGTAGCCACGATCGCTGCGAGGTCGATCGCGTGCATCCCCTGGGCCTGCATCGTGCCGAGCGAGACCGTGCCGCGCACGCCGCCGCGCACCTCGTCGACGGCGTCGCGCGCTGCCTGGGCCGCGGCCAGCGTGGCGCGTGCTTCGGGCAGCAGCGCTCGCCCGGAGTCAGTCAGCTTGACACTGTGCGTGGAGCGGTCGAACAGCTCCGCGCCGAGCTCCTTCTCCAGGTTGCGCACGCCGGCGGACACGGCTGACTGCACCACATGGAGGCGGTCAGCTGCGCGCGTGAAGCTGCCCGCTTCGGCGACTGCGAGGAAGGTGGTGAGCTGCCGCAGCTCCACGGGCGCAATCTATCGCCAGGAGCGATAGCCGTTAGCACATCTTCGCGTTGATCGCGATCCGTTCGCGAGCAATCCTCGGTAGCGCGATGACGGGCACCGGCTTTCAGGAAATCTCACGAGCAGGTCGCAACCGCTACGGGTTCTGGATCGTGGCGGTCGCCTTCACGACCGTCATGGCGTTCACGACGGTGCCGACGCCCTTGTGGTCCATGTACGCGGAACGCGATCGGTTCTCATCGCTCACGGTCACGATCGTCTTCGCCGTCTACGCACTGGCGGTAGCGGTCAGCCTGTTCGTCATCGGCCACGTGTCCGACTGGTACGGCCGCCGTCGCGTGCTCATGCCGGCACTCGCGCTCGAGATCGCGGCCGGGATCGTCTTCCTGAGCTGGCCCTCGCTGACCGGGCTGCTGGTCGCGCGGGTGCTGAGCGGCCTCGGCATCGGCGCCGTGAGCGCGACTGCAACGGCCTGGCTGGCCGAGCTGCGCACCGGAGACCGGCGGCGCGCGCAGTCGGTCGCCGTTGGCGCGAACTTGGGCGGCCTCGGACTGGGCGCCCTGATCTCCGGCGCCCTCGTGCAATGGGCCGGCGATCCGTTCCGCCTGTCGTTCGTCGTGTTCATCGCGGCCCTGCTCATGGCGTGCCTGACGCTCTTTGCAGCGCCCGAGACACGTCGGCGGCCGTCTTCGCTCCCGCGCTACAGGCCACAGCATGTATCGGTGCCGTCCCACGCGCGCGGTCGTTTCTTCGCTGCCGCGCTCGGCACCTCGATCGCCTTTTCGCTCTTCGGCGTGTTGGCCTCTCTGGCGCCGACCTTCTTGGCCGGGACACTCAAGCAGCACTCGCACCTGCTGGCAGGCGCCGTCTTGTTTGCGGTGTTCGCGATGGCGGCGCTCGCCCAGACTGTGACCGCTTCCCGCACGACGCAGCAGTTGCTGGCCGCGGCGATTCCGACCCTGCTGATGGGCCTTGGCCTGTTGACGGCCGCTCTCTGGCTGCCCTCCCCGAGCCTTGGCGTCTTTCTCGTCGGCGATCTCGTGGTCGGGGTCGGCGCGGGTCTGATGTTCAAGGGCGCGATCGCCACCGTCGCCGAGGTCTCCTCCGAAGAGCATCGCGCCGAAGCGCTGGCCGGCCTCTTCCTAGCCGCTTACCTCGGGCTCGCCGTGCCCGTCATCGGCCTCGGTGCGCTGACCCTGATCGCCTCAACGCGCGTGAGCCTGCTGGTCTTCGCCGGACTGCTCGCGGCGGGGATCGTCGGCGCGGCGCCCGCACTGCTCGGCCGCGGCACCGCCCGCCGGTCCCCACAGCCACAACCGACCTCAACGTGAGAGGAACAACGATGGATATGGATCAGACAATCGGATTTGTCGGGCTCGGAGCGATGGGTAGCCGGATCGCCCGTCGACTGCTCGACGCTGAACACCGGGTCTACGGGACCAACCGCACGAAGTCGAAGGCAGAGCCGTTGATCGATCGAGGCCTCGAGTGGCGCGGCACACCGCGGGAAGTCGCCGCGGCCAGCGACGTGATCTTCAGCATGGTCACCGACGACGCCGCGCTCGACGCGATCACCTCCGGCCCCGACGGAATCCTCGCCGGGCTCACGGAGCGCAAGGTCTTTGTCGACATGAGCACTGTCAGCCCACGCGCGAGCCGAGAGCTCGCGGAGGACGCCCGGGCGCTCGGGGGCGAGATGCTCGACGCTCCTGTGTCGGGCAGCATTCCTCAGGCCACGGCCGGGACTCTCGCGATCATGGTGGGAGGGGCCGACGAAGCCTTCGCCACAGCCCAGCCGTTGCTGCGCGAACTCGGCCAGACGGTCACGCACGTAGGCGGCAACGGCCAAGGCCTGCTCCTCAAGCTCGCCATCAACATCAGCCTCGCGGTCCAGACGCTCGCGTTCAGCGAAGGGCTGTTGCTCGCCGAGCGTGGCGGGATCGACGCTCGCCTCGCGGCGGAAGTGATGAGCACGAGCTCGATCGGCTCGCCGATGCTCAAGGCTCGCGTCCCTCTGCTGCTCGACCTGCCCCAGGACGCTTGGTTCGACGTCGCGCTGATGGAGAAAGACATCCAGCTCGCCCGCAGAGCGGGGGACGAGTTCGCAATTTCGCTGCCCTCGGCCGGCGTCGCGGACGGGGTGCTCGCCCGCGCGATCGACCTCGGTTACGCCCATCGTGATCTCGCTTCCCTGCACGAGGTCCTCGCGCAGTGAACGCGCTCAAGCCACATATGAGCCGCTTGGCTCTGCACGGGAGCTCCGGTCTCTCCAGCGAGTCGTTTTTGTTCTCGGAAGGGCTCTCGGATAACGGCGAGCTGACTGGACGCGGAAGCCCGATTCTGCGCGGCGCGATCACCGGCGGCGGAACCCTCCTTGTGGTCGTCGCTGTCGAACTCCTCCTCCTGGGCTGGCTGCGCCACACGTTCTTCAGCACGAGCTTCGTGCGTTCGTTCGTATCCGTCACCGTACGCGGCGCGCTGACATGAACCCGTACGAGCGGATCTGCGTCGATGCGCCACCCGACACGGTCGTGACAGCGTTGCGTCAGGCGCTCGAGTCGCGCGCCATCACGGAATACGCCGTGGTCGATCACGGGCGGGACATGGCCGCGGCGGGCGCGCCGGCGTTCGCCGCTTGGACGCTCGTCTTCGGCAACCCGGCGGCGGGGGCGAAACTGCTCGCACGAGATCTGGCCTCGGCCGTGGACATTCCGCTGCGCCTGGCCGTCATCGCAGCGGAGCCGGGCCACAGCGAGATCGTGTTGAGAAACATGCGCACCCTGCTTGCCGACGAGCTTGCAGACCTTGCCGAACTGTTCAACGTGGTGCTTCGCACGCTCGCCGCTGACGCCCGCGGACGCGCCGTCAGCGGCTAACGGGAACTGGGAGTTCGGCTGGGGTCCGCAGGAGGACGAGCAGTCGGTGGCGGCGATAGCTCGCGGCCTGGAGCTAGGGATCAACTGGATCGACACCGCGGCCGCCTACGGCTTCGGTCACTCGGAGGAGGTCGTCGGCCGCGCAGTCGCCGAAACTGGCAAGCGCCCGTACATCTTCACGAATCCTGCGCGAGGCAGGCAACAGCCTGCAGCGCCTGAGCGTCGATGCGATCGACCTCTACCAGCGGCCCGACCGCGAGTTCCTGGAGGCCGACGCCTACGAACGGGTTGTCGCTGCCGGACCGCAGGGCAGCGACGAACAGGATCGGGTCCGACTCCAGGCGCCGTGTGACGAAGTCCAGGACATCGCAGGTGGACCGGTCAAGCCACTGGACGTCATCGGCGACCATGACGACGGGCGCGCTTGAGGTGCGGTCACTGAGGAGCGTCAGGGTGGCGAGCGAGGTCAAGTACGAGTCCCGAGCCGCTGCTTCGGCCATTCCGAACGCCGCGAGTAGGGCATCGCGC
>DATBDN010000002.1:0-4036 GCA_036269895.1 Thermoleophilaceae bacterium
GTGGTCGGGTGAAGGGGCGGGGTCGTGGCGCGGATTCTGGTTGTCGACGACGAGTCGAGTATCCGTTTCCTCCTGCGGCTCGCGTTCGAGCTCGTCGGTCATAAGGTCGAAGAAGCCCCGAACGGCTTGGTTGCGATCGAGGCGGTCGAGAACGGGCGCGCGCCTGATCTGGTCGCGACCGATTTCATGATGCCGTTGATGAACGGGGGCGAGTTGATCGCTCGACTTCGCGCGAACCCGGCGACGGTGGACGTGCCGGTGATTCTCGTCAGCGCGAGCGCCGAGGCCGAACGCAAGACGGCTGCCGACGCGTTCTTCAGAAAACCGTTCGACCCGGCAGAGCTTGCAGAATGCGCGGCGCGATTGCTCGAGAGCAGCCGATGAACCGTTTACCGACCGGCGCCGCAGGGCTTGACGTCGTCCTCGGCGGTGGCCTCCCGGTGGGGTCGCTTGTGATCGTTGCGGGTCCGCCGGGCAGCGGGAAGACGATTCTGGCGCAGCAGATCTGCTTTGCGAATGCGACGAGTGAGCGTCGGGCGATCTACTACACGACCTGGTCGGAGCCGCACGAGAAGCTGATCCGCCACCTCGAGCCGTTCGCGTTCTTCGATGCGGAGGCGCTTGGCGAGCGTGTCGAGTTCCTCCACCTCGCCGAGCTCATGAGCTCGGACGGAGGGCTGGATGCCGTCGCGGCTGAGATTCTCCGCCAGAGCTTCGAGGCGCGGCCTGCGGTGGTCGTGATCGACAGCAGCAAAGCGCTCCATGACGTGATCGACCCGGATGCGCTTCGCCGTGCGATCTACGACCTCGCGAGCCGCGTCGCCCTCAGCGACGCCGTGCTGATCCTGGTCGGTGAGTACTCGGCGGAGGAGACCCGCTCGCAGCCCGAATTCGCCGTCGCGGATGGGATCCTCCAGTTGGAGAACGAGGCGAATGGCCCCGTGGATCGGCGCTGGCTGCGCGTGCTCAAGCTGCGCGGCGGCGAGACCTCCACCGGGCAGCACAGCTTCCACCTCACCGACAACGGCTTCGAGGTGTTTCCGCGTTTGGAGAGCGCCTTGCCGAGGCGCGTAGCGACTCAGACGGGGCGCGCGGGTTTCGGCTCCGAGCGGCTGGACGCGGCGACCGGCGGCGGGATCCCGCGCGGCGATTCGACGCTGCTCGTCGGGCCGTCAGGGGTCGGCAAGACCTTGCTCGGGCTCGCCTTCATCGCCGCCGGCCTCGAGCAAGGAGAGCGCTGCCTGCATATCTCCTTCCAGGAGACCGAGACGCAAGTACGCGAGAAAGCCGAGGCAGCAGGCTGGGAATGGTCGACCGTTTCCGACGAGCAGCTGGTGATCAAGCAGATCCCGCCGGTCGAGCTCGACCTCGATCAGGTGGGCTCGCTGATCCGCGCCGAGCTCGAGCGAGGTGAGGTGCAACGGGTCTTGGTCGACAGCCTGGCCGAGCTGGCGTTCGCCGCGCGCGACACCGAGCGGCTGCCGGCCTACGTGTGGGCGCTCGGCGGATTCGTCCGCGCAGCCGGCGGCACCGCGATCTTCACCAACGAGATCGCCGCTCTCGGCCAAAGCAGCGGCCTCGGCGGTCTTTCATTCCTCTTCAACAACGTCTTCTTTCTGCGCTACCTCGAGCTGCACTCGGAGCTGGCCCGCGGCTTGAGCATCCTCAAGATGCGCCAAAGCGAGCATGAAAAGGGCCTCATTCGCTTCACGATCGACAAGCACGGGCTCGCCTTCGGCGACCAGATCCAGCAGGTAAGCGGCATGCTCGGCTGGAGCGCCCTGAGCGCGGGCGGCCGCCTCCCGACCGAGTGAACGGCAATTCCGGTCCGCCGCGTCTGCCGAAGATGCGCTAGCCGAATGTAAAGACGTAGGCCTCGGCGCCCGGGGCCCTGAAGGTGATTTCGAATGTGCGGTCGGCGATCGACCCTCGCTCGCGAATGAGCTGATAGAGCCGCTGTTGGGACACCGTCCCGTGGCCCGCCTCGTCGACGTCGAGTCCGTGAGCGTCGCCGGGAGGTTGGCCGTCGACGAGAACAGAGAACGGCACCGGCGCGCCGGGCGCAGTCGGGGCCATGACGAGGTGCACGTCGCGAGCGTGAAAGCGGAATGCAATCCGCCCGCCGGCTCCGTTCGACACACTCGCTCGGCTCTCGATCGTCCAGTCCCCCGAGAGCGCCCACTGGTTGAGCATCAACCTGTCCGGTGCCACGTAGGTGTTGGGCACGTCGATGACGGCGCCACCGTGGGAAGCAAAGTTCTGGCCCTGCGCGTAACCGAGGTAGGTCTCCGGCGACCGTAAGTTCGTCCAGTCTGCTTGAGCCTCGAACCCATCGGGAGTCAGGGCAACGAGGTCGTCGGCCGTTCGGTCGACTCCGGCTTCGCGAAGCAGCTGCTGGATGCCCCGTTCGCAATCGTCGTATCCGCCCTCGCCGAACTGGTGGTGTCGGATTCGTCCTTGCGCGTCGGCGATGTAGACGGCCGGCCAGTAACGGTTGCCGAACGCGCGCCAGGTCGCATAGTCGCTGTCGAGCGCGATCGGATACGAGACCCTCATCCCCTCGGCGGCCTGCCGAACGTTGTCGACGTCCTGCTCGAACGGGAACTCGGGAGTGTGGACGCCGACCACGACCAAGCCTCGATCGTGGTAGCGCTCGGCCCACGCGCGGACGTAGGCGAGCGTGCGCAGCCAGTTGATGCACGTGTACGTCCAGAAGTCGACGAGAACGACGTTCCCGCGCAAGTCCTCGACGGTGAGCGGCGGCGAGTTGAGCCAGTGGGTCGCTCCCTCGAAGCCAGGCAGGTAGCCCTCTGCGGGCAACGGAGCGTGGCGGCCGGCGCCGAGGAGGCTCATCGCGCACCGTCGCTGGTCGTCTCGGGCATGGGTGCTCCTTTCGTAGCGTCGGCTTCCCATCAGTCTGGAGACTCCGCTGACGGGCGCGAGCCGGCCGGCGGCGGCTCCCGGTGCCGGCCGCAGGCCGGCACCGGGGCGTCTCTTTGGTTGTCGCTTCGGCTCGGCGGTCGCTGTCGAGACGGGCAGGGCGGATCAGGGCTCTTGCAGGAAGCCGCGGATTTCGCCGTTCGGGAACATCGTTGTGTGGATGTTGAGGTATGCCTGTCCGGCTTGGAGGCCGGCGAGGAGGGCCGCCGCGGCACCCGCTGTCGTGCCGCCGTGAGCGGTCACGAAGCCCGGGTTGTAGCTGGCTGGGTCCGTCATGTCGAACGTGCGGGAGTACGTGCCGGCCGTCACCCCGAGCGGAAAGCCGGGGAACGTCGGCACCGCCGTCGCGACCCCGGTGTTGCCGGGCGGGGTGATACAGCAGTGAATGTGCGCCGCGGTTGTAGGCGTGGTGAGGCCACTGAAGGTGACATCGACGGTCATCTGGTTCGTGACCGTGTTCCACGTCACCGTCGTCGTCCCGGTTCCGGGCGAGGCGAGCGGTGGGTTCTGATTGCTTGCGTTCAGAGCTGCGGTGAAGACGAAGACAGAGTCGTTGCAGCCGGCGATCGAGCCGACGGGGATGCAGTTGTTGGGGCTGTTGCCGGTCACCCGCGTGTTGTGCAGCGTCACCGAGCCGAGCGGGGCACCGAACGGCGAGGTGTTCGCGATCCCGCCCCCGGCGACTGATGCGGTGTTCCCCGTCACGTCTCCGTTGTTGATCGTCAGCGCCGGGAGCGGAGGGGTCGCGCCGGGGACGCCCTGCAGGTTGATGTTCGCGATGCCGGCGCCGATGGCGGCGCTGTTGCCGGTTGCCGAGACGTTGTTCAGGCTCGCGGTCGCGTGGTTGAGCAGGCCGCCGCCGGTACCTCCATCCGCGTTGTTGCCGGTCAACCGGGTGTTGTTCATTTGCAGCGTGCCGCCGTTCGAGATGCCGGCGCCGCCTGTTTCCTCGCCGCCGGTGGCGTTGTTGTCGCTGATGACGCTGTTGTTGATCGTGATGAAGCTGCCGGGGCCGCCGCCGTTGCCGTTACCACTGGCGATGCCGCCGCCGCCGGAGCCGCTGTTGTGATCGATCGCGCTGTTGTTGATGTTGAGG
>DATBDN010000003.1:0-21680 GCA_036269895.1 Thermoleophilaceae bacterium
GGGCGCGTCGACGTTCTCGTCAACAGCGCCGGGACGATGCCCGTCGCTTCGCTGGACGAGCTCACCGACGAGGACTGGCAGGACCAGTGGGAGCTCAACGTGATGGCCTCGCTGCGGCTCATGCGGGCCGCGGCGCCGAAGATGGCCGACCAGGGCTGGGGACGGATCGTCAACGTGTCGTCGTCGTCGGGCAAGCGCCCGTCGTCGCGGAATCCCGCGTACAGCGTCACGAAGGCGGCTCAGTTGTCGCTGTCGCGCGTCTTCGCCGACGCCTACGCGGCCAAGGGCGTGCTGGTCAACGCGGTCGCGCCCGGGCCGACTGCGACCGAGCTGTGGACCGGCGAGGAGGGGATCGCCGCACAGGCAGCGGCGCGGTCCGGATCCACGCGCGAGGACGAGCTCGAGGCCGCGGGCTCGAAGGTGCCGATCGGGCGGCTGGGCGAGCCCGACGAGATCGCCGCCGTCATCGTGTTTCTCTGCTCGGAGCATGCGTCGAACGTGGCCGGATCATCCTGGTCGGTCGACGGCGGCGCCGTCCCTTTCGCCTTCTAGGTCCGAATCCAGCGCGGTCCGACCGGAGCTCGTTCTACCTTCGCGGGAGATGGGTGCTCATGCGGTTTCGCTCGGCGATCGGCTTCTCCGGCCGCGCCGGGTGCGCCAGTTCGACGAGCGCCTGCCGGACGGTGCGACCACGACCGTCTACGTGGCCTCGTATCCCCGCCGCGCGACGCGCGTGCGGGTCGTGGCGCTCGATCGGCCCGAGCCGCTTCACCGCTGGGCCCGGCAGGCGGGAATAGCCGAGGCGCTGAGCGGCGGCTTCTACGTCGGCGGCGGATCGCCGCTCGGGGAGCTGCACAGCGGCGGCCACGTGCACATGACCGTGCCGTTCGAATCGCCGTGGGACGCATGCCGCTCGTGCATGTCCGTGATCGACGGTCGGGTCGAGATCGTGCCGCGCGGCGTGCTGCCGAATCGCGCGCGCGGCGATCTGCTGCAGGCGGGGCCGCTGCTGGTTGCGAATGGCCGGCCGCTGATTGCGGATCCGCGCGATCCCCAAGGTTTCTCGGCCGGCGCCGGCCAGTTCGACTGCGACATCACCGAGGGGCGACATCCGCGCGCCGCGTTCGGCATCGCGCGCGACCGCTACCTCGCGGTCGTCTGCGACGGGCGATCGATCCGCGATGCCGGCACGACGCTCGGGGAGCTGTCGCGGCTCATGGCCGACCTCGGCGCCGAGATAGCGCTCAACCTCTGCGGGGGCGCCTCGGCGTCGCTCATCTCCGGCGGCGCGCTTCACAACCGACCGCGCGACCAGAACGGGGTCTCGCTGCTCGGCGGCCGACCGGTCGCCAGCGCGATCGTCTTCGAGCGCTAGCTTCCGCCGCCATGACCCGGCCACGCGTCGTCATGGCGCTGATGTTCTTCCCGCGCGGAGGTTCGTCGCACGTCGTGCGCAACCTCGCGCGCTTTCTGCCCGACAGCGGCTGGGACGTGACGCTGCTGACGGGCTCGCTCGGGCCACCGGGCAAGGAGTCGAACGCCGAGACCTTCTTCGAGGGCTTCGACGTGCACAGCGTCGATTACACCGCGGCGCTCGAAGCGCCGGACCCGCTGCGCGCTGACCCGCCGTTCCACCCGTCGTTCGAGGACCGGCCCGCCGCGCCCGACCGGGTTTTCGCCAAGGTCGACGACGAGACCTACGAGCACCTGGTCACGACCTGGCAACAGGCGCTGGCCGAGGCGGGCGCGGCCGACGCCGACCTGCTGCACCTGAACCACCTGACGCCCATGCACGAGGCGGCGATCCGGTCGTTCCCAGACGTGCCGCGCATCGGCCACCTGCACGGCACCGAGATGCTCATGCTGCGCGATATCACGGAAGGCGCGCCCGCGGGCTGGCAGTACGCGGAGACATGGGCGGAGCGCTTGCGCAGGTGGGCCCAGGCGAGCGCGAAGCTGTTCGTGCTCTCCACCGACGCCGCGAAGCGCGTCCCGCCGCTGCTGGGAGTCGGGCCCGAGCGCGTCGTGGCCGCGCCGAACGGCTTCGACCCCGAACTGTTCGACCGCCGCCCCCTGACCGGGGAAGACCGCGTCGCGCTCTGGCGCGAGTGGCTCGTGGACGATCCGCGCGGCTGGCAGCCGGGTGACGAGCCGGGCTCGATCGCGTACAACGAGACCGACCTGGGCGCATTCCGCGACGGCCCCGTTCTCGTCTACGTCGGCCGCTACACCGAGGTGAAGCGCATCCCGCTCCTGATCCGCGCGTACGCCCGCGCGCGCGAGCGCTTCGATCGCCGCGTCCCGTTGGTGCTGCTGGGCGGCTACCCCGGCGAGTTCGAGGGCGAGCACCCTCAAACCGTCATCGAAGAGATTGGGGTGGAGGACGTCTTCATCACCGGCTGGCGCAGCCACAACGACCTCGCGATCGGCCTGAACGCCGCCGACGTGGTCGTGCTGCCGTCGGTACACGAGCAGTTCGGGCAGGTGCTGACCGAGGGGATGGCCTGCGGCCTGCCGGTGATCGCCGTCAACAACCACGGTCCGGCGACGATCGTGGACGACGGTGAGACCGGCCTGCTGGTGCCGTCCGACGACGAGGACGCGATGGTCGAGGCGTTGGTCCGGATCGTCACGGACGACGAGGAGCGCCGGCGGATGGGGGAGACCGCCTACCGGCGCAGCCGCGAGCGCTACTCGTGGCCCGCCCTCGCCGAGAGGGTGGCGGAGGTCTACGACGACGTCGTCCGATCCGCCGACGCGCCGCCTACCCTGACCTGACGGTGAAGGACTACATGATCAGGCGTTCCGATCGCGCCCGTAGGCTGCGCATCGTCGTCGCGCCAAGCGGCGTGGAGGTCGTGCTGCCGCGGCGGATGGCTCTTCGCGACGCCGAGGACTTCGTCGCGGAGAAGCGCCCCTGGATCGAGCGCACGCTGCGCCAGTATCGGGCGGCTGAGGCATCGCTGCCGGCGGTGCGGCTCGAGGACGGCGGCGAGATTCCGTACCTCGGCCTGACGCTCCCGATCCGGGTGAACGTCGAGCCCTGGCGCACCCGGCCGGGCGTCAGCCGCCGCGGAGGCGCCCTTCACGTTGGCGTCATGGAACCCGGCGAGGAGGCCATCCGCGACGCGCTCGTGCGCTGGTATCGGCGCCGCGCGCGGGTCGAGGTCGGCGAGCGCCTCGACTGGGCGACCCTGCGCGCCGGAAGCACCTACTCGAAGCTGCAGATCCGCGATCCCTCCAGCCGCTGGGCCAGCTGCTCGTCCACCGGCGCGATGAGCTTCAGCTGGCGGCTGCTGCTGGCACCCGAGCCGGTGCTCGCCTACGTCGTCGAGCACGAGGTGGCGCATCTGGATGTCATGGACCACTCGAAGCGCTTCTGGAACCTCGTGGAGTCGCGCTGCCCGGACTACCGCGAGCACGAGCGCTGGCTGCGCAGCTACGGCCCGGGCCTGCGCACGCTGCTCTGAGCCGGCCCCGATGGTCGTCCGCGGCCCGCGCCTGAGCCTGCGCTACGCGCGAACCGACGACGTCTCTGCGCTGTACGAACTGGGACGCGATCCGGACGTGTCGCGTTACTTCTCCTGGGGCCCGTACACCGATTCCTCGCAGGCGGCCGCGTTCATAGAGCGCATGGCGGAGCAGCGTCAGACGGGCGAGCGCCTCGAGTTCGTGATCGCCGACGAACACGACCAGCCCATCGGGATCACCGGCTTGTCCGAGCTCTCAGCGCGCGACCGGCGTGCGGTCGTCGGCACGTGGCTCGGCCGTCCGCACTGGGGCACGGGCGCCAATGCCGAGTCGAAGGCACTGATCCTGGCCCTGGGCTTCCGCGGCCTCGGCCTGCAGCGCATCAGCGCCTACGCGCACCCGGAGAACGCACGCTCGCTGGGATCTCTCGAGCGGCTGGGCTTCGTCCAGGAGGGCGTTCTCGTCGCGTGGCACCTGCACGGCGGCGAGCGGCGCGATGTCGCGATCCTGCGCCTGCTGCGCGAGGACTGGGAGGCATCCGAGCTCGCAACGACGGAGGTCGCCTTAGACGGAGAGCCCCCAGTTCGTATATCTGCTGGCAACTCGCCGTTTGGCTGAGCCCGACGGCTACAGTGGCCGATGAGGAGAGTGCATGGAAGCTTCCGGTGTCGGCGTCAATGCTCCTGAGTTCCTTCAGAAGAAGATCGAGCGGCTCAAGTTGGCACTCGATGAGGCCAACATGCTCATGGACCGTCACGTCACCGAGCGCGACGAGGCCCGCGCTCAGCTCGACGCCGCCAAGCGCGAGAACGAGGAGCTCAGGCGCCAGCTCGGCGAGGGCGGGGGAGGCGCGCCGGCGGGAGGCGAGCCGGCACCCGCTGCGGACACGGCCCTGGAGCAGGAGCTGCGTGACCGCGTAGCGGAGCTCGAGGCCGAGCGTGGGCAGTTGCAGTCGGACCGGCCCGACGGCGAGCAGGGTCTGCGCGACCGGATCGACGCGCTGCAGAGCGAGCTCGACAACGCCCGCGGCGATCTCGAAACGTCGCGCCGCGACGCCGACTCGGCGCGCCGCGACGCCGAGGCCGCTCGTGCCGCCGCCGCAGCTGTACAGCCGCCTGTGCCCGCCGGACCGCGTCGTCCCCTGAGCGACTCCGACCTGCCCGCGCCGGGACCGTTCGTTTCGCAGGAGGTCATCCGCGCGGCGCTCGACAACGACAACTTCGTCCTCTTCTGCCAGCCCGTCTTCAGCCTGCAGTCCGAGCGCATCACCCAGTACGAGCTGCTGCTGCGCCTGCGCGACGCCGATGGGCGCTTGGTCAGGCCTTTCGGATTCCTCGAGCCCGCGGACCGCTTCGGGCTGATGGCCGAGATCGACCGCTGGGTCGTGAGTCACGCGCTTGACCTCCTCGCGCGCGACCTGACCGGGGACCTGCGGCTGGAAGTCAACATCGCGGGCCAGTCGCTCGCCGACTACGAGCTGACGGCGCTGATCGAGCAGCAGATCGCCATGACGGACCTGGATCCCGGTCGCTTGATCCTCGAGGTGTCCGAGAACGTCGCGGCCGCCAACCTGGAGGACTGCGAGCGGCTTGCGAAGCGGCTGCGTGGCCTGGGCTGCGGATTCGCACTGGACGACTTCGGCTCGACTTTCGCATCCTTCCGGCACCTGCGCGACCTGCCGATCAACTACCTGAAGATCGACGGCGACCTGGTGGTCACCGTCACCGAGTCACGGACCGGTCAGCTGACGATCAAGTCGCTGGTCGAGCTGGCGAAGGGGCTCGGCGCCGAGACGATCGCCGAGTACGTCTCTGACGACCAGACGCTCGAGTTCCTGCGCGAGCAGGGCGTGGGCTACGCGCAGGGCTATCGCATCGGCCGGCCGCGGCCGATCGAAGAGGTGCTGCATCCGCAGTCCGCCCACGAGCACCAGCCGGAGCCACCCGTGCGGATCGAGCACCCGGCGCTCGGCAGCGGGGATGAGGCGTCGGACGAGTCCGGCTTCACTCCCAGCGAAACCATCTGACCGACGCGTAGATCCCGAACGCAGCCCAGGCGACGAGCGCGAGCACGGCGCCCCAGTTGTCGGTCACGCCCTGGCCGGTGACGATCGCGCCCTGCAGGCCGTCGATCACGTGCTTGAGCGGCAGCGCCTCCGCGATGCCCTTCAGGACCGACGGCAGGTTCCCGTCGTCATAGAACACGCCCGAGATGAAGATCGCCGGCAGGAAGACGGCGTTCACGTAAGCCGGTGCGGCGTCGAAGTTCGGGATCGCCTGGGCGAACGCGATCCCGAGCGATCCGCACGCGACCACGCCGAGCAGCGTGAACACGAAAAGAGCGATCCAGTCCTTCGGCCAGCTCACGTCATAGAGCACGTGGCCGATCGTCACGACCAGCAACACCTGCACGAGCGCGTTGGTCACGGCCGAGCCGATGATGCCGCCGAAGTAGGTCGTGCGCGGGAGCGGCGCGCCGAGGATGCGCTTCAGGATTCCCTGCTCCCTGTAGAAGGTCAGGTTGAACGCAAGCGCGCTGAAGGTGGTCGCCATGATCGCCAGGCCGGCGATGCCGGGCACGAGCGTGTTGAGCTCCTTCTTGTCGGTGTGGAAGACCGTCGCGATCAGGAGCAGGAACATCAGCGGCAGGCCGAAGTTGAAGAACGCCGCGCTGGGATTGCGCCAGAACAGGCGCCGCTCGAAGCGATACTGCCGCCAGAGGAGGGCCGCTCCGCTCACTCGGGGTCTGGCTCCTTGGTCAGCTCGAGGTAGACCTCCTCGAGGGTCGGTCGCGCGACGGTGAGCCCCTGCAGCCGCTCGCCACGGCCGAGGGCCTCGCTCGTCAGGCGATGCAGAAGTTCCGTGGGGTCGTCGGTCTCGAGCTCCACGCGACTCCCGTTCGAGTCGTAGGAGACGCGGTAGCGGTCGCCGCCGACGCCGAGCTCGGCGGGCGGGCCCTCCGCCACGACGACGCCGTTCTTGACGATCGCGACGCGATCCGAAAGCGACTGTGCCTCGTCCAGGTAGTGGGTGGTCAGCAGGACCGTCTTGCCCATTTCCTTGAGCGCGCGCACCACGCCCCAGGCGGTGCGGCGCGCGGCGGGGTCGAAGCCCGTGGTCGGCTCATCGAGGAAGACGACCTCGGGGTCGCCGACGAGCGCCAGTGCCAGGTCGAGGCGGCGGTGCTGGCCACCGGAGAGCTGGCCGGCGCGCGCGTCCTCCTTGCCGTCGAGGCCGACGAGCGAGATCACCTCGTCCGGGTCGCGCGGCTTGGGGTAGAGCAGGGCCCAGTGCTCGACGGCCTCCTTGACGGTCACGCGGGGGTAGAAGCCGCTCGACTGCAGCACGATCCCGACGCGCTGGCGCAACGCGCGTGTGGGGTTGCCGGGGTCGTGGCCCAGCACCGAGGCGGAGCCGCCGCTGCGCTCGCGATAGCCCTCGAGGATCTCCACGGTGGTGGTCTTGCCGGCCCCGTTTGGGCCCAGAAGGCCGAACACCTCGCCGGGCTGGACGGCGAACGAGATGCCGCGCACGGCCTCGAGATTCCCGTAGGACTTGCGGAGGTCTTTGACTTCGATCGCGGACTGGTCCACGGCGAATGACTATGGCACCCTCCGATTCTGCCCTTTGCGTGCGTCGATATCGGCAGCAACACCACGCGCCTGCTCGTCGCCGAGGTGGAGGGGGGTCAGCTACGCGAGCTGGCGGCGGTGCGGGAGTTCACGCTGCTGGGGACTGGGGCCGCCGAGGACGGCTCGATCCCACACGTGAAGATCGTCGAGACGGCCGAGGCCGTGGTGGCTCAGGTCGATGCGGCGCGGCGGCTGGGTGCGCGGCTGATCACGATCGTCGGGACCGCCGTGCTGCGCTCGGCGTCCAATGCCGACGAGCTGGCGGCGGAGGTCGAGCGGATGACGGGGTTCCCGCTGCGCGTGCTGTCCGAGGCGGCGGAGGCGGAGCTGTCGTTCCTGGGTGCGACGCACGCGTCGGAGCTGGATCCAGGGGGTGCGCCCGTGGCGGTGGCCGACGTAGGCGGCGGGTCGTCGGAGCTGGCCGTCGGCACCGTTGGTGAGAGGCCGACGTGGTGGCACTCGATCGAGATCGGCTCGGCGGCACTCGCGCGCGAATGCATCAGCGGCGACCCCCCGACGAGCGAGGAGATCGCGCGCTGCCGCCGGCGCGCGGCTGCGGCCGTGGGGGCGCTCCACCCGCCGCCGGTCGCCAGCGCGCTGGCAGTTGGCGGTAGCGCGATGACGCTGGTGGCGCTGGCGGGCGAGCGGCTCGACGTCGAGGAACTCGAGCGATCGCTCGGCGTGCTGGCACATACGAGCTGCGCCGACGTGGCGCGCGACCACGACATCGACGTGCGTCGCGTGAAGCTGCTGCCAGCAGGGATCGCGATCCTGGGGGAGATCGCAGGCCTGCTCGGGGTTCCACTGGAGGTGGCGCGCGGCGGGTTGCGCGAAGGCGTGATCCTCCGCTTGGCAAGCGCAGCGCTGTAACAAAGGGGACAGTCCCCTTTTGTTACACGCCGGCGCCTGCGCCGCCGCGGCCCTCGCCGCCGGCAAAGCGCGTGGCGCCGCGCCAAGCGACCTCCTGGGTCGGTGCGCCCGACCTGGCTTCGAGGGCCAAGCCTTCCTCGAGGGTCATCCCGAAGCCGTGGATGGCCGCGGCACGGTCCGCCAGCATCGTCTCCTGTGGGAACGCCGCAAGGCCCTCGGCGTACTCCAGCGCGCGCTCCACATGGCGACCGTGGCCGACGATCTCCGTCACCAGGCCCATCTCGAACGCCTCCTGCGCGGGCACGATCCGGCCGGTCAGGATCATGTCGAGAGCGCGCCCCATGCCGACGATGCGCGGCAGGCGCTGCGTTCCGCCGTCGACCAGCGGCACACCCCACCGGCGCTCCGGGAAGCCAAGTCGCGCGTCGGGGGTGACGATCCGCAGGTCGCACCACAGTGCGAGCTCCAGGCCGCCGGCCAGGCACCAGCCGGAGATCGCGGCGATCGTCGGCTTCGAGGGCGTCAGGCGCGTGAACCCCAGCGGGCCCTCGGGCAGCTCCATCCGCCCCGCGAACGACTCGATGTTCTTCAGATCGGCGCCGGCGCAGAAAGCCTCCGGGCCGGAGCCGGTGAGGACCAAGACGCGGGCTTCGTCATCCGCCTCGAACCGCTGGAACGCGGCGTTCAGCTGCTCCGCGGTCGGACCGTCGACCGCGTTGCGCCGCTCGCGGCGGTTGATCGTGACGAGAGCGGCGGGGTCGCGCCGCTCGTAGGTGACGAGCTCGCCTACCAGCCTGTCCGCTGTCGCGAGCGGGCCGCGAGCCTTTCGTTCTTGCGACGGTCGAGCGCGCTCTGGATGATCGTGCCGATCGTGATGACGGCGACGAAGAAGAGGAGGACCCCGAACGAGATGAAGGTGACCTGCTTGTCGTTCGTTTCGCCGAGGAGACCTTCGCCGTCGCTCTGCGCGAACGCGCTTGCGGCCGCGAACGCGAAGAACAGGCAGAAGGCAGCCAGGTAGGCAGCAGCTGCGCGGAGGCGGCGGGTCATCTGCCGGGAGAGTACCGAATCCGCGCGCCCTCTTCGGCGCTCGCCCGGTCGCGGGGTAACCTCCAACCTCGTGGCTGGGAACAGCTTCACCGCGGTGATTGAGATCCCAAAGGGGAGCCGCAACAAGTACGAGTACGACCACGAGTCGCACGCGATCAAGCTCGATCGCTTCTTGTTCGCGTCGGTCGTCTATCCGACGGACTACGGCTTCATTCCGGACACGCTTTCGCTGGACGGCGACCCGCTCGACGTGATGGTGTGCGTCTCCGAGCCGACGTTCCCCGGCTGCGTGATCGAGGTCAAGCCGATCGCGCTCTTCCGCATGGAGGACGACCAGGGCATCGACGACAAGGTGCTCGCCGTGCCGTGCTCGGATCCGACGTGGAACCAGCTCGAGACGCTGGACGACCTGAACCAGCAGCTGCAGGACGAGATCGCCCACTTCTTCTCGGTCTACAAGGACCTCGAGCAGAAGGCCGTGAAGGTGCACGGCTGGTACTCGCGCGAGGACGCGATCAAGGAGATCCAGACGTCGCGGGAGCGCTACTCGGACGACGAGCGCGGGCCGCATACGGAGAATCCGACGGAGGCGAACTGATGCGGCAGGTGCGGAACTGGGCGATCATCGCGTTGATCGCGCTGGCGATCGTCGCGCTGCCTGGTGGCGGGCCGACGCTGAACGTGGTGCTGGCGGTGCTGTCGATCGCCTTCTTCGCCGGGATCGCGTTGTTCGTCTATCGCCTGTGGCACGAGCATCGGTTCACGATCGATTCGCTGTCCGACCGCCAGCGGCTCGTTTTGTACGGGTCGATCGGCGTGGCACTGCTGAACTTCACGGCGACGTCGCGGCTGTTCAACGCGGGCGGCCTCGGGGTGCTGGTGTGGCTGGTGCTGCTTGGGTTGTGCTCATACGGCGTGATGTGGGTGTACGTGTCGTACCGCCGTTACGACTGATCCGTTACGCCTTCGTAACTCTTCCGCGCTGACCCGTCACCCGCTGTTCGGGAGGCTGGTTCGCAATGAGGCGGCGGCTGCGCAACGAGGAAGGACAGGCGGCGGTCGAGTTCGTCGCGGTGCTGCCGTTCGTGATCGTCGCGGCGTTGGTGGCGTGGCAGCTCGTGCTCGTGGGGCACGTGGCCTGGGACGCGGCGGGCGCAGCGCGATCAGGGGCGCGCGCGGCGCTGGTAGGACGGAACGCGGGAGCGGCGGCGCGAGCGGCGCTGCCCGGGCCGTTGCGGACCGGTACGCGGGTTGTGTCCTCGGGAGCGGGAGGCGTGCGAGTGAGCGTGCCGATCCCGCTCGTCCTCTACCGGTGGCGGACGCCGCTGCGCGTGCGCGCGGCCGCGTCGCTTGGGAGCTGAGCGGTGCGTGCTTGCGGATCGAGGCGGCAGCGCCGGGCGGGAGCGGAAGCGGGGCAGGCTGCGGTCGAGCTGGTAGCCGGGTTGCCGGCGCTGCTGCTGGTGGCTGCGCTCGTAATGCAGCTGCTGGCCGTGGGGTACACGGCGGTCCTCGCCGGCAACGCGGCCGAGGCGGGCGCGCTCGCGATGGCACGAGGAAGTGGGCCCGAGCTCGCGGCCAGATCGGCGATTCCCGGGTGGGCGAGGGGTGGCATGCAGGTGCGGCCAGGCGTCGGCGCGGTCAAGGTGCAGATGCGGCCGCCGCGCCTCTTGCCTTGGGTCGGAAGCGCTCTGCGGATACATGCGTCGGCAGCGGTCGCGGCACCGGGCCGAGTGGGACTGATCCCGTGAGCGCGCATCGGATTCCGCAGCGCCGCGGGCTCCTGTCTGCGCTGGCGGCGCAGGTGGCGGACTTCGTGTTCGAGTCGGTCGACGAGGAGGTCGAGCCGCAGCCGAAGGTGCTTCAGCCGAATCCGGTCGTGGCGGTGGTCGCAGCCGCGTCGAAGTGCGGTGCCACGACCGTTGCCAGGTTGCTTGCCGCGGAGCTCGCATCACGCGCGGACGGCGCGGCGATCGCGACCTCCCTCAGGCCCGCGCGCCGGTCGGCACCGCCATCGCGAGCAGCGATCCGGCTCGCAACAGGGTTGGCCGGCGCAGCGGAGGCGCGGCCATGCGGCCGCCTCTGCATCGTGCGGCTGCGGCTCGAAACGACCGGCGGAGACGGAATGCACACGTCGCCGCCCGGCGCGACCGCGGCCGAGACGGCCGCGCTCATCAATGCCGCGCGGTATCTGGCGCCGGTCGTCCTCGATTTGCCGGCTGACGGATCAGCGGCTGGCAGCGCCGGCATAGCGGATCAGGTCGTCGTCATAGCCGGCGCGGGCAGCGAGCCCGCCCTTCTGGATGCAGTCGCGGGCATGATCGATGGCGACGCGCTCAAGGTCGTGAATCGCATGACGGAGCCCGGCGAATGGCAGACGCGCGGGGTCTTGTGTCTTCCCGACTCGCGGATAGCGGCCCGCGCTGCCGCAATGGGGACGCGGCCGCTCGGACCGCTTGGCGCCGCAATCGCCGGCCTCGCGGACAACCTCGAGGCATCCCGATGAGCTGGCGGGCCACGCCGGTGCCGAGCGCGAGTCTGCGGCGCGCGATGCCGCGCCTTCGCGACGAGCATGGCCAGGCGCTCCTGATGGTCATCGTCATTGCTCTGCTCATCGCAGTTGGCGGTGCGTTCCTATTCGCGTACGGGCAGGCGCTCGGCTCGCGTGGCCGCTATCAGCGTGTCGCCGACCTGTCCGCGATGTCTGCTGCTCGCGTCATGCGCACCAGCTATCCGCGCCTCTTCGAGCCGCCCGTTCTTCCCGACGGGCTGCCGAACCCGATGTACATGAGCAAGCTGCAGTACCTCGCACTCGCGCGCGCCTCGGCGGGTAGCGCTGCCGTGCGGAACGGCGTGCGGCTCCGCATCGGAGACGTCACGTTTCCGGACCTCCTGTCGTTCGCGCCCACGCGCGTTCGGGTCAAGCTTCGGCGGACGCACGAGCTGCGCCTCCCGTCCTTCGGCGGCCGTCGGTCGGGAACCGTGCCGGTCGCTGCGAGCGCGACGGCGGCGATCATGGCCTCGGCTGGCGCAGGAGCGCTTGTGTCCGTCTCGGGTGGCGGCGGCTACTCCGGCCCGCTGGCTCTGAGGCAGGGCAAACCGATGCGCTTCGAAACGGCCGCGGCGTTCGACCAGATGGCCGCGGCAGCTCGCCATGACGGGATCCTGCTCTCGATCACGAGCGCTTTCCGTTCGGACGCTGAACAGGCGAGGCTGTTCGCGGCCCATCCAGACCCGAAGTGGGTCGCGCCCCCAGGCCAGAGCCTCCATCGGAACGGGACCGAGCTCGACCTGGCGCCGCCGTCGGCGTACCGCTGGCTCGCGGCGAATGCACCGCGCTTCGGTTTCGTGAAGCGCTACAGCTGGGAGCCTTGGCACTTCGGCCTCGTGGGCACAGGCCCGGATCCGGGCAGCGGGGGCGACGGCGCTGGCGCATCCGTTGCACCATCGTTCGTGCCGGCCCGCTGGCGGGCGCCGCTTACGCGCGCGTCTGCGAAGTGGAACGTTCCGATTGAACTGCTCGCCGCCCAGCTCTACACGGAATCGAACTTCAATCCATTCGCAGTCAGTCCCGCCGGCGCTCGTGGCCTCGCCCAGTTCACGCCCGGGACCGCGAACGCGTATGGGCTGCGCGACCCTTTCGACGGAGATTCGTCGATCGACGCCCAGGCGCACCTCATGCACGACCTCCTGGCGAAATACAAGACCACCGCCCTCGCGCTTGCGGCCTACAACGCGGGCTCTGGCGCCGTCGATCGCTACCACGGCATCCCGCCGTTCGCCGAAACCCAGGGCTACGTCACTCGGATCCTCGGCCTCATGAACGGCGTGGGCGCCATCGCGGGGAACTTCCTCGGCATCAGGCTGATCGCGTAGTCGAATAGCCTGCCTCGCCATGGCTATCGCGAGCGTTAACGGAATCGAAGGACTTCGCGAACTGCAGGGCCAGACGGTCGGCCCCAGCGACTGGCGCGAGGTTACGCAGGAGATGATCAACACTTTCGCCGACCTCTCCGGCGACGACCAATGGATCCACGTCGACGTCGAGCGCGCCAAGTCCGAGAGCCCGTTCGGCACCACCGTCGCGCACGGGAATCTGACCCTCGGCCTCGTCGACGGCTTCCGCAAGGCCCTGATCGAGTCGACCGGCTTCGTCCTCGGCGTCAACTATGGCTGGAACAAGGTGCGCTTCCCCGCACCCGTCCCGGCGGGCAGCAAGGTCCGCGCGACCGCCGAGACGGTCGAGATCGACGACCTCGGCGGCGGCTGGTTCCAGATCGTCACGCGCTTCACCCTCGAGGTCGAGGGCAACGACAAGCCCTGCTTCGTCGGTGACCAGGTCGGGCGAGCGCTCGTGGCGCAGGGCGACTAACGAGGCTCCCAGGGCAGGCTGTCCCAGGTCGCGGGCGGCCCGTCCTCCCACTTCGGCAACGGCGCATACGCCTCGCGCGACTCCGGCGTCTCGACCTCGACGCCGGCGCCGTGCCGCAGGGCCACCTCGTCACGCACGTAGACGGTGTCGCGCGCGTTCGTCCGCGCGCCCGCCATGAAGATCACGCACGGCCCATCGCCGGCGCCCACGAAGATGTGGTCCGTACCCGGCGGGCAATGCACGAAGTCCCACGCCTGAAGCCGGCGCTCCTCGCCCTCGACCAGCAGCAGGCACTCGCCGGCGAGCACCAAGAAATCCTCCTGGTTCGACTCTCGGTGATACAGCCCGTTCGGCTGGCCCGGCTGGAGCACCGCGATCGTGTAGCCGATCTGGTCGAAACGCGCGGCATCGTTTTCGATGATGCAAGCGTCACCCATGCGCTCGTTGCGGACCCAGGCTGCATCCCGAACGTTCACCGTGAACCAGCCCGGCCCGGAGGCGACCGTGCCGGCATCAGTTCTCTCCATCGGCGCCTCGGGCACCACCGGCGGGACCCTACTCCGCTGAACCAGGCCAGCGGCGAGCGCCCAGCTCGCGCGAGACGCCACGCGCTGCCTCGGCCACCGCGGCCGTGATCCCGCGTGCGGGAGTCCGCGGGAGGATGCGATCGGTGTCGCCAACCACTCCGATCGCGCCAACGACATGGCCGGAGTGGTCGAAGATCGGCGACGCAACGCTGGACTCTCCGAGCACGGCCTCGTCACGTTCGCGCGCGTAGCCGCGCTCGCGCACCGTCTCCAGCTCCGTGCGCAACGCCGCCGGCGCCAGCGTCCGGCTGGTCAGCTTGGGCAGCGGCTCGTTCAGCAGATCCTCGAGCAGCTCGGAATCCGAGTAGGCGAGCATCGACTTGCCAAGCGCGCTGGCGTACAGCGGCAGCTGCGCGCCGACCTCGAGCACCTGGAACGCGGCATCCGGGCGGAACACGTGGTGGACGACGACGATGTTCGCCCCGTGCATGACGCCGACGCGCACCGCGGCCCGCGCCCGCTCGGCCAGACGCTCTGCATGCACAATCGAGCGCCCGCGCAACTCGTTCAGGTCGAGATACGAGTTCCCCAGCTGCAGCAGCCCAGCGCCGAGCTGGTACTTGTCCGAGTCGCGATCCTGCTCGACGAAGCCGTGCGCCTGGAGCGTTTGAAGCAGCCCGTGGACGGTGGGGCGGGAGAGCCTGAGGCGGTCGGCGAGCTCGCTCACGCCCAGGCGCCGCGGCCCGCCGGCAAGCGCTTCGAGGATTCGCGCAGCCCGGTCGACGGACTGGATCATCCCGCGGCGCTTAACAGTACGATTCGGCATTGTCGAATCCATTTCGATCATGTAGAGTAGCGACAGAGGAGGAGATCGCTGTGGTTGGACTGGTACTCGTATCGCATAGCGAGGACATCGCAAGAGGACTTGCGGATCTCGCCGGCCAGATGGCCGGGCCAAATGTGCAGATCGAGGCCGCTGGCGGCGCCCCCGATGGCACGCTCGGCACCGACGACGGGCGCGTTCGCGATGCGATTCGCCGCGCCAACTCCGGCGACGGCGTCGTCGTGATCGGCGACCTGGGCAGCGCAATCCTCACCGTCCGCCACGTCTTGGAGCGCAACGGCAACGGCATGGCCCGACTGGCTGACGCGCCATTCGTGGAGGGCGCCGTGTCCGCCGCCGTGGTCGCCTCGGTTGGCGCCGACATCGAGGCCGTGATCAAGGCAGCAGAGGAGGCGCGCGGTGCCAACAAGCTCTGAGTCGCTCGTCGCGCTCCCGGCCACGGTCGACCTGCACGCGCGCCCTGCCGCCGACTTCGTTCGCTGCGCGATGGGCTTCGGCTCCGGCATAACCGTCGCCGCGGGCGAGCGCGAGGCCAACGCGAAGAGCCTGCTCGCGATCCTGGCCCTCGGCGCCAAGCGCGGGACGACCCTACGCCTGACGGCCGACGGCGACGACGCCGACGCCGCCGTTGACGCGCTCTGCGGGTGCGTCGCCAACCTCAGCGAGTAGGCCAGAGGTCGGCTGCACCAGATCGGCCACGGCGGCCGCGCTGTCCAGGCCGGCCGCGGTAGCGGAGAGCTCGCGCACGCGTGCGTAGTCAAGCGACCTGACCCAGTGCCGGACGGCCCCGACGCGCGCCGCGCCCACGCTGAGCTCGTCGACCCCGAGCCCGAGCAGCAACGGCATGGCAATCGGGTTCGAGGCTGCCTCTCCGCACACCTCGAGCAAGCGCTCACGTGCGCCGGCCGTGTGGGCGATCGTGTCGATCGCGGCGAGCACCCGCGGGTGATGCGCCGCGGTCTCACCTGGGGCGAAGCGATCAGTCGAGAGGATCGAGTGCGTCAGGTCGTTCGTGCCGATGCTCAGGAAGTCGGCGACGGCGGCTATCTCGTCGACACGTTCCACGGCCGTCTGCGTCTCGATCATCGCCCCGAGCACCGGCTTGACACCCGTCACAGCGCTGAACAGTGCGCGAACGATCTCGACCTGCTCCGGGTCCTCGACCATCGGCAACAGCACGCGCAGGTCCGCCTCGCCGGCCACCGCGGCCAACGCGCGGGCTTGTGATGCGAGCGCGTCCGGGGCCGTTAGCAGCAAACCGATCCCGCGCAGGTCGATCCCGGCGAGGAACGGGGGAGTCTTGTCGCCGCCGAAATCGAGTAGCCGGACAGTCGCAGTCATGCCACCCAATCGCGCGAGCGTGGGGGCGAGGGCCCATTGATGCTGCTCCTGCGTCGGCCAGTCCTTGGCGTCGAGGAACGCCAGCTCGGTGCGCAGAAGACCGACGCCGTCGGCGCCCGCCGGGAGCGCGACATCGAGTTCGGCGGCACTCGCGACATTCGCAAGGACGCGTATCTCGCGCCCGTCCGGCGTCTTCGCAGCCAAAGAGCTCTCTGCCAGCGTCTGCTCGCGGGCCCGACGCCGTGCCGAGCTGGCGGTGTCAGCGCGCCGCAGCGTGGCTGGATCGGGCGCGAGCGTCACCGAGCCGGCGTCGCCGTCCACCACCAGGTGCGCGCCTTCTTCGACCGCGTGAAGCAACTGCTCCCCGACTGCGACGACCATCGGCACCCCAAGCGATCGCGCCACGATCGCCGCATGGGCAGTGGTGCCGCCTGCGGCGAGTGCGACGGCTCGAATGCCCGCGCCGAGGTCGGCGATGTCCGCCGGGCCAAGGTCAGTCGCAACGAGGATCCCGTCTTCCTGCGCCCCTGCATTTGGATCGCGGCGACCATTTGCGCGTCCGGCCGCGAGCCGCGCAGCGCGCCGGCCCAGGCTGCGGACGTCGTCGCTGCGCAGCCGCAGCGTTGGATCGTCAAGCGCCGCGAGCGCGGCCGCGTACGCGTCTGTCGCCCGCAGGATCGCTGCCCCGGCGGAGGCGCCGTCATCCGTTACGGCGGCACGTACAGCGGCGGTCAGACCGGGATCGGCGGCCATGAGCGATCCCGTCGACACAATCTCGGCGTCGGCAGCTTTTCCCTGCCGCGCCAGCTCGGCCGCGATTTCGTTCAAGGCGATCGCCGCCGCGCCGAGCGCCGACAGCGCTCGGCTCGTCTCCGCTTCACGCGCCGCCGCGGGCACGGGCGGCGCGCCGGCATCGACCACCACGTCGAGCAGCCTGGCGACGCCGGCAGCCACGCCCGGGGAAGCGGGCAGACCGGCCAGCGTCGTCTCGGTCATGCCGCCTCGGCGGCAACTGCGCGCTCGAGCGCGCGCAGGATCAGCACGGCAGAGGTGGCGCCGGGGTCCTGGTGGCCGATCGAGCGCTCGCCGAGGTACGACGCGCGGCCCTTCCGTGCAAGCAGCGGGACGGTCGCCTTCGCGCCTGCTTCGGCGGCCTCGCTGGCCGCGGCGATCGCATCCTGAAGCGCGGCGCCCGCGTCCAGTGCCCGATGCAGCGACTCCGCGGCTGGCACGAGCGCGTCAACCATCGTCTTGTCGCCCGGAGCGGCAGCTCCCAGGTCCACCACAGCGGCGATCGCGGCGTCGAGAGCACTAGCCAGGGCGTCGCCCTCGAACGTCTCGGCATCGCCGAGCGAGCGACCGGCGGCGCGCAGCGCCGAGCCCCACAACGGGCCGCTGGCACCGCCGACCGTGCTGACAAGCGTCTTGCCGGCGACGATGAGGAGGCGGCCGGGCGGAAGCTTTCCGTTCTGCCCGGCCAACGCCTTCTCGACCGCCGCGAAGCCACGGTCCATATTCGTCCCGTGGTCACCGTCGCCAATGGCGGCGTCGAGCTGCGTCAGGTAATCGCGCTGCTCCCGAACGGCCTCGGCGGCCTCGGTCATCCACGCGTTCACTGTCGCTGCTCGCACGGCGTTCTCCGTCCTCACGTCAGGCTCCCCAGCGGAGTGCGGGGGTGTGGACCGGAGCATCCCACAGCGCGGTCAGCTCGTCGTCGAGTGTCAAGAGCGTCAGCGACGCGCCCGCCATCTCGAGCGACGTGATGTAGCTGCCGACCAGCCGCCGCACCGGCTCGACGCCCGCCGCGCGCAGCGCACGCTCGAGCTCGCCGTAGAGCAGGTAGAGCTCCAGCTGCGGTGTGCCGCCCATCCCGTTGACAAAGACGAGTGCCTTCGTCCCGGAGGCGGGGGCGAGGTCCGACACCACGGCCTCGACCATCAGATCGGCGATCTCGCGAGCGGGCCGCATCGGCTCGCGCCGACGGCCCGGCTCGCCGTGAATGCCGATCCCGATCTCGATCTCCCCGTCGGGGAGGTCGAAGATCGGCTTGCCCGCGGCGGGCGGAATGCATGACGAGAGCGCGATCCCGAAGGAGCGTGCCTGCTCGTCCACCTTGCGCGCGATCCCGGCGACCGCCGCCACGTCGTCACCACGCTCGGCCGCGGCGCCCGCGATCTTCTCCGCCAGCACCGTCGCGCCGACGCCACGACGGCCCGCGGTGTAGAGCGAGTCCTGCACGGCCACGTCGTCGTCGATCAGCACCGATTCGACGTCGATCCCCTCGTCCGCCGCATCCTCCGCGGCGAGCTTGAAGTTCATGACGTCACCGGTGTAGTTCTTGACGATGTGCACCACGCCGGCGCCGCCGTCGACGGCCTTCGTCGCGGCGAGCATCTGCTCAGGAACCGGTGAGGTGAACACCTCGCCCGGACAGGCGGCATCGAGCATGCCGCGCCCCACAAAGCCACCGTGCAGCGGCTCGTGGCCCGAGCCGCCACCCGAGATCAGGGCGACCTTACCCTGCACGGGTGCATCGGCACGGAGCAGGATCTGGGCCTCGGCGTCGTAACGGACGAGGTCACCGTGCGCGGCCGCGAGGCCCGCAAGTGACTCCTTCACCACATCCGCCGGATCGTTGAGGAACTTCTTCATCGTTTGGACTGCGACTGCCATGCGGTCTCCCTCTCCTAGTGCGTGGTTGCCACCTGATCGGTGGCGATCGCCTCGGGATGCGTGATAACGGCTTCCTCGATCGGCTGCTGGACTATGCGAGGCTCGGCGAGGAAGTCGTAGACGAACGCAGCGAGCGCCGCCCCGACCAGACCCGGCAGGACATAGACCGGGATGTACTGGTTCCAGTGCGTCGGTCCGCTCTTGATGGCCGACACGAGCTCCGGTCCGAACGCGCGAGCCGGGTTGAGGGACGCGCCGGTGATCGGTCCGACGATCATGATGACCGCGATCACCACGCCGCCGATCACAAGACCGGCGAACTCAGTCGGGCCGCGCGAGTCGACGATCCCGAGGATGGCGAACATCAGCATGAACGTGCCGATGCCCTCCGCGAAGATCGCCTGGCCCCAGGCGGTCGACGACTGGTTGAAGGACGTCTGTCCCATGCCGAGGTCGATCGCGGAGTGGGCGAAGACGGCCCAGATCGCGAGCGCGCCGATGACAGCGCCGATGAACTGGGACACCCAGTAGACCGGCACCTCACGCCATGGGAAGCGCTTGGTCGCCGCCAGCGAAAAGGTGACGGCGGGGTTGATGTGGCAGCCAGAGACCTTGCCGAGCGCGTACACGAGCGCGGCGATGATCAGGCCGAAGGCAAACGAGATGCCGAGCAGATCGGCTCCCGTGATGGCGGGCTTCGAATCGCCGGCGAGCACCAAGGTGGCGACGACGGACCCGGGGCCGACCAGGACCAGCAGGGCGGTGCCGACCACTTCGGCAAAGGCCCGCTGGGGTAGCGAGTATTCCATCACTCCTCCTGAATTTCGATCTGCATTCGATAATGTCGAACGCAATTCCGCGACGGTAATCCGGCGGTGACTGTTTGTCAAGGGCTTCATGCGATCCTCGAATGGGATGACCACGCGGACCCAGACGCCTGCCGAGCGCACCGCCGAGATGCGCCGGCAGCTCCCGGATGGCCCGGGCGTCTACCTGTTCAAGGACAGGCGCGGCCGCGTGCTCTACGTCGGGAAGGCCAGTTCGATCCGCAAGCGCGTCGGCAGCCACTTCTCGAAGCCGGCCACGCGTGGGGCCTATGAGATGCTCGACCAGATCGAGACGATCGACTTCGTCGCGACCGAGACCGAGGCCGAAGCGCTGCTGGCCGAGCAGAACTTCATCCGCCGCCACCGCCCGCGCTACAACATCCGCCTCCGCGACGACAAGTCGTACCCATACATCGGGATCAGCCTGGACGAGGAGTACCCGCGCGTCTACTTCACGCGCGAGAAGCACCGCCGCAATCGGTCCTACTTCGGGCCGTACTCCAACGCGAAGCGCACGCGCGAGACGCTCGACCTGCTCGGGAAGGTCTTCCAGTACCGCACCTGCGATGGCCCTGAGCCGGGGCGCGCATCCGGCAGCCCGTGTCTGGACTACTTCATCAAGCGGTGTCAAGCGCCTTGCGTCGGCTACATCAGCAAGGACGAATACCGCGAGAACATCGAAAACATCATCCGCTTCCTGAGCGGCCGCTACCGCCAGATCGAGCGCGACCTCGAGGCGGCGATGTACGAAGCCTCGGAGCAGCAGGAGTTCGAGCTGGCCGCCAACCTGCGCAATCGGCTGAAGGCGGTGCAGTCGCTGCTCGAACGGCAGCGCATCAGCAACGAGGCGGTCGGGACGATCGACGTGATCGCCGTTGCCGCCGAGGGCACGGACGCGAACGCGCAGGTCTTCCAGGTCCGGGACGGCGTTCTGGCCGACCGCCAGAGCTTCTACCTGACGAACGAGGCGGGACGGGACGAGTCCGAGGTGGCCGAGGAGTTCGTGCTCCAGTACTACGCGACCAGCCCGGCGATCCCGCCGCAGGTGATCGTCTCGCGCGGGCTCGGCCGCGAGCGCGAAGAGGCGCTGGGCGTACTGCTGAGCGAGCGCCGCAACGGCCCGGTCGAAGTGCGCCACGCTGAGCGCGGCGACAAACGGCGCATCTTCGAGCTGGCTGAGCGCAATGCGCTGCTGGCGCTCGACCAGGACCGGCTGCGGGCGGAGAAACGCCGCACCCAGCGGATCGAGGCGATCGAGCAACTGCAGAAGGTGCTCGGGATGGACCAGCTGCCGATGCGCATCGAGTGCTTCGACATCTCGAACCTCGGCGAGACCCACACGGTCGCGTCGATGGTCGTGTTGGAGGGCGGGGCGCCGAAGAAGTCCGACTACCGGCGCTTCACGATCCGTGAGGCGGAGCAGGACGACTTCGCGGCGATGAACGAGGTGCTGTCGCGGCGCATGGCGCGCTACGTGGCGAACCGCGAGCGCTCGCCCCACGACAAGGACTACGACATGAGCTTCGCGACGGCGCCGGCGCTGATCGTGATCGACGGTGGCCGCGGTCAGCTGTCGGCGGGCCTGAAGGCGCTCGAGCCGTTCCGCGACATGGGCGTGACGGTGATCAGCCTGGCCAAGCGCATCGAGCAGATCTTCCTGCCGGGCGAGCGCACGCCGATCGTGCTGTCGCACGACACGCCGGCGCTGCAGCTGCTGCAGCGGGCGCGCGACGAGGCGCATCGCTTCGCGATCGAGTTCCACCGCGGTCGCCGCGACAGGGCGATGACGCGCTCCGTGCTGGACGACCTTCCCGGCGTCGGGCCGGCCCGCAAGCGCCTGTTGCTGAACCACTTTGGGAGCCCGGAGCGCTTCCTGGCGGCGACCGAGGAAGAGCTTGGGGCGGTGCCCGGTCTACCGGGCAAAGTCGCGCGCGAGATCTACGACTACGTGCACAAGATCCGCTGAGGCCGGAAGACAGAGCGGCCGGCGATGGCCGGCCGCTCTACTTCTCTTCTCCCTCGGAGACGCGGAACGCTAGCCACCGCTGACGGATTCGCAACTCTGGGTAGGCTCAAG
>DATBDN010000004.1:0-78871 GCA_036269895.1 Thermoleophilaceae bacterium
TTGGCCGAGAGGATTAGAACCCCTCGTCGCTGAGCGCGCCGGTTTTGCTAGCCCCGACGACGAAGGCTCAGTGCAAGAAGGGCGGCTGGCGAAACTACCCGCAGTTCAAGAACCAGGGCCGCTGCGTCCGCTTCGTCGTTACCGGGAAGCCGCCCGCCGGCACACAGCGCCCGTCCGGTCCGGACCAGTCAAAGGCCGCTCCCGGCCGGGGAAGTCAAACGGCCCGAAATAGCGGCGCGACTCGGACGCGGACGCTGCTCAAGCCGGAGTTCCGATCTCGCTCGGGGGCCGTCTCGGGAACATAGGTCCAGCCACATAGGGTGACCGGACTCGACGAGGTGCGCCGTCGCCCGTCGTTCACGGGGCGAACTAGCGGTTTAGCGGCACTTCGTTAGGGGTGAGCGACGGGACTTGAACCCGCGACCGCCTGGACCACAACCATCGCGGGTGAGGTCTGCGGACCGAGGATGCGCATGGGCATGCGCATTCCCTTCGGGTAGATCGGCTCAGTTCCGCTCAAATCGATGTCAAGAACGATGTCACGTTCGGGGATGCCTCTCGGCGCAAGACGGTATGCGATTACCGTGAGCGGACGGCGGGCTACGGTTGGCCTCAACGACCATTAATCGTCTCCCGCACTTGTCCCACGTGTCCGTCTCCTCCAACCCCGGCCGGAGCCCGCGCAACGAGGTCATTCGCGCCCTCGACGGCCAACCGAACGCGCTCGCGCTCTATCGCGGTGCCCTGCGCCTACTCGCCGACAGCGATAACCCCGCAGCGGTGCGGCTCGCGGCTGCGGGCGTCCGCGAACTGATGGACGAGCTACAGGGAGCGGCCGGCTTCGAGACAACGGCGCCTGACCTGTTACCACGCGTGCGCCGACTCGCGAACGAGTGGGAGGTTGTACGGCCAGCATTCGCAGAGGGCGGCGAGCAGGCCGACGGCTTCGGCCAGACACTCGACGCCTTCTTCGCCTGGTTCGACGCGCAGCCATCCCAGCGCCAGCAGGCGGTCGCGACCTTCGATCGTCTCGACCCCGCTGGCCGCAACGCGCCGCCAGTTGTCGGCGAGGCGCGCGCTGCAGCCTGGATGAGCTTCCGGCGCTGGTTCAACGATGTTCTACACGGCAATCTCGAGGCGAGCGAGGCTGAGTTCGGCCTCGAGCTTGGGCGCCTCGAAGCGCTCCTGCTCGCCTGGCTAAGCCCGCGCCCATTCAAGGATCTCGACCGGATCGACGCCTTGCTCAAGGGAGCACCGCCCGATGGCTGACGAGCCCGCTGAGTTGATCCGCCGGAGCGCAGCGAACCACCAGTACTTCTTCGAACACCTCGACGACCCTGCCTGGCTCCCCTACCTCGAGCGCACCGGCTTCCTCAGGAACCCCGCCCCGCCCGTACGGGGCGAGGGGTGGGTCCAGTATCCGATCTGGCACGAGTCGCGCTACTTGGTCCGAGTCGCCGAGCGGGCGCCCGAGGACGTGACGCGGATCGCCCTTGCCTTCAAGAAGACCGACAACCCACGCGTCCACGAGGACGCACTCGCGATCGCGGCGCGCGTCCCGGGCCCGCTCGCCGCGCGGCTCGCCCGGCGCGAATCGGCCTGGCTGCGCGAGTGGGAAGGCCACCTTGTTTCGTTGCCGGACACGGCAACAGCTGCGGTCGCGCACCTGGCCGCAAAGGGCGAACTACAAGCCGCCTTCGAGCTGGCGCGCGCACTGCTTCGCATCGAGCGCCCCGAGCCCGAAGACGCGGCGCCTCGACAGCGCGCGCAGGCGCGGATGCACACCTATCAGTACGGGCGCGTGCTCGAGATTGTCGTGCCAGCGCTCGCGGCGGCCGACGGTGTCCGGACGATGAAGCTCCTGTGCGAGCTCTTGCGCGACGTGATCGCTGCCTACCGCGAGCCCTCCGGTGACGACTTCACCTACGTCTGGCGCCGCGCCGTCGAGAGCCATGAGCAAAACCTCCAGGACAGCCTGCTCGATGTGCTCGTGAATGCCGTGCGGGACCAGGCCGTCGCTCTCGACTCCAGCGCCGTGCTCGCCTCGCTCGGCCGCTTCAAGGCCCCGTTGTTCAAGCGCATCGCGATCCACGTGGTGCGCGTGAACGGATCAGCCGAAGAGGCCGCAGAGCTGCTGCTTGAGCCGGGGCTGATCGACGAGATCGCGACCTGGCACGAATACGGAGAACTCCTGCGCGCACGCTTCGGCGAGCTCAGCGAGGAGCAGCGCGCCGCCGTGACCAGGCTGATCGGCATCGGTCCCGAGAACATTGACGGCACGAGTGCCGACACCTGGCGCCTTCGCCGGTACAGCCTTATCGCCGACGCGCTCGAGGGCGACGCCCTCGGCGACTACGAGCGTCTGCGAACCGAGTACGGAGAGCCCGAGCATGCGACCTTTCTTACCTACACGACGAGCTGGAGCGGCACGGCCTCGCCATATTCGAGCAATGAGCTGCTCGAGATGGGTCCGGAGGAAGCAGCGCGGGCAATCGCGCAGTGGGAGCCGGTCGGGGACGCTTTCAGCGGGCCGTCGCCAGAGGGGCTTGCGACCGAGCTTGCCGCGGCGGTAAGCGCCGAGCCAAAGCGTTTCGCCGCCGCCGCCGTGGAGTTCGGAACGCTCGACCCCTCCTATGTCGCGGCGTACGTGAATGGCATCTGGGCCGCGGCGCGCGAGGGCAAACCGTTCGATTGGGACCCGGTGCTCGCGCTCTGCGTACGAATTGCTGAAAGCGAAGACCCGAACGGAAGCGTGGCGCGGCACTACGTCGCCTCGCTCCTAAACGCCGGCCTGGGCTCATCCGAGCACGCGCCCCCGCCTAGCGCGAGCGAACGGATCTGGCAGGCCATCGAGCTGCTCGCAGAGGATCCCGATCCCGACGACGCGGACGATAGGTCGATCGACCCATTGGCGCGCTCGATCAACAGCGTGCGCGGCGAGGCGCTCCACGCCGCCGTGCGGTACGCCCTCTGGCTAGAGCGCGGCGTTGACGGAGAGTCCGGGGGGCTCCCACCCGAGCTGAGGGCGCTCCTCGAACGCCACCTCGACCCGGACGTCGACCGCTCGCCCGCGATCCGCTCCGTCTATGGTCAGTGGTTCGCTCAGCTCGCGCGCATCGACGAGACGTGGGCGCGCGCGAACGCCGACGGCGCGTTCCCGGCCGATGAGGAGCGGCGCGGCGAGTTCGCGGCAGCGTTCGGCGCCTACATCGTCTCGAATCGCCCCTACACCGTCATGCTCGACGTCCTGGGTGGCGCCTACGCCATCGCGGTCGAGCGCCTCGCTGAGGCGGAAGAGTTGCCGGGCGCCGCGGGCCATCCCGCGCAGCGACTCGGCGATCATCTCATGTTCTTCCGCTTCATCGGCGCCACGAGTGGCGACGACGACCTCTTCGCTCGATACTGGCGCGCGGCGCCGACCGAGACCCGCCGCGAAGTACTTACAGCTGCCGGCTGGTCGCTCGGACAAACCGAGTCGATCGAGGACAACGTCGCGGCCGCCGTCCGCGCTACGTGGCAGTGGATCCTCGTCGAGAGCCGCGACGGCGACCCCGAATCACTGGCGGGCTTCGGCGCCTGGGGAGCTGCTGAAAGCCTCGACGGGGCGTGGCTCCTCGAGCAGGCGCAAGCCGTCCTCGCGCTCGGTATTCACCTTGAGCCCGACTTCGTCGTGTACCGCGCTACGGCGCGGCTCGCCAGCGAGCATCCGCGTGCGGCGAGCGCCGTCATCCGAGGGATGGCGGTTACCGACGCCGAGGGCTGGTCGATCGAGGGCTCGCTCGCCGAGGTGCGCGAGACGCTCGCAAAGGCCCTCGCGAGTGACGTTGCTGAGGGCCGCGCCGAGGCCGAGGCGGTGGCCGAATTGCTCGGCGCGCGCGGGATCACAGCGCTGCGCGACCTCCTGGCGTAGGGCGCGCAGTTGCCACCGACTCAGATGGCGTTCAGCTCGAGTTCAAAGCCACGAGCAAACGCCCGGTCGACGAGCGCAGCCTCGTCAGGGCTCGGGGCGTGCTCGGCGTAGATCTGCGTCGTCTTGACGTCCGCGTGGCCCATCCACTCCTGGATCGTTCGGAGCGGGACGCCGGCTGCCGCCATTCGCGTCCCGAACGTGTGACGCAAGTCGTGCACCGTTAGGTGCCGGCTTATTCCGGCCGCCTGCACGGCTGCGAGGAACCGCTTCCGGACCTTTGACTTGTCGAGCGGCCTGCCTGTTGTCGGGTGCGGGAAGACGAGGTCATCGTCCGCCCGGAACGCGGAACGCTGGAACTGCAGCTCGAGTTCGCGCCCCACCCTCTGCGCCATCGGCACAGCCCTATCGGATCTCGCTGACTTCGGATCGCCGAACTCACCCCGCACCCAGTTGTCACCGACGCGGATCTTCTGAGCCGCCCAGTCGACGTCGCGCCATCGCAGTCCAAGGAGTTCGCCGATCCGAAGTCCCGTCATCGCGGCGACGAGGAAGATGCACCGGTCCGTGTCGCCGCGCGCGTCGGCCGGGACCGAGCGCAACACGGCCTCGAGCTCCGGGCCGTCGAGGAAGCGAAGCTTCCGCGCGCGGCGCTTGCGCGGCTTGGCGACTCGCTTACAGGGGTTGGTCTCAGTCCACCCATGACGGATCGCGAACTCGAAGATCGAGTGCAAGATGCCGAGCCAGTTCGTAACCGACTTCGGGGCCTTCCCCTCGTCGAGTTTCTGCGCCATGAACTGCTCGACGTCGCGCTCACTGACCTTGGCCATCTGTAGATCCGCGAAGAACGGCGCCAGATGGACCCGGATGCATGACTCGTAATCCATCACCGTCGAGGTCGCGAGCTGGCGACGGCGGCAGTCGCGGATGAACTCCGTGCCGGCTTCCGCGAGCGTCACGCGCTCGGCTACGGGCGGTGGGGCCGCCGTCTGGATTAGTTCCCGCAGGCGCTTCTCGGCTTGGACGCGGGTCAGCCCCTCGCGAGATCCGACAGCACGCTTAGGACCGAGCGCACGACGAACGACGCGCCCGTCGACCCGAACCTGCCCGTACCACGTCTCGCCGCCGCGGGCGTTGCGCCGGGTCCAGAGCGACCCGCTGCCGTAACCCCTCGCTGTGCCGCCGCGCCTGGCCGTCACGAGCCACATCGTGCGGGCCGCCTGGCGAGACCGCCAGCAGTTGTCGCAGAGTTGTTACACACCGCGCGCGTACGCCCGGGCGCCTCGCGCCGGCGCCTCGATCTCTGCGATCCAGGCCTCGATCGCGTCGCGCCGGTAGCGGCGGTAGCGGCCGAGCGTGACGGTCGGGATCCGCCCGCGACGCGACTGCTCGTACACCCACGAGGTGGGAACGCCAAGCAGCGTCGCCACCTCTCCGGCGGTGAGCAAGGAAGGGCTCACACGCTCTCCTTTGCCGCCGAACGCGAGCGCGCACCGTGCCAGGTCACACGACTCAGCGCGACGCGCGCCGGGTCCCAGATGGTTACATGCGGCGTGAAGACGAGCTCGTCTTTGCTGAGGCCCCGAGCGGTCGCGTAGCCCTCGTAGCCCTTGACCTCGATGTAGGCGATGTCGCCCGGTCTGATGTCGAGGTTGCCGCGGCGCCGCCCGATCCTTCGCGAGCTACTTCTCACCGGACGAATGACTTCGCTGATCGTCGCCATGGTCACCTTTCCGGCACCACTCACGGGCGGCACCTTGTCGGGGGTCAGGACTAGGTCGTGTGTGGCCCTCACCTCCTCGACGCCTCGTGGCGCCGGGGGTGCCCTCGCCCCTAGAGCGAGTGGTCGGGACCGCAAGAGTCCCGGCCGAGCCGAACCGCGCGGTCTCGTCCCGCGCGTCTTAGGAGCCCGCCGGCCGGTCGCCACCCTCGGCTGTTCACCCACCCCGGCTGGCCGGTCTATCGCCCGCGCCGGGGGGCCTGCGGCCGCGGAGCTCCGCTGTGGCGAAATGCGCTGGGGCGCGGCACGGCTTGCTCCTGCAGAGCACTGGCCGACTTCACGGCTCTGCGCGCCTCCGCAGGCGACTTGTCACTCTCGGGAATTGCGCGACGCCTGCGCGGCTGCTGCTTTCCACTGCTGACCGTGACTTGCAGCCCATCGGTCTCCGGCTTGTGCCTGTCGGTCTCTGACGCGTGCTTCTTCGGCAGGGCCGGCTTGCGCTGCTGGCCACGCGCACAAGCCTTACCGGGCTAATGCTCGTTCGTGCTTCTTCTGTCTTCTTGTTCGTCGTTTGGCTTTTTCGTTTCGGGTCGACGCGCTTCTTGGCTTCTTAGAATTTCTGTCTTTGTGTTTCTTGTGTCTTGATCAATTTCTTGACCTTTGACATCTGGAATATTCAGTTGCTGCTCTCTGTCTCTGTTTGTCTCTTTGTCTCTGTAGTTCTTCTCGACAACCACATCGATCTCTTCCGCTCCCGCCGATCCGACCCCGGTTCCCCACCTTGTGTGGGGGGGCGGGGTCGGATCGGCGGGAGCGGACCACCAGCGCTGATTCGCCACCGAAACCCCCAGCGCGGCGCTGGGGCGCCAACTGGGGGTCTAGGTAGCCCGCGGAGAAACGCCTCGCGACCGAGAGCCCTGGCCTCCACGAGGCCAGGCCCGAAACCGGCTGTGCAAGTCCGGGTCGTCAACTCCGCCGCCCGGTGACTTCGGACTCGCCGAGAAGCCGGGATGCCACGTTGAGCGACGGAGTTGCAATGGGCTGGGGGCGACCCCGGTCGAGCAAGAGGACCTCAAGCGGATGGCGGCGGGAGGTCACCATCCTCCTGAGCCGCCAGTCGTGCGCGTCGCTAGCCCAACTGAACGACGGCGGTACGCCCGTCGGCGGACAGTGCGAGCGCACCGACCGCCGACCCGACTCCGGGTTCGAAGACGGTTTCACCTCGCTGACTGCCGCCATAGGTCCCGCGATAGCGGAACCGAAGCCCGGTCTCGTCGTGTAATTGTATGTTCGAGAACAGCTCTCGTCCCACGCGAACGGTCTCCGGGAGGTCATCGGTGCCGTTCGGAAGCCGCCACTGAATACGCACGCGCGCCTCCTCGAGGACCATCGCATCCACGACGAGGCGGCCGAGTTCGAGCGGCGGGTTGAGATCGACCTGCATGTCACGTGGATTCATGGCTTCTCCACCCCCTCCTTACAAGCGACATCGCCGACGGGTTCGGGTTCTTCCCCGCCCTCGATGTACGCCTTTACTTCCCACGTGACGCAATCCCGGTCTCCCAGAACTACGTTCACGTTGTCCGAGTAAAACGCCGGTCCGCAATGCTGTGTATTAGTACACGACCAATCCGGCGGCGGGGGACTCGGCGTGCTCTCTACCTTCTCTATGAAGAAGCGGATCCTGATAAAGCTCGCCGGCTGGTCGCAGTCAACGGTCGCACCAAGAATCAACAACCACTCATCACCGGACGGTGCCAGATCTTCGCCGCCCTCCGTCGACAGAGTGCAATGGTTCGGGTCCTCCTGCAAGTTGTCCCGCGTGTTCCAAGATCCGCAGAAACTTAGGCTTCCGCTTAGCACGGTCGTCTGACTACCGGGGCGGTTCACGCGAAGGAAACAGATCCGAGTGGTCCCAGACCCTTGATCCTTGGTGAGCAGGCCGTGGTTCACAAGCGCGGCCAGTTCGGGTCCGCTGCCCGTATCCATTGCGCCAGCCTCGGACCGGGCTCGGAATGTGCCAACGTTAGAAACGATCGCTCCTGTCAGACCCTGCAGCGCCCCGGAAGACCACGTCAGGTCTCCCCGATTGACTAACCATCTGCGGTTAAGCGTGACACTCCCACCAGTTGGCCCGCCGATCGTTCCGGTGTTCGTCGGGCATAACACCGTCTTGCCCGTGCCCGACATCGTTCCGCCGGTCCAATACAGCGAGCCGCAGATGTCGAGCTCGGCTGAACCCGTGAGCGCCCCCGAGAACAGTTTCAGGTTCCGCAGGGTCGAGGCCGTGGATGTCCCCTCGAGATCGAGCGTGCCGCCGTTGATCGCGATGTTGCCGTCCGGCGCGTCGAGCGTCACCGTGGAGATCGTCCCGCTATCGATGTCGATCTCGCCGTCGCCGTATGTCCTCAGCGAAGCGGGAGCGAGACACTGGTCGGGCGTCATCCCGAAGGTGAGCACGCCGCCCGCCTGCCAGGCCCCAGTCGGGCTCGTTAACGAGCACTGCGGGTCGTAGAGGCTTTCAATACCGAGCGCGCCGGCCTCGACGTCGACCGTGCCATGATTGTCGACCGGGATCTTGACGGTCGTCGTCGACGCGTCGCTCTTGCGCAAGGTCCCGGTGATGTGCAACCGAGGGAGCGGGCCGCTCGGGTAGACGTCGAGGGCGTTGCCAGAGCCGTTCAGAGTGAACGTCCCCGGGTCGTCGATCAACGCCGCCTTGTCGGCCAGGATCTGCCCGCCCGTGTAGGTCAGCGTGCCCTGGTTGCGGAAGGTGGCGCCGTCGATCGAGAGCGTGCCGCCGGAGACGGTGGCAGTCGCCGTCGGAGCGACGATCAGCGTGGCGCCGGGGTATGCGGTCATCCAGGCGCCCGAACCGACGGCGTCGAGCCGGCTCGCGACCGTGAGCGGCCCGGCGCCGCCGAAGCCGCCGCCGCGCCAGGTCAGCGAGTCGACCGTCGAACCGGTCTGCGCGTCGGTAAGGGTGAGGAAAGGCGCGTTGACGTTCGCCTCGAGCGCGCCGCCATGGATCGAGCCGGCGGTCGCGTCGCCGCCGTCGAAGAGCATGTGGCCGATGAGCTGCGCCGACTGGCCGAGGTAGAACGAGCCGCCGTTGAAATCGACGGTCGCGCCCGACTCCGCCTGCCATGAGCCGCCGGCCGGCTGGCCGGCGCCGCCGCCGCCCTTAAAGCGGAGCGTGCCGGTCTGGGCATCGATCGTGCCCGTGCCCTCGTTGTCGACCGCGAACTCGACCGTCGTCGTCGCGCCGCCCTGGCTCTTGCGGATCACGCCAGTGTTGCGCAGCTGCGGGCGTGTGCCGCTCGGGTAGTACCAGAGCGCGGTTCCCTCACCGTTCAGAACGAGCGTCCCGGAGTTGTCGAGCAGCCCGGCGTTGTCGCCGGCGATCTGCCCGCCCGTGTAGGTCAGCGTGCCCTGGTTGCGGAAGGTGGCGCCGTCGATCGAGAGCGTGCCGCCGGAGACGGTGGCAGTCGCCGTCGGAGCGACGATCAGCGTGGCGCCGGGGTATGCGGTCATCCAGGCGCTGCCATCGCCGAGCGCGCGGAGTTGACTCGTGATCGTCAACGTGCCCGCGACGGAGATTCCGCCGCCGTGCCAGGTCAGGGAGCCAACGGTCGAGGCCGTCTGTGAGTCGGCGAGCGTGAGCGCCGTGCCGTGGCTTGAGACGTCGAGGGCGGCAGCGCCGCCGAGCGAGCCGGCCGTGGCCCCGTCGCCGACGTAGATCGTGGCGCCGTCGGCCGCGCACGCGCGGTCGCTCGAGCCCGGCGCGCGGCTCGCCGACCAGTTCCCCGCAGTCGTCCACTGGCCGTCGCCGGCGCGGCCGTTCCAGACATCGGTGCAGCTGCCGGCTGCCGCCGGGGCGACGACGCCCGAGGCGGCGCTGGTCGCCGAGACGCCGGCGGGCGAAGCCGAGTTCGAAGCGGTCACGACCGCGCGCAGCGTGTTGCCGACGTCGGCCGCGACGACGACGTAGGTCGTCTTGGTCGCACCGGCGATGTCGGCGCAGCTCGCCCCGCTCGCGTCGCAGCGGCGCCACTGGTAGCTGTAGGTCTGCGGCGTCGTCCCGCCCCAGGCGCCGCGGTGGACGATCGTCGTCTGGCCCTGCTCGGGCGTGCCGACGAGCGTCGGCAGCCGGGTATTGACAGGAGCCGCGGCTCCGACGACCGCCGTGGCGGCGGAGCTCGCCGTCGTCGAGCCGCCGGAGTTGGCGGCGGTGACGGCCAGGCGCAGCGTCCCGCCGACATCGGCCGAGACGAGCACGTACGTCGAGCTGGTCGCGCCGGCGATGTCGGCGCAGCTCGCGCCGCCGGAGTCGCAACGGCGCCACTGGTAGGCATATGAGATCGGCGCGGCGCCGGACCAGCTGCCGGCGTCGCCCGTGAGCGTCTGGCCATCCTGCGCGCCGCCTGAGATCGTCGGCGACGAGTTATTGGTCGGCGCGCCGCCGGTCACGACCGCGCTCGCCGGTGACGGCTTGTTGGCGGAGCCGGCGACGTTGCTGGCGCTGACGACGACGCGCACGGTCTGGCCGACGTCGGCGCCGGCGACCGCATAGGTGTCTTGGGTCGCGCCAGTGATGTCGGCGCAGCCCGCGCCGCCGGAATCGCAGCGCTGCCACTGGTAGGCGTAGCTGAGCGGGGTCGTACCGCTCCAGCTGCCCTTGTCGGCGGTCAGCGTCTGGCCGGCCGCCGCGGTCCCTGCTAGCGACGGCGCCGCCGTGTTGGCGGGCGCCGTGCCGGCAACGGTCGCCGTCTGCCCCGAGGTCGCCGTCGAGTTGCCGGCGCTGTTCGTGCCCTTGACCTTTACCTGCAGCTTCTGGCCGACGTCCGGGCTCGTCAGCGCGTAGGTCGCGCCGGTGGCGCCGGAAACGTCGGCGCAGTTTGCGCCGGCTGAGTCGCAGCGCTGCCACTGGTAGCCGAACGTGATCGGGCTGAGCCCCGACCAGCTGCCGTCCGAGGTCGTCAGCATCTGGCCGTCCTGCGCCGTTCCCGTCAGCTGCGGCAGCGCCGTGTTGACCGGGAAGTTGGCGGCGTTCCAGTGCGCCTCGATCTGGGCGGCGCTGAGCGCGCTCGTGTAGAAGGCGACGTTCGAGAGCGAGCCCGCGAAGAGCGGGTCGCTCGTCGAGCGCGACTTACCGAGCCAACTGTTGGTCGTCGCGCCGAGCGTCGCCGGGTTGATCGTGGCGCCGCTCTGGCTCGCCGCGAGCGCGCCGTCGACGTAGAGGCGCAGCGTGCCGGCGCTGTCCTCGGTAACGGCGAGGTAGTGCCAGGCGCCAGCGGCGAGCGTCGTCGTGTCGACACTGAAGACGGTGCTCGAGCTCGAGCGGATCTCGAAGCGCAGCGGGTGATTGGTCGCCGTCGAGGCCGGCGTCAGGAACATGTAGCTCGTGTTCGACGAGCCGAAGTAGAAGACGCGCTGGTTGTACGAGGCGCCGCCGGTCCAGTTGACCCAGGCCTCGGCGCTGAAGGCGCTCGCGCCAGACAAGGGCGTTGACGGGATCGTCGCCACCGAGCTCGAGCCGTTGAAGCTCCCGGCCTTCGAGCCGCCGAACGGCCCGGCGCCGCCGAGCGTGATCGCGGTGTTGGTGGCGTTGCGGGTGCCGGCTGAATCGCTGAGGGTCGTGGCGCCGGCCGCCTCGTCGAAGCGGTACTGGGTCGCGGGACTGTCGCCCGCGACTGTGGTCTCGTAGGTCGTGTAGGGCTCGACCGGGCCGGACGCTGTCGCGGCGACGACGGCGAGCAAGGCGACGGCGAGGGCGGTAGCGAGGCCGAGCTTGCGCGTCCGTGCGAGCGCAGCCGTCAGCGTCCGGCGAAGACCAGCGAGCATCCAAGCCCTCCTCGGTGCGGGACGGCCGCGGGCAGCCGCCGCAAGTCCAGATTCCGTCCCCGGCGCACCGAAAACGGATGATCTGTCGACGGTAACACCAGACGACGCGGTGTGGCATTTTTTGGGTAAGCAGCTTGTCTAGTGGGCGAACCCCGCCGCGCCGCGCGACGGACCAGGTGTCGCGTCGGACTTGGGCCGAGGCTCGGGGGCCACAATCCGATGCAGACGCAAGTGTCCGGTCATTGGCCGCCGATCTGTGCGACCTCTGGAAGCAGGCCCGGCAGGATTCGAACCTGCAGACCTAGGGACTAGGAGCGCCTCACTTCGAAGTCCGCGTTCCGAGAATCGATGTCATATCGATGTCACGCCGGAGCACCGAACAGCTGGACCGAACGAAAAAACCCCGCCGTAGCGGGGCTTTACGAGGGGTGAGCGAGGGGACTCGAACCCCCGACCGCCTGGACCACAACCAGGAGCTCTACCAGCTGAGCTACGCCCACCAAGCGGGGCCGAAGTCTAGCCCGGCCCCGCCCGGCGTTCGTAACAGTTACAAGCTGCGCCAGTGCGTCGCGCTGTAGCCCGAGCCCGAGCGCATGTCGGTGTGCCAGTGCGGGCCGCGGCCGCCGCCACCCGACGTATCGAGCCGCAGGCCGGCGATCACTGCATAGGCGTGGCCGCCGTTGTAGTAGACGGTCATCCAGCTGCCCTTGCCGCCAACGCCCCAGCTGCCGAACTCGCCCGACGACAGCGCCCGGTTCAGCAGGCCGGCGCCATGCAGTGCGTAGGAGACGGTGCCCGAGCAGTCGTAGCCCGAGTCCTCCCACTGGCCGTGGCCGCCGCCGTACTTGTACGGCTTGCCGACGATCCGGTTGGCCGCGGCGATCGCGTCCTTCACCTCCTGCGGCGCGTCCGATGGCGCGACGGCGTGCAGGCCGTCGGACGACATCGTCGCGTGCGAGCCCGGACCGACCTCGGTGGTGGGCGGCTCGTCGGCCGTGTACGAGTAATGCGCCGCCATCGCGCGCCGCATCACCGCCGCGTCGGAGCGCGTCAGCACGCCGTTGACCGGCAGGTGCTGGGCCTGCTCGAAGCGACGGACGTTCCAGCGCGTGTTGCGCCCGAAGTTGCCGTCGACGCTCGTGTTGAAGCCCATGTGGTTGAGCCACGACTGCAAGACCTTTACGTCGTGGCCGGTTGAGCCCGTCGACAGCGTGTGATCGCCGAACTGCGCGAACGCCGTCGCGGGCATGACTACAAGCGCCGCCACCGCGACGGCTGTTGCAATGCGAGCACCTGCCCGCAACCCCAGTTTCATGTTTGGACCGGCTCCTCTCTTCCAAGAGCGCCTCCGGGGTTAGCTGACGGGCTCGCACGGGAAAGAGTCGCGCTACGCCTTTTTCAAGGCGATTCGCCCCTACAACCAACATTTGGGTCCCCCGGTCGCGTCCCCGCTAGGGGCGGGTCGGCGATTAGGCAAAGGTTCCGTTTTCATGCCGAACACCCACAGGCATGCGGTTGTTGCGGCGCGGAAAAGGTAGCGCAGATCGCAACGAGAGGCTCAGCCGCCGGGGGCGAGGCTACGATCGCCGCGTGCCGAGGACTCTGCTGGCTCTCCTCGCGGGCGCCTTTGCGCTGGGGCTGATCGGCGTGGCGATGGCCTCCGGCCACGACGCCAGCCGCCCCGGCGGTGCGCCGCTCGCGATCAATCCTGCTGCCGTCGTGACCGACACGGTGTCCGTGCCGGCTGCACGCGGAACCGTGCTTGCGGAGATGACACGGCGGCTGGGCACGCCGCGGCGCGTCATTCTCGAGGCGCGCAAGCATGCTCGCCAGCTCGCGCGCCTGATGGCACAGGTACGCGCGCGCGAAGCCGCTGCACGCGCGGCGGCTGCCGCAGCCGCGGCGACGCGCCGAGCCGCTGCCCAGCGCGCGGCGCCACAACCGTCGTACTGGTTCGACTCGCAGGCGGCTGCCGTCGCGAACTCGACCCCGGGCTCGCCGGCAGAGAACGCCTGGCTTCGGGGTGGCCGCGGCGGCTGGGTCGAGGGCAGCGGCTTCGCTCGTGCGCCGGTGAACGCGCCCGCCGCGATCAAGCGCGTGGTCCAGGCCGGTAACCAGATCGCTCGCTCGCCGTATCTCTGGGGCGGCGGCCACGGAGCGTGGCAGGACAAGGGCTACGACTGCTCGGGATCGGTCAGCTATGCACTTGCGGCGGGCGGAATGCTCGGCTACACGCAAACGTCGGGCCAACTCATGAACTGGGGCGTGCAGGGCCCTGGTCGCTTGCTCACGATCTACGCCAGCGCGACCCACGTCTTCATGTACGTCGCCGGCATGCGCTTCGACACGAGCGGCCGCGCCGGCGACCATGCCAGCCGCTGGCAGCTGGCCAACCGCTCTGCAGACGGCTTCGTCGCACGGCACTATCCCGGCTTGTGAGCAAGGGCTACATACTCATCACGGGCACCTCGTCGGGAATCGGCGAGGCCTGCACCCACCATCTCGCCGGCCTCGGCTTCAACGTCTTCGCGGGCGTCCGCAAGCAGGAGGACGCCGAGCGCATCGCCGGGCCGCGCGTCGAGCCGGTGATAGTCGATGTGACCGACGATGCGTCGGTGTCCGCAGCCGCCGAGCACATCCGCGCAGGCGCGGGCAACACCGGCCTGGCGGGACTTGTCAACAACGCCGGCATCGCGGTCGCCGGGCCGCTCGAGTTCGTCGCGCTCGACGAGTTCCAGCGCCAGCTCGAGGTCAACGTGACCGGGGTGCTGCGCACAACGCAGGCGATGATCCCGCTGCTGCGTCAAGCCCGCGGGCGGATCGCCAACATCAGCTCGATAGGGGGCCGGGTCGCGATCCCGCTGGTGGGCCCCTACAACGCGTCGAAGTTCGCGCTCGAGGGGATGAGCGACGCGCTGCGGCGTGAATTGCGGCCGTGGGGCATCCGCGTAGCGCTGATCGAGCCGGGTGCCGTCGCCACGCCCATCTGGGACAAGGGCGTCGACCAGGCAGAGACGCTCGAGCGCGAGGCACCGCCTGAGGTTCGCGAGCGCTACGGCGAGGTCATGGACGCGATTCGCAAGCAGTCCGAGAAGAACCGCACCGACGGCGTGCCGCCACAGGAGGTCGCCGAGGCGGTCGCGCACGCGCTGACCGCCGACAAGCCCAAGACGCGCTACCTGATCGGTCGCGACGCGAAGATGCGCGGACCGGTGGCGAAGATGCTGCCCGACCGCTTGATGGATGCGGCGATTGCGCGCGCGCTTGGGCAACGCAAGGCAGGCTGATCGACATCGACGCGCAGGAGATCCGCGAGCTCGTGGAGCGATGGTTCACCGCGCTTGACGAGCGGCGCGCGGACGTCCTGGTCGGGATGTGCAACTCCGACGTTGCCATCCGCCCGTTCCTGGCGCGCCAGACCGTCGACGCCGTCGGCTACTACGGACACGACGGGATCCGCCAGTGGGTCGACAGCCTGGACGCCGACACGCGGATCGAGCTCGAGCTGATCTCGATCGAGGTCACCACCGAGCAGTCGGCCGTCGTCGAAGCCGAGGTGTGGTTCGCGCGCGAAGCGACGCGTACGGGTGGGCTGACGTTCTCGCTGTGGCGGTTCGACGCCGGCAAGGTCTCCGAAGCGATCGGCTACGGCAGCAAGGAAGAGGCGCTCGACGCCGAAGCCGGCGGCTGGCACTAGCGCGCCTTGCCTGCCTACATGGGGACGCTGGATCCGGGAATAAAGCAGCACATGCAGCGCTATATCCAGTCCCTGGGGCTTTCTGCGCGCTGGTGGTGGGGTGCCGTCGGCGGCTGCGTCCTCATCGCGCTCATCTTCCTGGCCGCCGGCTCGACAGCCGCGGCGCTCGTTTGCATCGTCTGCGCCATCGGGATTGCAGCACTCGCGCTCTACGCAGGGTCCTCTCGCTCGACCGAGCAGCCCTGACGGCCCGCGTCTCCGCGGCCCTCGGCGTGAAAGGAACCGGCCCAAGCCGGACACTTAGCCAAGGGAATGGACGAGCAGGCCTTTGAACAGCTCTACAGCGAGCACGCCGGCGCCGTGCGGCGGTATGTCCGGCGTCGGCTCGCTGCGGACGACCTTGACGATGCCCTGGCCGAGATCTGGCTCACCGCCTGGCGGCGGCGCGACGATCTGCCTCCCAGTCCCCTGCCCTGGCTCTACGGGACCGCGCGCCGCGTCCTCGCCAATCAACGCCGCGGGCGCTCGCGGCTGCGCGCACTCATCGACCGAGTCGCCGCATCGCGGCCGGCCGGCGGCACCGCTCCCGCACTCGCCGACGCCCCACTCGGTGAGGCTTTGGCACGACTGCCGGAACGGGATCGCGAGGCGCTGCTGCTGACGAGCTGGGAGGGGTTGAGCTCTCGCGACGCGGCAGTGGCGATCGGCTGCTCGCCCGCCGCGTTCAACAGCCGGCTCCATCGCGCGCGGACGCGCCTCGCCGCGGAGCTGGCGGCTACCGACGTGCCACCGGACCGAGCACCACTGATGACCGTGGAGGCCAAGCCATGACCGATGCGCTGATGACACGGCTGCGCGCCGCCGATCCGCTCACCGGTGACGACCCCGCGCGCGATGACGCGGTCTGGCAGGTCGTGGCCCGCGAGCTCCGGCACCGCCCTGCCGCTCCACCGCGGCGACGCTGGACCGTTGCCGCCGCGGCGGCGCTGACCCTCGCGGTTCTGGTCGGTCTGTTCGCCCTCGGCTTCGCGCCGGGCGGGACCAGTGGGAACGGCGGCTCGACCCTTGACGCCGGCGCCAAGGCAAACGCGGCGCTCGGCGGCAGGCGATCCGTCTATCACTTCTTCTCCGTCTCGCGCCTGGCCGAGGACCCCCACGGCGAGAGCTTCACCGTCGCCTTCCGCTACCCGATCGGGTTCGCGACCCGGATCGGCAAGCCGGCGTACGAGGAGTACTGGATCGCCGCCGACGGCAGCAGGGTTCGCGGCGCTCAGTACCGCGGGCCGCAGGGGCCTGCAAACGGCACGATCCACTCGTTCACCGTGCAGATCCCGATTCACGATCCCAGCTACATCCGAGGCGCCGGGGAGCTCGACCCCGTGCATGCCTTCCGCGCGGCCTACCGGGCGAAGCTCCTGCATTCGATCGGCGCGACCACCCTGGCCGGCGTCCCGGCGTGGCGGTTCACCGCCAAACACGGGAAGCACGGCCTGTGGCAGGAGTGGATCGTCGACCGCAGGCGCTGGCTGCCACTGCGGTACCGCTACGTGGACCACAACCGGCAGGGCAGGTACAAGGTCACGAACCGGCTTACGATTCGCTTCCTGCGGTTCGAGGTTCTGCGCGGCTGACCGCTACTCGACCAGCGGAACGACCTGCTCGGATACAGCCTCGACGACCTCCTGCTCCTCTTCCTCGAGGCCAGGCTCGTCGCCTCCGCAGATGATCCGGAAAGAGCCGGTGCCCACGTTGGGATCCTGGCGGATCGGCAGACCGCGTATCTCCTCCCAGCCGAGGCGCTCGACTTCGAACGGATTCATCGCCACCGCGACAGCCGGAAACGGGCAGTTGCGGTTGTGAGTGTCAATCGCCTTGCTGATCGCTTCGAGGTTCTTGGCTTCCGAGCTCATCGCGTTCCCTCTCCCTACGCCGGCCGCGCCAGCTCCTTCATAGCGTGCTCGATCGTCTTCGACAAACCCTGGCGCAGCTCCACCTGCGGCTCCCAGCCCAGCAGGTCCTTCGCCCGCGAGATGTCCGGCTGACGCACCTTCGGGTCGTCGACCGGCAGCGCCTCGAAGACGATCTCAGAGCGCGACTCCGTCAACTCGATGACGGCCTTCGCCATCTCGAGCAGCGTCATCTCGTTCGGATTGCCGATGTTGACCGGCTCGTGCACGCCCGACTCCGTCAGCGCGATCAGCCCCCGCACGAGGTCATCGACGTAACAGAACGAGCGCGTCTGAGAGCCGTCGCCGAACACCGTGACCGGCTTCTCCGACAGGGCCTGGCGCAGGAAAGTCGGAATCGCTCGCCCGTCGTGAGGTCTCATTCGAGGGCCATAGGTATTGAAAATGCGCACGATCCCCGTGTCCACGCCCTGCTGCCGCAAGTACGCCATCGTCATCGCCTCGGCATACCGCTTCGCCTCGTCGTAGACGCCGCGCGGCCCGATCGGGTTCACGTTGCCCCAATAGGTCTCCTTCTGCGGATGCACCTCGGGGTCGCCGTAGACCTCCGACGTCGACGCCAACAGGAAGCGCGCTCGCTTCGCCTTCGCCAGCCCGAGCGTGTTGTGGGTGCCGTAGGCGCCCACCTTCAGCGTGTGCAGCGGCAGCCGCGCGTAGTCGATCGGGCTCGCCGGCGACGCCATGTGGTAGACGAAGTCGAGCGGCTCGTCGATCTCGTAGTGCTCGGTGATGTCGGCCTGGACGAAGCGGAAGTTGTCTCCGTCCTTGATGTGGCTGATGTTGTTGAGGTTGCCCGTCTCGAGGTTGTCGACGCAGATGACGCGGTAGCCCTTCGCAATCAGGTTGTCGCACAGGTGCGAACCGAGAAAGCCGGAACCGCCGGTTACGAGACAGGTCGCCATGGGATGCAGACTAGTACTGCCCCGGTCTTAGAGTCCGACAGGTGATTTGGTTGCTGCGCCACGGCGACGCCGACGACGGCGAGCCTGATTTCGAGCGCAAATTGACAGAGAAGGGCGAGCGTCAGTCGCGCGACGCAGGCGCAGCGCTCGCCGCGCTCGGCGTCGAGCCGGAGCTCTGCCTGACGAGTCCGCGCGTGCGGGCGCGTGACACGGCGCGGCTCGCGTGCGAAGCGCTCGGCGTCGAGGTGACGGAAGACGAGCGCCTGGCCGGCGGCCGCTTCGATCCGCTCGACGTGGCGGCCGGCCTCGACGAAGTGCTGCTCGTGGGCCACGAGCCCGACTTCTCGAACGCGATCGCCGAGCTCACGGGCGCCCGCGTGGACATGAAGAAGGGCGGCCTGGCCGGCGTCCAGGACGGCGAGCTGCGCGTGCTGCTGCGCCCGAAGGAGACGAAGCTCATCGCTACCGTGAACAGGAGATGAGTACTGAGCCGACCCAGATCACTGCCGAAGGGCTTGCCGAGCTCAAGGCAGAGTTAGAGCACCTCGAGACAACGCGCCGCAAGGAGATCTCCGAGCGGATCAAGATCGCGCGCGACTTCGGTGACCTCAAGGAGAACTCCGAGTACCACGACGCCAAGAACGAGCAGGCGTTCCTCGAGACCAAGATCCTGAAGCTGCGCGAGCGCCTTACGACCGCCGTGGTCGTCGTCGAGGACGAGGAAGGCGCGCACGCGCGCTTCGGCTCCCAGGTCAAGCTCCGCGACGAGGAGTCCGGCAAGGAGCTGACCTACCGGCTTGTAGGCGCAACCGAGGCCAGCCTGGCCGACGGCAAGCTGTCGGTCGAGTCGCCCGTCGCTCAGGCGATCGTCGGCAAGATGGCGGGCGAGAAGGTTGTCGTCCCGACGCCGCGCGGCGACCGCGGCTACACCCTCATAAGCGTCGACTGAGGGCGCCCTTCCGGGTGTACGTTCGGGTCATGCCCAAGGCCCGCGCTGCGCTCCTCGTCCTACTGATCGCGGCGCTCGCGCCGATGACCGTCGGCGCCGCGATCCCGCGACCCACTCCGGTCTCGCCGAAGAACGGCGCGCAGTTGACGGTTGACAAGACACCTACCTTCCAGGTGCGCTCCACGGGTGAGGGAACGGTTTGGGTCCACGTCTCGAAGTCGGCCAAGCGCTCCGGCGACGGCGTCATCGGCAACGACGCGGTCATCGTCCAGGCCCACAAGAAGGGCAAGTACTACGTCGTCAAGCCGAAGTTCTTCAACTACCCCGGGTTCTGGGCCAACCAGAAGAAGAAGTGGTACTGGCAGGCCTACCGGATCGCGTGCGGCGAGGAGCCGAAGTCGAGCGACTGCAAGGTCGAGGGCCCGGTGCGCAGGTTCAGGTTGCGCTAGACCCGGTCGCCACGAGCACCACGATCACGATCAACGCCAGCGCGACGCGATAGGGCACGAACCAGCTGATCGGGTTGTGCGCGACGAAACGCAGCAGCCACGCGATCGTCGCGTACGCGACGACGAACGAGACGACGGTGCCGACCAGTGTCGGCGCAAAGCCGACGCCCTGGCCCACGTCCTTCAGCTCGAACAGGCCGGCGGCGACGAGCGCCGGGATCGCCAGGAAGAATGACAGCCGCGTCGCGGCGACCCGGTCGAAGCCGCGCAGCAGGCCCGCGCTGATCGTCGCGCCCGAACGGGACACGCCCGGGATGAGCGCGAGACACTGGTAGAGGCCGATCACAATCGCATCGCGTGGCCTCAGCTGGGCCTCGCCGCGGTTCTGACGCGCCTGGCGCTCCGCGTAGACCATCACCGGCGACCACAGGAGCAGGCCAGCGGCGACCACCCAGAGGTTGCGCAGGTGGTCCTCGATGAAGTGCCGCAGGAGGAAGCCGACGATGCCGATCGGGATCGAGCCGATCACGATCAGCCAGGCGAAGCGCCAGTTCGGGTCCCGCCGCCGTCGCTCCTCGTTGCGGAAGCCGCCGAAGACGGCGCTCAGCAGCTTGAGGATGTCGTCGCGGAAGTACAGGAGCACGGCGACGATCGCTCCAACCTGGATCACGGCGGTGAACGCCGTCAGCGACTTGTCATCCAGGTTCATGCCGAGCAGCTTCTCGGCGATCGTGAGATGCCCGGTCGACGAGATCGGCAGGAACTCCGTCAATCCCTCGACGACGCCGAGGATGATCGCGTCGAGGATGCTCACGCTTCGGTCACCACGAAGCGCGGCAGGCTAACCGCGAAAGATGAGAAATGGCGTGCTCGGGCTCCGGCCGACGTCCCGAATCGGTAGCGTTCACCGAAACCCGGGAGAGCACACCTGGCGGGGTTCACTTTCCCACCAGCCCGGGCACTAGTCAACCGACCAAGTCCGCCGCCAGGGAGGGCTGATTTGTGAGTTCCGCTTCCCATGACGACCTAGCTCGCTCGACGTTCAACGTCAGCGACGAGGAGATCGATCAGACCACTCAGGTGGTCGACGTCTCCGGAGAGGTCGACCTCTACTCCGCGCCCGATCTCAAGAAGCACGTGATCGGCGCGATCGAGGGCGGGAAGACCAACATCGTCGTAGACCTGTCGAAGGCCACGTTCATCGACTCGACCACGCTCGGCGTCCTCGTGGGCGCGCGAAAACGACTCCGCACCCACGGCGGCTCGCTCGCGGTCGTCTGCCCCGACCCCGACCAGCTCGGGCTGTTCGAGATGACCGGCCTCGATCGCGTGTTCTCGATCCACTCCGATCGCGCGTCGGCGCTGAGCGCCGTCCAGGCCGGGCACACGGACTGACACGACTACGCGCGGGCCCGGGGCGGGTAATACGGATGAATGGCCAGCATCCCCAACATCGAACTCAACGACGGAAACTCGATACCCCAGCTCGGCTTCGGTGTCTTCCAGATCGAACCCGGCCAGACCGCTGAAGCGGTCACGCACGCGCTGAACGTCGGCTACCGCCACATCGACACAGCCGAGATGTACCGGAACGAGCGCGGCGTCGCGGACGGCATCCGCGCGGCCAGCATCGACCGCGGCGAGGTCTACATCACCAGCAAGCTCAACAACGGCGCGCACGAGCCGGACGCCGCGCGTGCGGCGTTCGAGCAGACGCTGTCGGAGCTGCAGTCGGACTACGTCGACCTGTTCCTGATCCATTGGCCGCTGCCGACGCTCTCCGACGGTGACTTCGTCTCGACTTGGAACGTGCTCGAGGAGTTCAAGCGCGACGGCCGCGCGCGCTCGATCGGCGTCTCGAACTTCGAGCCGGAACACCTGGAGCGGCTGATCGAGGAGTGCGAGGTCGTGCCGGCCGTCAACCAGATCGAACTGCACCCGTACTTCCAGAACGCAGAGGCGCGCGCCTCCGACGAAACGCACGGAATCGCCACTGAGGCGTGGTCACCGATCGCGCAGGGTGAGGTGCTCGACGACGCGGTCATTGTTGAGATCGCCGAGAGCGCCGGGAAGACGCCGGCGCAGGTCGTGCTGCGCTGGCATGTCCAACGGGGCAACATCGTCTTCCCGAAGTCGACGACCCCGGACCGGATCGAAGAGAACTTCGAGATCTTCGACTTCGAGCTCGACGACGATCAGATCGAGCAGATCGACTCGCTCGACAAGGGCGAAAGCGGGCGCACCGGGCCGCACCCTGAGTCGTTTGCCTACGTGCCGTAGGAGCCGAGCTCGGCCAGGCGCCGCTCGAGCGTGCGGCGTTCCGCCTCAGAGTGCACGAGCTCGAGCGCGCGCTGGTAGGCGGCGCGCGCTTCGTCCACTCGCGCCAGGCGCCGCAGCAGCTCGGCGCGCGTGGCGTGCAGGTAGTGGTAACCGTCGAGCTCGAGCCCGTCGACGATGCCGAGCGCGCTCTCGGTGTTGCCGGCTTCGGCGAGTGCGGCGGCGCGGTTCAGCTCGACCACCGGTGATCGGGTGAGGCGCCCGAGCTCGCCGTAGAGCGCGGCGATCTGCGGCCAGTCCGGCGGATCGTCCAGGTGCAGCGACGCGAGCGCCGCTTGGAGCACATACGTGCCGCGACCGCCGAGCGCCAGCGCGCGATCCAGGTCCGCTCGCCCCGCGGCGATCTGGTCCAGGTCCCATTTCGACCGGTCCTGGTCGCGCAGCAGCACTGCCGCGCCGTCGGCGAAGCGCGCGTCGCGGCGGGCGTCGTTCATCAGCATCAGCGCCACGAGCGCGTGCACCTCGGGCTCGTCCGGCATCAGCTCCGCCAGGGCGCGACCGAGCCAGATCGCCTCCCCCGCCAGGTCGCCGCGGCCGCTGTAGCCCTCGTTGAAGATCAGGTAGACGACCGCCAGCACCGCCACGAGCCGGTCCGGCAGCAGGTGTGCAGGTGGCACGCGGAACGGGATGCCGGCGGCAGCGATCTTGCGCTTGGCGCGCACCAGCCGCTTCGCCATCGTCGGCTCGGGAACGAGGAACGCGCGCGCAATCTCCTCCGTCGTCAGGCCGCCGAGCGTGCGCAGGGTGAGCGCGACCTGCGCGTCGAGCGCCAGTGCCGGGTGGCAGCAGGTGAAGATGAGCTCCAGGCGCTCGTCGGGAATTTCGGTCTCGTCCACGGTGTCCTCGATCCACTCCTCGACTTCGAGCAACCTGGTCTTCTCGCTGAGCGTGCGGTTGCGGCGGATCCGGTCGACCGCGCGGTTGCGCGCTGTCGTCACGAGCCATGCGCGCGGATTCGACGGCGTGCCCTCGCGGGGCCAGCGCTCGGCGGCCGCCGCGAACGCATCCTGGGCGGCCTCCTCGGCGAGCTCGAAGTCGCCGAGGAAGCCGATCAGGGCAGCCAGGACGCGGCCCCACTCGTCGCGGAAGACCTGCTCGAGGATCCCTACCACTCCTGGACTGGCCGCACCTCGATCGCGCCGCCCAGGCGCGCCGCGGGGATCCGTCCCGCCAGCTCGATTGCCGCGTCGAGATCGTCGGCCTCGTAAACGAGGTAGCCGTTGAGCGCTTCCTTGACAGCGACGAACGGGCCGTCGGTGGTGAGCGTCTGGCCGTCCTGAACGCGGACGGTCGTCGCGGTCTCCGCCGGCTGCAGTCCCACGCCCGGCGTAACGCCCGGCGTCTGGTTGATCGCCTGGTAGTCCGTGTAGACCGCCTTCTGCTCGTCCGGCGACAACGTCGCCCAGGCCTCCTGGTCGAGCGGCGTCGGGGCGTCGCCCTGGTGAATCAGCAGCATGTACTTCATCGCTTTGTCCTTTCCTCGTGGTTCGGGTTCGCCATCTAGACGAACGAGCTAACGGGAAATGGACACCTCCATCTGCGGCGGCTTTGCCAGTTCCCGCGCCAGCCGGCGAAGCAGCGGGTCGAGCTCGGGATCGCCCTGCGGCTCCCAGTCCGCGATCAGCTCACGCAGGCAGTCCGTGCGCGCCGCGACGAGCTGGTCACGGATCGCATTCCCCGCGGGCGTGAGCCCGTCGCCGTCGTACCAGCCGCGTTCACGGACTGCGACGAGGGTCGCCTGGAACGACTCCGGATCGACGTGCGGCAGCATCTTGATCTCGTCGTGTTCGTCCGGGCCTGGTGCGCGCAGCAGGAACCAAGCCTGCCGCGGCGGGACGTCCAGTCCCGCGCGGGCTGTGGCGCCTTCGAGGAACTGCATCGTCCTTTCGCGCCCGACCAGGCGCGTGAGCCCACGGGTGACCTCGCGCAGTGAGTCGGTGTCGACCGGCGCGCCGAACGACTCGCCCACACCCGCGGACGTCTCAACGGTCTGGCGCAGCGGCTTCTCCTCGATCAGCCACGCGAGCGCGAAGGCGACGAGCACCACGATGGTCGCGACCGTGAAGACCAGTTGCAGCGCGTCGGTGAAGGCGGTCGTCCGGGACAGGTGCGCGTGCAGCCCGTCGGTCAGCTTCGCGTTGAAGATCGCGCCGAGTACTGCCGTGCCGAGCGAACCGCCAATCGAACGGAACAGCGTCGCGCCGGAAGTGGCAACGCCGAGCTGCTCGTACGAGACGGCGTTCTGGGTCGCCAGGACCAGCACCTGCATGACCATGCCGAGGCCAAGGCCGAGGATGAGCATGTGCAGCGCGGTCACGCCCGTGCTGGTCGATGCATCGAGCGACGACAAGAGCCACAGTCCAACCGCGGCGACCGCCGTGCCGAGGATCGGAAAGATCTTGTAGCGGCCGGTGCGCGTTATGAGCTGACCCGACACGATCGACGAGACCAGCAGCCCGCCGATCACCGGCAGCAGCTGCAGGCCCGACGCCGTCGGGCTCAGCCCGCGCACCACCTGCTGGAACAGCGGCAGGTAGGTGAGCGCGCCGAACAGCGCGAACCCGACCACCAGGCCGACGGCGCTGCAGATCACGAAGACACGGTTGTGGAACAGCTCCAGCGGCAGGATCGGCTCGGCCGCGCGGCCCTCGACGCGCACGAATGCGATTAGGGCAAGGACGCCGATCACGCCCAGGCCGACGGTCTCGGGCGAGCCCCAGGCATAGGTGTTGCCACCCAGCGTCGTCAGCAGCACGAGCGCGGTGAGGGCGATCGCCAGCAGGACGGTGCCGGCGTAGTCGATCGCGTGGCTGCGCCGCTCCGCGACGCTCGGCAGTGTGACGGCGATCACCGCGAACGCGATCAGGCCGAGCGGCAGGTTCACGTAGAAGATCGACTGCCACGAGACGTGGGTGGTCAGGAAGCCGCCGATCAGCGGGCCGGCGACGCTGGAGACGCCGAAGACGGCACCGAAGAGGCCGGTGTAGCGGCCACGCTCGCTCGGCGGAACCACGTCGCCGATCGCGGCCTGTGCGCTGACCAACAGGCCACCGCCGCCGAGGCCCTGGATCGCGCGGAACGCGATCAGCTCGGTCATGCTTGTCGCGAGGCCGCAGAGCGCCGAGCCGATCAGGAACAGCACCAGCGCGCCCTGCAGCACGACCTTGCGGCCGAACAGGTCGCCGAGCTTCCCGTACAGCGGCGTCACGATCGTCACAGCCAGCAGGTATGCCGTAACGACCCACGACAGGTGCGCGAGCCCCCCGAGGTCGCGGACGATCGTGGGCAGCGCCGTCGACACGATCGTCTGGTCGAGCGACGCCAGCAGCATCACCAGCATCAGGCCCGCCATCACCAGGCGGACGTGCGTGCGCTGCGCGGTAGCGGGCATCACGGATGTTCTAGCGACAGAGGCGCTCGGCCACAGCGACCAGGATCTCGGCGACCGCCTCCGTCGCCCGCAGGCTGACCCACTCCTCGAGCGCATGTGCGCCTTCGCCGCCCGGGCCGAACATCACGGTTGGGATGCCGGCGGCGGCGATGAAGGCTGCATCGGCCCAGTAACTGGCGCCGGCGATCGGCGGCGCCTCCCCAGTCACCGCGACGGCGGCTTCGCGCACGGCCGTCACGGGCTCCGCCTGTTCGTCGACCTCGAACGGCTCGCGCACGAGCAGGGTGCGCTGCTCCGCCTGCAGCTCGGGATCGCGTGCGCGGCAACGCTCGAGGAGCGCTTCGACCTCCGCTTCGACCCCGGCGCCCGTCTCGCCGGGCAGCGTCCGCCGCTCGAGCCCGAGCACGCAGCGTCCCGGATAGCTCGACAGCTCCACCCCGCCCTCGATGACCGACGCGTGCATGGATCCGCGTCCGAGCAACGGATGCGTGGGTTCGCCAAGGGCGGCGTCGAGCGCCGCGAGCTCCGTCAGGATGGGTCCCATCTTCGCGATCGCGTCGACGCCCAGGTCCGGGCGCGACCCGTGAGCGGGACGCCCCGTGACCTCGATCTCGGTCCAGACGAAGCCCTTGTGCGCGACGACGAGCTCCATCTCGGTCGGCTCGGTCACGACCGCGGCGTCCGCCTGCACCGAGCGGAGCGCGTCCTGGACACCAAGGCTGGCGTGCTCCTCGTCGGCAACGGCGGCGACCACGACGTCGCCGCGCAGCCCGGCGCGCGCAGCGTCGCGTGCGGCGATCAGCGCCGCGGCGACGCCGGCCTTCATGTCGTAGGCGCCCCGTCCGTAGAGGCGGTCGCCGTCGACGCGCGGCACGTGGGCGTCAGTCATTCCCTCGACGTTGACCGTGTCGATGTGGCCGCACAGCAGCAGCGTGCGACCGCCGCTGCTGCCGGGCGCGCGCACCAGGACGCTCGGCCGGCCGGGCGTGTCCTCGAGCACGTCGGCAACCAGTCCCTGATCGCGGGCCCAGCGCGCGATGAAGGCGGCAATCTCGCTCTCGCCGGCGCCACCGGGGACGATCGATGGATTGACGGAGTCGATGGCGACCAGGTCGGACAGCAGCGTGACGAGCTCTGACGGCATCCGCGAATGGTCGTTGAAACGGGCCCAGCTGGGTAGCCGAGGCGCATGCAGTCGCACGCCGATGGCAATACGCAGCGCGGAGCCGGACCAGCCGGGACCGGATCGCGGATGGAAGCCGCCGGGGTCGCGGTTGACCCCATGGCCGTTACCCGCATCACCCTGCGGCCGATAGCGTCGCCACTGCCACTCGGCCTGCTCGCCGTGATGACCGGCGGCCTGCTGCTGGCGTGCGAGCAGATCGGGGCGCTGGCGCCCGCGGAGCAGCACACGATCGCGCTGATCCTGCTTGGCTTCGTCGTGCCGCTCGAGCTGCTCGCGACTGTGTTCTGCTTCCTGGCGCGCGATACCGTCGCCGCCACCGGGCTCGGCCTGTTCTCAGGAGCGTGGTTGGCAAGCGGGTTGACCTTGCTGAGCGCTCAGCCCGGCCAGACCGACAAGGCCTTCGGGGTGTTCATGCTGTCGCTCGCCGCGGCGCTGTTCGTGATCGTCGCGGGCGCCTCGTTCGGCAAGGCGGGCGCGGCGTTCGTGATGGTGTTTGGGTCCGCACGCTTCGCGCTGGCCGGCCTATACGAGCTAACGGGCAGCGCGGGTGTGGAGCACGCGGCGGCGATCGTGGGCTTCCTACTCGTGGCAACTGCCCTCTACACGGCAGTCGCGACCGAGATCGAGGACGTGCGCGGCGAGCGGAAGCTCCCGATCGGTCGCAAGCGCGAGGCGGCGATGGCACTCGACGAGCCGCTGCCCAGCCAGCTGAAGCGGCTGGAACACGAGGCGGGAGTCCGACAGCAGCTGTAACCAGCCGTCCTGGCCTTCGCCGATGATGGACGGGCTTGCCGTACCAGGCCCTCCCCCTTGCACTTGCCGCGGCCTTCTTCCCCTTCGGCCTGATCGTGTTCACGCTGCTCGTCTCGAGCGAGCCGTTCCGGGCGCGCGCCGTGAGCTTCCTCGCCGGCGCGTTGGCCATGACGTTCGGCTGCGGCGTCGTCGGCGTGACGCTCGCGCACGACCTCGACCTGGCCGGCGTGCGCGGCTCGCATCACGTCAGCGGCGTCGTGGACATCGCGGTCGGCGCATTGCTGCTGATCGCCTTCGTCGTCATCCGCCGGCGACCTGCGAAGGAGCGCGCCGCCCGCGAGCCCGCGCCGTGGATCCGCGCGCTCATGCGCTCGCCGCTGCTCGCATTCTTGCTCGGTGCGGGGCTCTACGCCCCGTCGCCGCTTTATCTCGGAGCGTTGACGATCGTCGCCGACGCCGGCCTGTCGACAGCGGGCGACGTCGTGTGGGTCGCAATCCTGACTGTCATCGTCACCTCGCTGATCGAGGTGCCCGTGATCCTGATGCTGCGCGAGCCCGAACGCGGGCGCGCCGGGCTCGTGCGGCTCAACGGCTGGATGAGCAGCAACGGCAGAGCGCTGTTGATGTGGCTCGTCCTAGCGGCAGGCGTCTACCTGGTGGTACGCGGGGTGGCCCGCGTCAGTGCTCTGTGATGCCCGGGTTGAGCAGGCGGAGCTCGCGCCCCCGGCGGACCGCATCGCGGCGGTCGGCCACGTCGAGCTTGCGGTAGACGTGCTTGAGGTGCGTCTTCACCGTGTTGACGGAGACGAACATCTCAGACGCAATCTCGGTGTTCGACATCATCGTCGGCAGGAAGCGCAGCACGGCGATCTCCCGCTCGGTGAGGGGCTCGAGCAACGGCCCGTTCGACTGACGCTCCGACGCTCCGTTGCCGTCGAGGTGGGCCAGCACGTCGCCTGCCAGCGCACGGTGCGAGGTGCCTCGCCGGATGTGGCGGCGGACCAGTGACCGCACCGGCGCGCCATTGCGCGTGAGCGGCCACACGAGCCCGCGCGGCTCGGCCAGATCGAGCGCGCGCTCCAGGGCGCGCAGTGCGCCGTCCTCATCACGCAGTTCGTCGCGGGCGATCGCGTCGAGCGCCCAAGCATCGACCCGCGCCGTCGGCCCCATCGCGTCGCGCTCGTCGGCGAGGAAATCCGCGACCGCGCGGATGGCCGCCTCGGGAGCGCCGCTCGCGAGCTCGATCCGCGCCAGCCCAACGGCCGGGTCGGACGCGTCCTCGTGCGCGTCGAGGTCGACCAGCAGCTTTCGTGCCTGGGCGGACTCGCCGAGCGTCATGAGCAGATCTGCCTCGACCAGCGCCGCGACGACGCGCAGGAACGTCGGCAGCAGGTCGCCGGCGGCGCCTCGCGCGGCGCGGACCATGTCGAGAGCGACGAGCGGGTTACGGGTGGCGACGAGCTCCGCTTCGAGGAGCGCAAGCGAAAGTGCCAAAAGCGGCTCTTCCGGAACGGACAGAGCGGCTTTCGCGCGACCCGCAAACTGAGCCGCGGTCGCCGGGTCGTTCGCGAGCAGCGCGAGCGACCCCAGCGTGACGCATGCCGCGGCTGCCGCCGCCGTCTTCGTCCACCCGCGCAGCTCCGCGATGTCGAGTGCGCCGAACGCGCGCACCCGTGCCTCTTCGAGCTGGTCGGTCCGCAGCGCGGCCAGCGACCCCCAGCCCTGCGCGCCGAACAGCAGGTAGTCGTTCTCACAGTCCCTGGCAAGGCCGGCGGCCTCTTGAAGGTGCTGGAGCGCCGAACTCGCGTCGCCGGTCCAGAACTCGGCCACACCGAGGCTGCCGAGCGTCAGCGCCCGCACGTCCTGCGAGACCGCGCGGTCCCAGTGGCCGCTGAGCACGGTCCGCGCCGCGCGCAGTGCGTCCTCGAGCTCGCGGCCGAAGCGCGCGCGGTAGAGCTGCGTCGAGGTGGCGGCGATGTCGAAGTGGCGGCGGCGCGCCTCCGGCAGCGGGTCGGCCGCCGCGATCGCGCCGTCGATCAGCTCCCCCACATCCATGACGCCTGCGTCCAGCTGGATCCCTGCGAGCGCCAGCGCCAGCTCGGGACTCGCTCGCGTCACATCCTCGGGAATGGCGGCCAGAGCATCGCGCAGCATCGGACCCTCACCGCGGATCACCAGATGAACCCAGTGCTCGCCGATGATCTCGGCGCTCAGGTCCCAATCGTGGGCGGCGACGGCGTGGCGGATCGCCTCGTGCGGACTGTCCTGCGTGCGGAACCACAGTGCCGCTCGGCGGTGCAGTGGTGCGACCTCGTCCGGCATGGCCCGCGCCAGCTCGAGGCGGAGCACCTCGAGGAACATCGGGTGGTAGCTGTACCACCCTCCCGCGCCGTCGAGGGGCGTTATCAGGCCGTCGCGGTGCATGAGCGCGGACAGCAGGTCATCGCCGTCGCTTTGCTGCGTGAGCGCCTTGACGAGATCAGCGGTAAAGCGATCGGGGACTGACGTCCTGAGCAGGAACGTGCGCGCCGCGGGCGCCTGGCGCGAGATGACCTCGGACATCAGGTAGTCGCTGACGGCGTGGTCGGTGCCGGCGAAGCCATCGATGAAGGCGTGCGGGTCGGGATCGCCCTCGAGCGACAGCGCCGCCAGGCGCAGCCCGGCAGCCCAGCCCGCCGTGCTCTTGCAGAGAGTGTCGAGATCGTCGTCGGCCACTGCGAGGTCCAGCGCCGCGATCAGCTCGCGCGTCTCCTCGAGCGTGAACGCCAGGTCCTGTGCGCGGATCTCGCACATGCGGCCAGCCACGCGCAGCCGCTGGAGCCTGAGTGGAGGATCCGATCGCGTCAGTACGACCAGCCGCAGCCGGCTCGGCGCATAGTCGAGCAGGGTCTGGAGGTCGTCCATGACCGCCAGCTGCTCGACCTCGTGGAAGTCGTCGAGCACCAGGACAACGGGGTCGCCCGGCTCGGCGAGCGCCTCAACCAGAGCCGGCAGGAGCAGGTCGATGCGCACGCGCGGCGGCGCGGCAGGACCCCGTGCGATCGCGAGCGCCGGTTTCAGCGCCGTCACGACCGCGGTCCAGAAGCCACGCCGATCGTCGTCCTCCTTGCCGAGTGAGAGCCATGCGACCGTCCCGGGTGCCCTGCCTTCGCTCAGCCATGAAGCGACCAACGCGGTCTTCCCGGAGCCTGCGGGCGCCGAGACGAGCGTGAACGGATGGGTCGCGGCGCCGTCGAGCGCGTCGAGCAGCCGTGGCCTGCGCACCGTGACGGGTGGCGGCTGAGGCACGACGAGCTTCGTGGCGAACAACGGCGCTCCCTTCCGTGTGCATCGTCCCTCCTGCCCTGGGGCCGTACACCACTGACAGAGTCAGCATAGTGACGTCGTGTTAAGTAGGAAGCTACCCCAAGCGGCAGTCACGCCACAATCCCTGCAACGCGCTTGGCGTCAACTCCGCTTTCGCCGTGTGGGCTGCGGCCCCAGCCGCCTCCCGAGCCGGCTCTGAGACCGGCACTCCGTCGGACAAGAGGATCACAACCGTGCGCGGCCTGACCGCGACGAGTCGCTGACAAGTCTCGTACCCGTCGAGGCCGGGCATGTCGACATCTACGATCGCCAGATCGGGCTCCAACTCGATCACGGCCTCGATCGCCTCCTCTCCCGACGCGACCTCGCCGACCGACGTGAAGCCCGGCGCCGCGACAACCACCGCCCGTGCCGCCCGCCGGGCAGCCTCGTCGTCATCGACGGTGAGCACCGTGATCTGCGTCGCCGCGCTGATGAGCCGAGACTAGCCGCCGCCGGGCTCGTCGAGGCGGCGTACCTCGATCAACTCGAGCCCGAGCGAGCGGATCCGCTCGAGCACGCCGTGCAGCTCGGCCTGGTCACGCAGGTCGCCGCGCACGATCGTCTCGGCGGGCTTCACCGACGTCGTGAAGTCCTGGAAGGCGTCGGTGACGGAGTCGCTCAGCCTGCCTTTGATCCGGAACTCGTAGCTGGAATCCGGCACGCCAGCAACATCCCCGCGAAGGGGGTGATCTTGCGTCACCCCCACCGGGTGAGAGAGCAATGCCAACAGCGGCTCACCCACGGTGGGTGAAGCCTGCTCACCCGCGCGCCCCAGAGGATCGCCGGACAGGCAACGAAGGAGGACGCGAATGAGCAATCTCGTGGCGATCGCCTACGAGGACGAGGCAACTGCGCAGGAAGTGATGTCGGGACTGGCGCGGTTGCAGACCGAACATGCGATCGAGCTCGAGGATGCGGTGCTCGCGACACGCGACTCAGACGGAAAGGTCAAGCTCCATCAGCCGAGCACGGCCGGCGCCGGAGCGGCGGGCGGTGCGCTGTGGGGCGGCCTGATCGGCCTGCTCTTCCTCGCACCACTGCTCGGAATGGCGATCGGGGCGGCGACCGGCGCAGCCGCGGGAGCGCTTACCGACGTCGGCGTCGACGACAACTTCCTGAAGGAGCTCGGCGGCAAGCTGGGTGAGGGCAACGCCGCGGTGATCGTCCTCGTGCGGAAGGCGACGCCCGACAAGGTGCTCGCCGAGATCGGCCACTATGGGGGCCACGTCCTTCAGACCTCGCTCAGCAACGAGCGCGAGGCGGAGCTGCAGGCCGCGCTCGACCGGCGCGGGGCGGCCGCCTGAGGCCTCATGGGATGCGCCGCCTGCCGGGAATACTCGTCGTACTCGCGAGCTTCGTCTTGTTCTTCGCAGCGCTCTCGGTGTGGGTCGCGCGCCAGGCGCTCGACACGAGCGACTGGGTCACCACCTCGAACGCGCTGGTACGCGATCCCCACATCCAGCAGGAGACGGCCAGCTACGTAGCCGACCAGCTCGTCGACCAGGCGGCAATCACGGACCGCATCCGGCAGGTCCTGCCGCCGCGCGCCGACAAGCTCGCTCCGACGATCGCCGGCGCGGTTCCCGAGCTGGCGGAGCGCGCGACGCTGCGCGCGCTGCGCTCGGGCGCGTTCCAGAAGCTCTGGGAGAACACGAATCGCCTCGCCCACAGGCAGCTGGTCAGGGCGGTCACCGGAGATACCAGCCGCACGGTCGTGTTCGACCTGCGGCCGATGCTCGGCCAGGTCGCCACGCGCATCGGCCTGGGGCCGGACGTCGTCAACAAGCTCCCCCCGGACCGCGGCAAGATCACGATCGTGCGGCCCAACCAGCTGGTGACCGCGCGTAAGATCGCGCACGCCCTGAGGACGCTGGCGATCGTTCTCGTCCTGCTTGCGCTGGTGTTGATGGTGGCGGCCGTGTGGAGCTCGCACGATCGTCGCCGGACGCTCATGCAGACGGGGCTCGGCATCCTCTTCGCGGGACTGCTCGTGCTGGTGCTCAGGCGGGTCCTCGGCCACGTGATCGTGGATGACCTCACATCGGGCGGGGCATCCGAGCCAGCGGCCCAGTCGACCTGGGACATCGGCACGTCGTTGCTGCGCCAGATCGCGGCCAGCGTCGTCGCGCTGGGGATCGTGGTGATGTTCTGCGCGTGGCTCGCGGGGCCGGCCCGGTGGGCGACCCGCGCTCGCGGCTGGATCAGCCCATCGCTGCGGGAGCAGCCCGCGATCGCGTACACGATCGCCCTGGTGTTCCTCGTCCTGCTGCTCGCACTCGGCGTGATCCCGGGCAGCAGCCGGCCGGTGCTCGTGCTGATCTACGTCGTCTTGGTGGTCGCGGGCGTCGCGGCGCTGCGGCGTCAGGTGCAGGCCGAGGCCGGCCCCTGACGAGATGCCTCAGCCGTCGTAGCCCTCTTCGAAGCCACGCCAGAACTCGTTTGCCGCCGAATCGTGGCTATGGCGGAAGGCGTCCGCCTGCGCACGGACCTCCTGGGCTGAGTCCTTGACCTGCGTCAAGTTGCCCTGCTTGAGCCCCTGAGCCGCCTGCTGCAGCGTGTCGCCCTGCGTTGCGACCTGCGTACGGACCGTCTTGCGCACGTCGTCACTGATGCCGTTCACCGTGTTGCGGAGCTCCTTCACCGCGTTCCGCGCATCGTCGACCGAGCGCGAGTCGAACACCGCCCGCGTCGCCTGGCCGACCTTCTTGCCGTCGTTGTGCGCCTTGTCCTCGGGCGAGTCGCCACAGGCGCCGAGCACGACGACTGCGGCGAGAGCAGCCGCGACCAAGCGAGCGCGCCTCATGCAATCCCCGCCTTGTGCAGGTCGCGCAGCTGCCAGCCGGCCACCGCCTCGAGCGTGCCCTGAAGGATCAGGCCGATCGCCGAGATCAGCACGAGCGTGGCGAGGCCGATTGTCGGCTCCGCGAGGATGATCGTGCCCGCCGCGATCCCGAGGATCCCGAGGCCGATGTTCCAGGCACGCCCGTACGGGATGACGATCCCGCGAGTCAGCTGTACCACGCCGCTCACGACCCACCAGAAGCCGATCACCCATGCGATCGCGAGCACCGAGTCGGCGGGACGAACAACCAGGAAGAGGCCGGCCAGCACCGTTATCAAGCCCAGCAGCACGAGCGCGATCCGCAGCCCGACGCTCATCGCGTCCGAGCCGCCGATACCACGCACGAGCGTCGCGACTCCAACGACAAGCAGGTACGCGCCGATGATCACCCCCACCACCAGCAGGCTCGGACCCGGCCAGACGAGGATGATGATCCCGATCAGGATCGTCAATAAGCCTGCCATGAACGGGATCCACCAGTACTGCCCTGGATTGGCCGGCTGAAGAGCGGTGGGGTCCACCATTGCCATACGCAGAATGGTCCGTCCGCGTGGAGGCAGCGGGCATCACCCGCGGTGGGTGATCAGACCGCGTGGCGGGCGCTGCACGGCTGTGGCTCCTCGGTCCCCCTAGGGCGGCTTCTCAATGCGACAGGAGCTTGCGCTTGGCGGCGCCGAACTCCTGCGGCGTGAGCGAGCCTGCGTCGAGCATCGCCTTCAGCTGCGTGAGCTGCGCGGCCATGTCGGGTGGTTGGGTAGGCGGCTGGGCGTGGCGCGCGCGGACGCGGCGCCGGGCATACCAGGTGCCGCCGATCACAGCCGCTCCCAGGAACGGGCGCCGCCCGAACACTGGCGGACGTAAAAGCATGCGCAGAGCGTCCTGAAGACGGGGGTGACGGCGGATCACCCCCGCTGGGTGAGCCTCGCGCAGATACCGTCCCCGCCGATGGCACAGGGCGTGCGCCTAGGCGACAGGGTCGAGCAGGCGATCGAAGAGCATGCGGACGCCGAGCTCGAGATCGCACGCGGCGAGCACGAAGCGCAGCGGACGCACCCCCGCAGCCTGCGGCGCACGATCATCTGGCTCGCTATCACGGGCATCTCCCTCTACCTGGTGGCCCCCAGCGTCCTGGACACACTCGCGTCGTGGCGCGACATCAAGAGGTTCGCCCCACAGTGGCTGCTCGTGATGCTGGTCGCTCAGACGGCCGCCATGGCGTGCCTGTGGGCGCTCCAACACATCGCGATCGGCGTCGCCAGGTGGTCTGCCGTGATCACGTCCCAACTGGCGGGGAACGCGATGGCCAAGGTCGCCCCCGGCGGCGGCGCGGTCGGCTCGGCGCTGCAATACCGGATGCTCGTCACGGCCGAGGTGCCACCGCGGCCGGCGGTCTCGGGCCTCACCGCAGCCAACGTCCTCACCTTCGCCGTCGTCCTTGCGCTGCCCGTGCTCGCGATCCCGGCTCTCATCCGCGGCTCCGTCGACCGCACCCTGACGGAGACGGGGATCGCGGGGCTCGTCGTCTTCGTCGTCCTCGCCGCGCTCGGTGTCGTCGTCCTCGCGCTCGACGGGCCATTGCGGTGGATCGGCCGAACGGCGCAGCGAATCCGCAACCGCGTGCGGCGCAACTGCGAGCCGTTGCAGACGCTGCCCGACCGCCTCATCCGCGAGCGCGACCGGCTCCTGAACACGCTCGGTCCGCGCTGGAAGCGGGCGCTGCTGGCCACCGTCGGCCGCTGGGCCTTCGACTACGCAACGCTGCTGGCCGCGCTCGCCGCTGTCGGCGTGCATGCGCGCCCCGCGCTCGTGTTGCTCGCGTTCTGCGCCGCTCAGCTGCTCGCGCAGATTCCTATCACCCCGGGCGGACTCGGATTCGTCGAGGCCGGGCTGACGGCGATGCTCTCACTCGCCGGCGTCGGCCCGGGCAACGCCGTGCTGGCGACATTCGCGTACCGGCTGTTCTCGTACTGGCTGCCGATGCCGGTGGGGCTTGGCGCCTGGGTCTGGCACCGCCGCCGCTACGGCGCCTGACCGCCGATGGACAGCGGGGAATCACCCGTTCCGGGTGAGCGCCGGTCACTCCGGCTGGGCATACCGTCGAACGCATGATCCTGAGGCGCCTGCCCGCGATGCTGGCCATCTGGGTCTCGGCAGCGCTCGCGGTCCTGCTCTGCAGCTGGATCTTCTCGAGCGTCAACGTGACCACCTTCGGAGCGGCGCTGGTCGCCGCGCTCGCGATTGGCCTGGCCAACGCGCTCCTCTGGCCGCTGCTGATCCGCCTGACGCTTCCGCTCACGGTGCTCACGCTTGGACTCGGCGCGCTGGTCCTGAACGGCGCGATCGTGCTGCTCGTCGCCGCCATAACCCCAGGTCTGACTGTCAAGGGCCTCGGCGGCGGGATCGTGTTGGCGCTGGCCATGACCGCCGTCACGACGTTCGCCTCGTCGATCTTCTTCATCGACGACGACGCACGCGTGGCGCGTCATCTGGTCCGCCGCGCGGCGGAGCGGCGCGACGAGGTGATCAAGACCGACGTGCCCGGCGTTCTGTTCCTCGAGATCGACGGGCTCGCGCACGAAGTGCTGCGCCGCGCGATGCGCGACGGCAACGCGCCCGAGCTGGCGCGCTGGGTGCGGGACGGATCTCACCATCTGATCGGCTGGGAGACTGACTGGTCGTCGCAGACAGGTGCATGTCAAGCCGGTTTGCTCCACGGCAACAACGACGACATGCCTGCCTTCCGCTGGTGGGAGAAGGACCGCGACGCCCCGATCGTCACGAACCACCCGCGCGACGCTGCCGAGCTCGAACGCCGGGTGTCGAACGGCCGCGGGCTGCTGCACGCCGACGGCGCCAGCAGGGCCAACATCCTGTCCGGCGACGCGGTGTATTCGCTGCTCACGATGAGCCGCGTGCTCGACGCACGCGTACGTGGCTACGGTCGCGACTACTTCACGTACTTCGCGAGCCCCTTCAACACGGCGCGCACGCTGCTGTTGTCGATAGTGGACATCGCCGCCGAGCTGCGCGCTGCCGCGGTGCAGCGACGGCGCGACGTGCGCCCGCGAATCGAACGCGACTGGAAGTACGCGCTCGTGCGCGCGTGGGGCACGACCGTGCAGCGTGATCTGCAGGTCGAGTCGGTGCTCGGAGACGTGTACACCGGCCGGCCGGTCGTCTACTCGACGTTCCTTGCCTACGACGAGGTGGCGCATCATTCCGGCCTGGAGCGTGCGGACACGCTGGGGGTGCTGCGGCACGTCGATCAGGCGATCGGGCGCATCGCGCGCGCGGCACGCAACGCTCCGCGTCCTTACGAGATCGTCGTGCTCTCGGATCACGGCCAGACCCAGGGCGAGACCTTCCTGCAGCGCTACGGCGAGACGCTCGAGCAGCTCGTCCAGGCCGCGTGCGCGACCGAGGACGTGCGGGCGGACAGCTCCGGCGAGGACGAGGCGATGGGCCGGCTCTCGGCGGCGCTCACGGAGGCGGGCGGCACCGGCAACACGGCGGGCCGCGCGGTTGCCCGCGTCACCCGCGGGCGCCAAGTCGACGGCGAGGTGAGGCTCGAGAAGAGCGACCGCAAGGAAGGCGACGAGATCCCCGAGATCAGCGTGATGGCCTCGGGCTGCCTTGGGCTGATCACGTTCCCGCGGATGCCTGGCCGCGCGACCTACGCTCAGATCACCGAGCGATACCCGAGCCTGATCGACACGCTCCGCAACCACCCCGGCATCGGCTTCGTGATGGTCGACGGCGTGGTCTACGGCGCCCACGGCACGCGCAATGTCCGCGCCGGCGACGAGGCCGAGGGCCAGGACCCGCTCGCGCCGTACGGGCCCAACACCGCGCAACACGTGGGGCGCACCGATGGGTTCCCTCACTGCCCGGACATCGTGGTCAACAGCACGTGGTGGGCAGAGACCGAGGAAGTTGCCGCGTTCGAGGAATTGGTCGGCTCGCACGGCGGCCTCGGCGGACCGCAGTCGTACCCATTCGTGCTGGGCCCGGCAAAGCTGCCGCAGCCTGAGGGTGCGGTGGTCGGCGCCGAGTCGATGCACCGCGTCCTGCGGGGGTGGCTCGCGCACCTCGGGCAGGACGCCTACCGATGAAGCTGACCTGGCTCGGCCACGCCACCGTCGTGATCGACACCGCCGGCGGCCGGCTGGTGACCGACCCGCTCCTGCGCTCGCGCGTCGCACACCTCCGCCGGCACGCCGCGCCGGTCAGGGCCCCGGAGAAGGTCGACGTGGTGCTCTTGTCGCACCTTCACTACGACCACCTCGACGTGCCGTCGCTGCGCAAGCTGAAAGCGCCCGTTGTCGCGCCGCCGGGCAGCGAGCGGACGCTGCAGCGGCTGCACTTGGAGGTCTCCGAGCTGGCGGCGGGCGAGCAGATCGCAGTCGGCGGCGCCGAGGTCACCGCCGTCCGCGCGGTGCACGACGGCCGCCGCTCGCCGTTGGCGGGGCGCCGCGACGACGACTCGATCGGGTACCTCGTCGAGGGCGACGACCAACGCGTCTACTTCGCCGGCGACACCGAGGTCTTCGCCGGCATGCAGGATTTCGGGCCGCTGGACGCCGCGCTCGTCCCGATCTGGGGCTGGGGGCCGCGGCTGGGGCCCGGCCACATGGACCCGAGCCAGGCCGCCGAAGCGCTGACGCTGCTGCGGCCGGCGGTCGCCGTGCCGATCCATTGGGGCACGTTCCTGCCGATAGGGGGCTACCGCCGCCACCACGACCTGCTGCATACGCCGGTCGAGCAGTTCCGCCTGCGCGCCGCCGAGCTGGCGCCCGACGTCCGCATCGAGGTCCTGGACCCCGGCGGTTCCCTCGTCATCACCCAGCGTGGGTGATGGCCCGTCACCCGTCGAGCGCCCAGGATTGAACAACGACCGAAAGGAGTTCGTGGATGTCGACGCAGTACGACATACCCCCGCAGGAGGAGCCGTCAGCTTGGGCCAGCGGCGGCTTGGTGTTCGCCGGGACACTGCTGGTACTCGGTGGGATCTTCCAGGCGATCGACGGGATCGTCGCGATCGCCAACGACGACTTCTTCGTCAAGACCCAGCACTACACGTTCAACCTGGACGTGACGGCGTGGGGATGGATCCACCTGATCCTCGGCATCCTGATGTTCGCTATCGGGCTCGGCCTATTCAGCCAGGCCGCCTGGGCCGGCGTCGGCGCGATCGCGATCGCGATGTTGAGCGCGATCGCGAACTTCTTCTTCATCCCCCACTACCCGATCTGGTCGCTGGTCATCATCGGGCTCGACATCTGGGTGATCTGGGCCCTGACGCGCCCAGGCGTTATTCGCACCTAGGCCGACGAGCCAGGCGGTCACGGCCGCCAGAATCGCGATCGGCGCGGTCTCTGCGGCAACGCTGCCTGCGAGCAGCGTCGCCAGCACCGCCCCGAAAAACGGCAGGCCGGAGACTGCCGCTGATCCCGCTGCGATGCCGGCGACGGCCGCCGGGGTGAGCGCAAAGCCGGGCAGGACGTGCGAGCCAAGCACGCCGGCCGCACAGCCGAGCGAGATCGCCGGGAAGATCGGGCCCCCGCGAAAGCCGCTGGCCAGCGACAGCAGGTAGCCCGCGCCCTTGAACGCGAGAACGGCGAGCAGGACACCGGCGGAGCCCTCGGCGATGTAGTCCCCCGAAGCGGCTTGGCCGGAGAAGAGCACGAAGTCCACCGGGCGGTCGGTAAGCCCGCGGAACACGGCCGCCAGGCTGCCGATCGCGAGGCCCGCGACCACGAGACGCGAGAGCACGGGCGCCGACCAGCGAGCAGCGACCGCCGCGGCTGCCGGGCGGAAACTTGCGATTGCCACGGCGACGATCGCCGCGACCGGCAGCGACCACAGGATGTCGACGACGTGAACAGTCGGATAGTCGGGCAGCCCTGGCAGGCCGAGCGACTGCTCGTGAACCCCAGGCCAGCCGGCCACACCGGTGAAGACGAGTGAGCCGACGCCGGCGGCCACGAACCCTGGGAGCAGCGCCCGCCCGACGACTGCCGCGGGCACCCTGCCGGAAGCGGAGACCGCCTCGAAGAAGAAAAGCAGGACCGGCAGCGGCCCTCCGAACAGCCCGGCCATCGCCGCGAACGCCCCTGCCAGCGCAAGCGGCATCGCCTGCGGCCCTGTCGCGCGCAGGGCGCGCGCCGCGACTACCCCGACCGTCAGCCCCAGCGCCAGGAGCGGCGCCTCGGGGCCAAGCACGATGCCGCCTGCCAGGGCGATCAGGGTGACAGCAAGCACCGAAACGACGTTGATCGGCGGGGCTTGCTCCATCGACAAGCCCTGTAGCGGTGAATGGCCGCCGTGGCCGGGCAGTCGCAACGCGAGCGCCACGATGACGCCGGCGAGCGCGGGCACCAGCACGACATACCACCACGACGGCTCCTGCCAGCCGAACCAATCCGGCACGTCGTTCCAGACCAGCGTTGTGGCGCCGTGGAGCACCGACTCGAAGATCGCGGCTGCCGCCGCCGCGGGCACGCCGATGAGCGCGCCGGCCACGAGACCGCCCACGAGCGTGCGAGTCCCGTCACTCGTGTTCACGGCCACCGGCCCGACGTTCACGGCCGCCAGGGTGACGACGCGTCACCCTCGCCGGGTGAGGCCCGATCACCCGCGGTGGCCCGACTATGGGCTCAAATCCGAGTGAGGAGCGGCTCGATGAGTACTCAATACGACCCGCCGCGGACTGACCAGCCCTCAGGCTGGGCGACCGGCGGTCTGATGTTCGCGGCATGCGCGCTGACGCTGGTCGGGATCTTCCAGTTTCTCACCGGGCTCGTCGCGATCATCAACGACAACTTCTTCGTCGTCTCGCACAACTACACGTTCAACCTCGACACGACCGCATGGGGCTGGATCCATCTGCTGATCGGCGTCGCGGTGTTCCTCGTCGGTCTCGGCCTGTTCACCGGCAGGGAGTGGGCGGCTGTCGGCGGCATCGCCCTCGCGATGCTGAGCGCAATCGCCAACTTCTTCTTCATCCCCTACTACCCCATCTGGTCGCTGCTCATCATCGGGCTCGACGTCTGGGTCATCTGGGCGCTGTCGCGGGCGGGCGTGCTACGCAGCTGATCTCTCGCCGGCGCCGCTCAGGTCGTGCGATATGTGCACGATCGCCGAGGTGACCGGCGCCGCCAGCACCAGGCCGGCCATCCCGAACAGCGCGCCGCCCGCGAGCGTCACAACGAGCACGGCCAGCGGGTGTATGTCAAGCGCAGCGCCATACGCAAACGGCTGTACTAGCTGCTGAAGCACGCCGTTGCCAAGCAACGCGATCACGGCCATCGCGAGGGCACCGTCGGCACCCTGTGCTCCGAGGGCCAGCAGCACCGCGAACACCCCCGCCGTCCATGCGCCTAGGTACGGCACGTAGGCGCCGAGGAAGGTGACAATCGCGATCGCTCCTGCAAGGGGCACGCCGATGATCAACGCGCCGAGCCCGATCACGACCGCGTTGAAGGCGGCCACAACGGTGACACCGCGGAAGTAGCCGCGCAGCGCGCGCAGCATCTCGCTGACGACCGTGTGCGCGATCGGCCGCGGCACGCCCGCGTGACGCTCGACCCAGTCGCGCAGCGACGGGCCGTCTTTGAGCAGGAAGAACAGCGCCAAAGCGGTGAACGCGGCGAACGCGGCCAGCGACGCCAGCGCCGACAAGCCGCTTGCCACACCGTGGAGCAGCGCCGCGCCCGCCGACGAGACCGACGACTTGGCCTCGGCCTCTCCGTTGTCCGCGGCCGACTGGTCCACGCCCACGTCCTTCACGGCCGTCCCGACCTTGTCGACCGCCGCAGAGAGACCGTTGCTGATCCGGTCCGACTGCCCCGTGATCCCGCCGATCACGACGACCGCGACGACGGCGCCGAGCGCGACGATCGCCAGGAGCACCGACGCGCTACCGAGCGCGCGCGGCACACGGTGGTGCGCGAGCCACCCGATCACCGGGGCCGCCACCGCAGCGATGATCGTCGCAGTCAGCAGTGGCAAGACGATGACGCTCGTGAGGGCGAGCAGCCAAACCGCGCCCACGACGATCAGGACGATGCCGACCAGCAGCCACGCGACCCCGCCGGCATCTCGCAGCCATTTCGGGGCTGCGAACACGCCCGTCAGTTCGCCTGCGTCGACAGCGCCGGTGTCAGCAGCCGCGTCCTCCACCACCCAGATCCTGCGAGCGCAGCGGGTGAGCCAGCATCACCCCGCGCGGGTGAGGCCCAGGTCGAGGCCGACCCAAGTCACCCGTGATGGGTGATTGACGGCGCAATGACCACCTGAAATGAATCGCGGTGATGGCAACCACAACGGCCCCGCGCGCGGCTGACGCCCAGGTCACGCGCGATTCTGGCCCACTTCAAGCCGACGTGTTCGTCGCATTCGGCATCACGGGCGACCTGGCAAAGGTCATGACGCTTCGCTCGCTCTACCGCCTCGAGCGGCGCGGCCTCCTCGAGTGCCCGATCGTCGGCGTCGCCGTCGACGATTGGACCGTCGACGACCTGCGCGAACGGGCGCGCAGCGCGATCGTCGACGGCGGCGACGAACTCGACGAAGCCGTCTTCAAGCGGTTCGCGGACCGACTCTCATACGTCAGCGGCGATTTCGGCGATCCGGAGACGTTCGAACGGCTCAAGAAACACCTGGGCGAGGTGCAATCGCCGGTCTTCTACCTCGAAATCCCGCCGTTCCTCTTCGGTCGCGTCGTGAAGGGCCTGCATGACGCCGGCATGACGAAGAATGCGCGCGTCGTCGTCGAAAAGCCGTTCGGCCACGACCTCGGGTCCGCCCACGAGCTCGCGGACGAGCTGCACCAGTACATCGACGAGTCGCAGCTGTTCAGGATCGACCACTTCCTCGGAAAGATGGGACTGGTCGAGATCCTCTACCTCCGGTACGCGAACGCGATGTTCGAACCGGTCTGGAACCGCAACTACATCGGCTCCGTCCAGATCACGATGGCGGAGTCCTTCGGCGTGGCCGACCGTGGGCATTTCTATGACCCGGTTGGCGCCCTGCGCGACGTGGTGGTCAACCACCTGATGCAGGTGGTCGCGGCCACCGCAATGGAGCCGCCGGGCGCGCGCGACGCACGGGCACTGAAGGACGCGATCTACTCGCTGTTCTCCTCGATCCCGGCGGCAGACCCGCACCATTACGTGCGCGGCCAGCACGACGGCTACCTCGACATCGACGGCGTCGCTCCCAACTCGACCACCGAGACCTACGCGGCGCTGCGCATCGACATCGACAACTGGCGCTGGTCGGGCGTCCCGTTCTTCATCCGCACCGGGAAGCTGATGCCGGCGACCCAGACCGAGGTGCGCGTCGTGTTCCGCGAGCCGCCACGGCTTGGCTTCCACCACGGCAATCGGCGGCCGGAGCCGAACCAGCTAGTCGTCAGGCTCGACCCGACGACCGGGATCCGCCTGCAGGTCGACGCGAAGCGCCACGACGCCGCCGACGCGGGCGAGATCGCGCTGGACATGGAGTTCGCGCTCGAGGGCGGCGAGGGCGCGGCTCCGTACGAGGTCCTGCTGCTCGCCGCGATGCGCGGCGACGCGACGCGCTTCACCCGCCAGGACGGAATCGAGCAGGCGTGGCGGATCATGGCTCCGCTGCTCGAATCGCCGCCGCCGGTGCATCCGTACGCGCCCAGCACATGGGGGCCGAAGGAGGCTGACGAAGTCGTCGCGGGCTTCGGCCGCTGGCACGAGCCCTGGATCGTCCAATGACGACCTCCAAGACACGCAGTGACGGTGCGAAGCCGAAGTCGAAGCCGCTCGAGTCGCTTCCGGTCACCGCTTCGATCCCGCAGAGCGCCGCCGCACCGTCACCGTTCACCCCGATCGCCGACTATGCGTTCCTGTCGAACTGCCACACCGGGGCGCTTGTAGCGCCGGATGGCGCCATCGACTGGCTGTGCGTGCCGCGCTTCGACTCGCCCAGCGTCTTCGGCGCCCTCGTCGACCGTGAGGCTGGCTTCTTTCGACTGGGGCCATACGGCACCCGCGTCCCCGACTCGCGCATCTACGAGCCGGGCACCAACACGCTGCTCACGACCTGGCGCGCGCCCGGCGGCTGGATCATGGTGCGCGACGCGCTCACAATGGGGCCGCGTCGCGGCGAGGACAACGTAACGCCGCACACTCGCCCGCCGACCGACGAGGACGCCGATCACGTGCTGCTGCGCAGCGTGCTCTGCTTGGAGGGCTCTGTAGAGCTCGAGCTGGTCTGCGAACCCGGCTTCGACTATGGCCGTGCACCCGGAGAGTGGGAGCTGCTCGGCAACGACCGACACACCGCCGACGTCAGCGGCGCGGGTCTGACTATCCGCCTGACCACCGACCTGCCGATTGGCATCGAGGGCAACCGCGCGCGCTGCCGCCACGTGCTGCGGCAGGGCGAGCAGGCCTTCTGCGCGCTCTCCTGGGCGGAGGACTCCGGCGCGCCGCGGACTATCGACGAGGCGAACGCTTCGCTTGCCGCAACCACGCGTTTCTGGCGTGACTGGATCGCGCGCGCCCGCATCATCGACCACCGCTGGCGCGCCCCGGTCCAGCGCTCGGCGCTGGTGATCAAGGGCCTCACCTACATGCCAACCGGAGCGACAGTCGCGGCGCTCACGACATCGCTTCCGGAGACGCCGGGCGGCGCCCGTAACTGGGACTACCGCTTCACGTGGATGCGCGACTCGACGTTCACGCTGCAGGCGCTCCACTGGCTCCAGCTGGACTGGGAGGCAGACGAGTTCATGCAGTTCATCGCCGACCTCGAGCCGAACGACGACGGCGGTCTGCAGATCATGTACGGGATCGACGGGCGCCGCGACCTGACCGAATCGACACGCGACGAGCTCTCCGGCTACGCCGGCGCCTCCCCCGTCCGCGTCGGCAACGGCGCCTTCGATCAGCGCCAGAACGACGTCTTCGGCGCCGTTCTCGACTCGATCTACGTCCACACGCAACACAGTCAGCGCCTGCCGCGGCGGCTGTGGCCGATCGTCCAGGCGCAGGCGGAGTGTGCGACCGCCGTCTGGCAGAACCCCGACCAGGGGATTTGGGAGGCGCGCGGTGCGCCGCAGCACTACGTGTCGTCGAAGCTGATGTGTTGGGTCGCGCTCGATCGCGCCGCCAAGCTCGCCGACGTGCGCGGCGATTCGGACTCGAAGAAGCGCTGGGCGGCGACTGCCGAGGCGATCAAGGCGGACATCCTTGAACACGGCGTGGACAAGCGCGGCGTGCTCCGCCAGCACTACGCGACCGACTCACTCGATGCCTCGACGCTGCTGGCGGCGGTCTTCGGCTTCCTGCCCGCCGACGACCAGCGGCTGCGCGCGACCGTCGAGGCGATCGCGAGCGAGCTGACCGAGGACGGCTTCGTCCTCCGTTACCGCACCGACGAGACCGATGATGGCCTGTCCGGCAAGGAGGGCACCTTCATCATCTGCTCGTTCTGGCTCGTCTCCGCGCTGGCCGTGATCGGTGAAGTCCAACGCGCACGCGACCTGTTCGAGCGACTGCTGCGCGAGGCGTCGCCGCTCGGCCTCTACGCCGAGGAGTTCGACGCCGTGACCGGCCGTCACCTGGGCAACTACCCGCAGGCCTTCTCACACCTCGCGCTGATCGAAGCGGCGGCCCGGATCGTCCTGCACGAGCGACTGGAGGAGATGGATCGATGACCGAGCACTACGACGTGATCGTGATTGGCAGCGGCGCAGGCGGCGGGACGCTCGTCCACAAGCTCGCGCCGTCCGGCAAGAAGATCCTGCTGCTGGAGCGCGGGGACTGGCTCCCGCGGGAGCCCTCCAACTGGAGCGCGTACGACGTGTTCGTGGACAACCGCTACGTCTCCCCCGACACGTGGTACGACGCCAACGACAAGGCGTTCCAGCCACAGATCCATTACTTCGTCGGCGGCGCCACCAAGCTGTACGGAGCAGCGCTCTACCGGCTGCGCGCCGAGGACTTCGGCGAGCTGCAGCACCACGACGGCGTGTCTCCCGCGTGGCCGATCTCATACGACGAGCTCGAGCCTCACTACACGGAGGCCGAGCAGCTCTACGAGGTCCACGGAGCGCGCGGCGAGGACCCGACGGAGCCGCCGGCGAGCGCGCCGTACCCGTTCCCGGCGGTATCGCACGAGCCGCGGATCCAACAACTCTCCGACGATCTTGCAGCGCTCGGCTTGAACCCCTTCCACGCCCCGTGCGGCATCCGCTTGAACGAGCAGAACATGCCGTACAGCGTCTGCGTGCGCTGCCAGGACTGCGATGGGTTCCCCTGCGTGCTGCACGCGAAGTCCGATGCCGAGGTCATGGCCGTGCGGCCCGCGCTCGAGAACGACAATGTCACGCTCCTCACCGGCGCACACGTCGTGAGGCTCGAAACCGACGCGACGGGCACCTCTGTGGCCCGGGTTGTGGTCGAGCGCGACGGCTTGGTGCTGGGCTACTCAGGCGACATCGTCGTCGTCGCCTGCGGCGCGGCGAACACAGCGAAGCTGCTGCTCGCATCGGCGAACGACAAGCACCCGAACGGGCTGGCGAACAGCTCGGACCAGGTCGGGCGCAACTACATGTTCCACAACAGCCAGGCCGTGCTCGCGCTGTCACGTGAGGAGAACCCGACGATCTTCCAGAAGACGCTCGGGCTGAACGACTTCTACCTCGGCGCCGACGACTTCGACTACCCGCTCGGCAACATCCAGATGGTCGGGAAGTCGCAGGCGGACATGTTCCGCGGGGAGAAGCCGCTCGAGACGCTGCTGGCTCCGCAGGGGGCGCTCAAGCGGGTCGCCACCCACGCAGTCGACTTCTGGCTCTCGACCGAGGATCTGCCACGGTCGGAGAACAGAGTCACGCTGCGCGATGACGGCAGCGTCCGGCTGCGCTACACGCCCAACAACGACGAACCGAAGCGACGGCTGTTCGAGCGGCTGAAGGCGATGCTCGGCAAGCTCGGGATGGAGGAGGGTCACCTCCACCACCGCCACGCCTACCTCAAGAACGACATCCCCGTCGCCGGCGTCGCCCACCAGGCGGGTACCTGCCGCTTCGGCAACGATCCTGCGACGTCGGTCCTGAATCCAGAGTGCCGCGCACACGAGCTCGACAACCTCTACGTGACCGACACGAGCATCTTCCCGTCGATCGGCGCGGTGAACCCTGCGCTGACCGCGATGGCGAATGCGCTGCGGGTGGGCGACCACCTGCTCGAACGGCTCGGCGCGACCGCCGAGAGGGAGGTGCAGCATGTCCAGAAGTAACGGGAGCGGTGAGCATCCACACGTCCTCGTGGTTGGCGGCGGCTTCGCAGGTGTCGGCTGCGTCCGCGAGCTCGCCGAGCACGACGACGTTCGCGTCACCTTGATCGACGCGAACAACTACCACCAGTTCCAGCCTTTGCTCTACCAGGTAGCAACTTCGCAGCTGGCGCCCGGCGACATTGCCTTCTCGCTGCGCCGGCTGTTCCAGGACAACCCGAACGTCGACGTGAAGATGGCCACGGTCGAAGCGATCGATCCGGTTGCGCACACCGTCACGTCCACCGACGGCCATGTCTACGAGGGCGACGCGGTCGTGCTTGCCGCCGGGTCACAGCCGAACTTCTTCCGTACAGCGGGCGCGCGCGAGCACGCGTTCCCGCTCTACTCGCTGACCGACGCGGAAGCGCTGCGCTCGCGAATCCTCGGTGTCTTCGAGGACGCGGATCGGGACCCGTCGCTGGTCGAGCAGGGTGCGCTCAACTTCGTGATCGTCGGCGGCGGACCGACCGGTGTCGAGATGTCGGGCGCGCTCGCCGACCTGATCCACAACACGATGGTGCGTGAGTACACCGACTTCGCGGTCAGCGCGGCCGAGATCCACATCGTCGACCTTGGTCACGCACTGCTCGGGCCGTTCTCCGAGACCGCCCACGACTACGTCTCCAAGGTCCTCGGGAAGCGCGGGGTGCGCATCCACCTCGGCACAGCCGTCAAGGAGATCAGCCCCGGCCACGTGACCCTCGCGGACGGGACGACGATCAGGACGCGCTGCGTGGTCTGGGGTGGCGGCATCAAGGCGCCCGACGTAGCGGGCTATGCCGGCGTGCCGCAGGGCCGCGGCGGCCGGATCGATGTGGAGCCCGACCTGACCGTCGAAGGCTTCCCCGGCGTCTACGTGATAGGCGACGCGGCGAACATCCCGGCGCCAGATGGCAGCACGTGGCCGCAGCTCGGCTCCGTCGCGCTGCAATCGGGCACCTGGGCGGCTCGCAACCTGCTCGCCGACTTCGCCGGCAAGCAGCGCAAACCGTTCCACTACAAGGACAAGGGCATCATGGCGATGATCGGCCGCGGCTCTGCAATCGCCGAGGTCGGGCCCCACCGCCACGAGTTGCACGGGGTGATTGCGTTCTCCGCATGGATCGGCGTGCACGCGATGTTGATGACGGGCGTGCACAATCGCATCGACGCGTTCGTGAACTGGGCTTGGGACTACTTCTCGACCAACTCCGGGCCGCAGGTGCTCGACCGCGCGGGCGCGGCACGCATCGACTGGGGAGAGGACCGCGTTGAAGTTCCCGTGGCCCATTCGTAGCGTCATCGCCGGCGCCGCGGGAACCGCGGCCATGACCGCCGCATACAACCTCGAGCGCCGCTGGCGCCACGCGCGCGGCCCCTTGGACTACGACGACTCGCTCGTACCCGGCGAGATCGTCGCGGGGATCATGCACCTCCCGCATGTGACGGCCAAGGAGGACTACGAGCTCGGCATGGCGCTGCGCTGGGGCTATGGCTCGGTGTTCGGCATCTGGCACGGCATCCTGCGCCGCCGCGTCGGCGAACCACGCGCCAGCCTGGGTTTCTTCGCCACGCTGATGACGGCAACCCTGTCGCTGTTCCCGATCCTCGGGCGCACGCCGCCGCCGTGGCGATGGCGGAAGGACGTCATGGCGACGGCCGTCGGTACGCACGTTGCCTACGTGACCGGGCTCGCAGCCGTCGACGACCTGCTCGCCTGAGGCCCGCCGTGCTCGTCCACTCGTTGCCGATCGCCGCATCGCAGCTCGAGGCGGCGCGCAGCCAGATGGCCTTCACGCTCGGCTTCCACATCATCCTCGCGTCGTTCGGCGTGGCATTCCCGGCGATGATGCTGATCGCCAACTACCGCGGCCTGAAGCGCGACGATGCCGACGCGCTGCTCCTCGCGCGACGCTGGTCGAAGGTGGTCGCCGTGACGTTCGCCGTCGGCGCGGTCACCGGCACCGTCCTGTCGTTCGAGTTCGGCCTGCTCTGGCCGGCGTTCACGGGGCGCTTCGGCAAGGTCTTCGGCGTCCTGTTCGCAATCGAGGGGATCTTCTTCTTCCTGGAGGCGATCTTCATCGCGATCTACATCTTCGGCTGGGAGCGCCTGAAGCCGTGGCATCACTTCTGGGCCGGCGTCCCCGTTGTCGTCTGTGGCCTCGGCGGCGCGTTCTCTGTGGTCGCGGTCAACTCGTGGATGAACCAGCCGCAGGGGTTCTCGCCTACCAGTGGCAATGTCACGTCGGTCCAGCCGCTCAAGGTGATCTTCAACAAGGCGGTGCCGTACGAGGTGCCGCACATGATCCTGGCGGCCTACCTGGTCACCGGCTTCATCGTGGCGTCGGTCTACGCCGTCGGGATGCTGCGCGGGCGACGCGACCGCTACCACCGGCTCGGCCTCTTGATCCCGCTGACGGTGGCCTGCATCGCGACGCCGATCCAGTTCGTCGTCGGCGACACCGCGGCGCGCGCGATCGCCAGCGACCAGCCGCTCAAGTTCGCTGCCATCGAGTGCGTCCAGAAGACCTCGACCGACGTCACCGAGTACATCTACGGCCGCTGCACCGCGAAGGGGATCAAGGGCGGGATCGGCATCCCGGGCTTCGACTCCTTCCTCGTCGGGGGCAGCAGCTCGACCCAGGTGACCGGGCTCAACACGGCACCGGCTAGCAACGAGCCACAGGCGAAGACGCTGCTGCACTGGGCCTTCGACACGATGGTCGGGATCTGCACCGTGCTGATCGCGCTCGGGCTCTGGCTCGGCTTCGTCTGGTGGCGCAGGCGCGACATCCCGCAGACGAAATGGTTCCTGCGCGCCGTCGCGCTGTCGGGCATCTCCGCCGTCGTCGCGCTCGAGTCGGGCTGGATCGTGACCGAGGTCGGCCGCCAGCCGTGGATCGTCTACAACGTGATGCGGACGAAGGACGCCGTCACGAACTCCAACGGGATCTGGGTGACGTTCGCGCTCGTGCTGCTGCTGTACGCGCTGCTCGCCGCCGTGCTCGTGACCACGTTGCGTGCAATGTCGCGGCGTTGGCGCGCTGCCGACGAGAGTGAGTCGGATGTGCCGTACGGGCCGTCCGGAGCAGTTCCGTCGGAGGTGGTCTCTTGAGCACGGCCGATGCAGTCGCGGCCGCCCTGTGGATCGGCGTGACCGCGTATGCGGTCTTCGGCGGCGCTGACTTCGGCGCGGGGTTCTGGAGTCTGGTCTCGGGGCAACACGAACAGGGGAAACGCGCGCGGGAGCTCTGCGACTGGGCGATCGGCCCGGTATGGGAGGGAAACCACGTCTGGCTGATCTTCGTGCTCGTCGTGCTCTGGACCGGGTTCTCGTCGACGTTCGAGGCTGTCTTCTCGACACTCTTCATCCCGCTCAGCCTCGCGGCATTCGGGATCGTGCTGCGCGGCGCGGGTTTCGCCTTTCACAAGACGGCACGGCGGCTGGCGGGTCGAAGCATTTCGGAGCGCGTGTTCGGGATCTCGTCGCTGTTCACGCCGTTCTTCATGGGTACGGTCGTCGGCGCCGTGGCGTCCGGCCGGGTTCCACTCGGCAACGCTGCCGGCGATCCCGTCACGAGCTGGCTCAATCCGCTGTCGGTCGTGATCGGCGCGCTGTTCGTCGCGACCTCCGCGTACCTGGCCGCGGTGTTCCTGGTCAGCGACGCCCGGCGCGCAGGCGCGCGCGACCTCGAGCGCTACTTCACCAACCGTGCGCTGGTGGCCGCCGTTGCCGCGGGCGCGCTGGCGGTGGCCGGGCTGTTCGCGCTGCACTCGCACGCCCGCTACGTCTACGACCGGCTGATGAGCAACGCGCTGCCGCTCGTGATCGCGTCGGCCATCTGCGGGGTCGCGGTGGTCGTGCTGCTGTGGCGCGGGGCGCGGCGGGCAACTCGCCCACTCGCGATCGGCGCGGTCGTCGCAATCGTCTGGGGCTGGGGCGTCGCGCAGCATCCGTATCTCCTGCCCAAGCACCTGACGATCAGCGCAGGCGCGGCTCCGAACTCGACGCTGATCGGGATCCTGATCGTGTTCGCGGCAGCCGTGGTTCTGGTGATCCCCTCGATCGCCCTGCTCTACATGCTCGCGCAGCGGGGAATGGTCGAGGAGTCCGCCGGTCCGGACGCCGTCCCACACGGCCCGCCGTGATCGGCGACGTCATCCTCCTCGCCCTCACGGCGTCGCTCAACCCGACGCTCGTGGCAGCGACGACCGTGATGCTGCTGCTTCCCAACCCGAAGCGGCTCATGATCGGCTACCTGCTCGGGGCGTACTTCACCAGCCTCACGCTCGGGCTGATCATCGTCTTCGCGCTGCCGAGCTCGAGCGCGACGAAAACGACGCAGCACACCCTCAGCCCGGCCGTGGACATAGGCCTCGGTTGCATCGCGATCGCGGGCGCGTTCGTGCTGTCAGGCAGTCGTCGCGAACGACGCGTTGCAAGGCGGCACGCCAAGAAAGCGGCGCACGACGACCGGCCGCCGCGGTGGCGACGCGAGCTGGCAAAGGGGTCGCCGCGGACGACCTTCGTGGTCGGCGCGCTGTTGACACTGCCCGGCGCGTCGTACCTGGCCGGCCTGACCGAAATCCACAAGCTCGGCGACTCCACAGTCGCGACCGTGCTGCTCGTGATCGGCTTCAACGTTGTGATGCTCTGGCTGCTCGAGGTGCCGCTGGCGTCCTTCGCGATCGCGCCGGATTGGACGCGGCAAACGATCGACCGCGTGACGGCCTGGGTGAGCCGCCACATCCACCAGGTCGCGGTCTGGGGCTTGACCGTCGTCGGCTCACTGCTCGTGATCAAGGGAATCGTCGGGCTGATCGCCTAGCGGCCGACCGCCCACGTGGGTGGTTGATGGCGATACGTGCCTATTCACCCGCGCGGGCACGGAGAAGATCACCATGTGATCCTCACCGACGCCGCACGTTTCTCGGTTGACGACATGGACGCACTCGTCACCGCGTCGTTTGCGTGCCCGTACTGCCTGAGGACGCCGTCCACGGCGGTCTTCAACTACGAGGAGCCGAACGGTTCGGCGGTCCTGTGCCATTGCGACGACTGCCAGGCCAACTGGGTCATCGCCGTGAACGTCGGCCAGGCCATGCGGCTGGCGATTGCGCCGCCGGAGGGCCTCGAGCTGGAGGCGGCATGAGCGCGGTCGTGTCGCTGTTCCCAGACCCGCAGCATTCGTCGGCCGCCGCGCAGATGGTCGGGCGCGTCGCTCGCGCGCTGGACGTCGAGCCGCGCGCCGGCGCAGACGGGTCCTGGGAGCTCTGCTTCGAGCTTCCCTACGCGCAGGCTCACGCACGCGTGGCGGACGCACTCGCGGCTATCGACGGCGAGTGGCCGTCGACCGTGACGCTCGACTACGTGCTGGCGGTCTGAGCCGCACGCGAGCGCGCGGCCTCGCGCGAAAGCATCCGCTTGCCCCAGCGGGCGGCCCGTGCGTACTCGAGGATCTGCGGCAGGTAGTCGAACGGCTCGGGCGCAGGTCCGGCGAGGTCGCGTGCACGGCGATCGTCGAAGCGGGTCTTCACGTCGAAATAGGCGGCGAAGACCCCGGCCGGGTGGTCGGCAGGCAGGCTCCCGGGCTCGCTGAGCGTCGGCACGCGCCGATCCATCTCGCGGCAGATCTCCGTGATCAGCTCGTGCACGCTCGGCGCACGCTCCCCGGCCACCGCGTGGAAGCGGCCGCTCACCTCGGGGGCGAACACCACGCGCTCGATCACCTCGGCCACGTGATCGACCGGGACCATGTCGACGACCCCGTCCGGATCGGCCGGCACGGTCTCGAGCAGTCCGCGCGTGAATGCCTGCAGCGGCCAGTAGAGAACGTTGAAGGCCGAGGTCCAGCCGCTGTCGGACTCGCCGACGACGATGCTCGGACGCACGATTGCGCTCGGCAGGTCGGACTGCGTGACCGCGCGTTCGGCCTCGAGCTTGGTCTGCTCGTAGGTGTTGCGAAAGCTGCTGCCGCCGGCGTCGTCTTCGCTGAACAGCGCCGGGGATCGGCCGGCGACGTAGGCCGTCGACACGTGCACGAAGCGCTCGAGGCGCGGTAGCCGGCGCGCCAGTTCCATGACGCGACGCGTGCCCTCGACGTTGATCTCGCGCGCTTCCTCCAGCGGCAGCGTGAACGAGATCGACGCGGCGCAGTGCACCACGCGCTCCACGTTCGCGCGCAGCTCTGTCCGGTGGTGCGAGTTGACGCCGAGGCCTGCCGCCGTCAGTTCTGCGGGGATCGGACGCAAGCGGTCGACCGCGTCCGGCCAGGTGTCGTAGAGGCGGCCGAGGATCTCGTCGACCCGACCGCGGGCGCCATCCATGTCGGGCGCTCGCACCGCCAGGTAGATGTCCGGCCCGTCGCCCGTCTCGAGCATGCGGGCGATCAGCTCCATGCCCAGGAAGCCGGTGCCGCCGGTGAGGAGCAGCGCGCCGCTCATCCGGCCGGCGCACCCATCGCGTGATAGCCGCCGTCCACGTGGATGATCTCGCCGGTCACGCCGCGCGACAGATCCGACAGCAGGTAGCAGACCGTCCCGGCCACCGACGACGGATCGCTCGTGTCCCAGCCGAGCGGCGCCGTTTCGCCCCAGATCCCAGCCAGCTTTTCGAAGCCGGGGATGCCGCCTGCCGCGAGCGTCTCGATCGGGCCGGCTGAGACCAGGTTCACGCGCACCTTGCGCGGGCCGACGTCGCGGGCGAGGTAGCGGGCGACGGCTTCCAGCCCCGCCTTGGCCACCCCCATCCAGTCGTACACCGGCCACGCGACCGACGCGTCGAAGTCCAGGCCAACCACGCTGGCGCCGCGCTCGGAGCGCTCGAGCAGCGGCAGCAGCGCCGCCGTCAGCGTCTTCAGCGACACTGCGCTCGTCTCGAAGGCGGTCAAGGCGCTTGTCGTCGGCGTGTCGAGGAAGCCGCCCCCCAGCGCGTCGCCGGGCGCAAACGCGATCGCGTGCAGCACGCCATCGAGCGCGCCCCAGCGCGACTCGAGCTCGTCCTTGACGACCGCCAGGTCGTCGTCTGAGTTGACGTCGAGCTCGAGCACGTCGACCGGCTCGGGCAGCTTCGCCGCCGCGCGCTCGGTCATGCGCCGCGCGCGGCCGAACCCCGTCAGCACGATCTCCGCGCCCGCCTCCTGCGCCTGGCGCGCCACCTCGAACGCAATCGAGTCGCGCGTGACGACGCCGGTGATCAGCAGCTTCTTGCCCTCCAGAATCAGGCCGCGTCCGTTTCCGTTTCCATTCAGCATCAGGCGGTCACCTCCGAGCGTTCCCTGCACAGCGCTTCGATCACGAGACGACAGACCATCTCGCCGTCCTGGTTGACGATCCGCCAGTTCCAGGCGACGAGCGCGGTGTCGTCGCCGATCTCGCGGCGCTCGGCCTCGCTTCCCTCGACATGAATCGTGTCCCCGAGCCGAACGGGCCGCTTGAACACGACCTCGCGCAGCCGCCGCAGCGCGACGACCTCCTCCGGGTCGAACGCAACGAGCCCGACGGCGAAGCTGACGATCAGCATGCCGTGCGCGATGCGCTCGCCGAAGGCGCTCTCGGCGGCCCAGGTGGCGTCCGAGTGCTGCGGGTGCCAGTCGCCGGTGAGGGCCGAGAACGCGACCACGTCGGCCTCGGTGACGGTGCGGGCACGGCTTGTGAACGGCGCGCTCACAGCGGCAGGTTCCCCGCCGGCGTGGGCGTGCGCCGGGCTGTTTCCATGCTCGCGAGGCCGGCCGCAATGCGCGAGCGCGTGTCGACCGGCCAGACGATCTCGTCGACGTGGCCGTCGCCGACCGCCGCCGCCGCGCTCAGGTTCTCACGAGCGTAGATGCGCGCCAGTCGCTGCCGCTCGCGCGCGGGATCGGGCGCGGCGGCGATCGCGCGCCGCTCGACGATCCCGACGGCCTGCTCCGGGCCCATCACGCCGATCTGCGCGTCGGGCCAGGCGAAGACCAGGTCGGAACCCAGGTCCTTCGAGTTCATCGCGATGAAGGCGCCGCCGAACGCCTTGCGCGTGATCACGGTGACGCGCGGAACTGTCGCCTCGGAGAACGCGTAAACGAGCTTCGCGCCGTGGCGGATGACGCCGGCCTGCTCCTGCTTGGTGCCGGGCAGGAAGCCGGGGGTGTCGACCAGCACCACGAGCGGCAGGCCGAACAGGTTGCAGGTGCGTACGAAGCGCGCCGCCTTCTGCGACGCGTCGGCGTCGAGGACGCCGCCGAGGTAGCGGGGGTTGTTCGCAACCACGCCGACCGCACGTCCGTCGAGGCGCGCGAAGGCGCAGAAGACGTTGCGAGCCCAGCGTGCCGACACCTCCTGGAAGCGCCCACCGTCGACCAGGCTGCGCGCCAGGTCGGCCACGTCGTAGACCTTGCGCGGGTTCTCCGGCACGGTGTCAACAGGACTGACATCAGGTGGCGCCACCGCCGGCCAGCGGCGCGGCGAGTCGGCGGAGTTCTGCGGCAGGTAATCGAGCAGGTCGCGCACCAGGAGGCCGGCGTCGACCTCGGTCGGCGCAGTCATGTGGCAGACGCCCGAGCGCTCATGCACCTTGGGGCCGCCGAGTTCCTGGGCTGTCACCGTCTCGCCCATGACCTCGGCCACGACGCCGGGCCCGGTCAGGAACATGCTGGCGCGGCCAGTCATGATCACGAAGTCGGTGAGCGCCGGCGCGTACGAGCCACCACCGGCGGACGCGCCGCAGATGACCGAGATCTGCGGAACCTCGCCCGACAGCATCACGTGCTGGCGGAAGATGCGCCCGTAGCCGGACAGGCCCTCGAGGCCCTCCTGCATGCGCGCACCGGCCGACTCGATGAAGCCGACGACCGGCACCCGGGCGCGCTTGGCGAGCTCCAGCACGCGCACGACCGAGTCGGCGTGCGCCTCGCCGAGCGAGCCGCCCGCGAACGACGGGTCCTGCGCGAAGCAGAAGATCTGGCGGCCGTCGACCGCGCCGGCGGCGGCCAGGATGCCGTCGCCCTCGCGGGCCTTGTCGCCCATGCGACGTGACCGCACCTGCGTGCGGATCAGTTGCAGCGAGCCGGGGTCGCACAGGACCTCGAGCCGCTCAAGCGCGCTGAGGCGCTCGTCCTGGCGTTCGACGAGTGTGAGGGTCACGCTGCCTCCAATACGAGGACGGCGTTGTGTCCGCCGAACCCGAACGAGTTGGTGATTGCGATCGGCGCATGGCCGTTGCGCTGCTCGAGCGGGCGCGACGAGCCCGGCACGTAGTCCAGATCGAGCCCCTCGTCGGGCTGCTCGTATCCAAGCGTGGGCGCCACGACACCCGCGCGCAGCGAGGCGATCGTTGCGATCGCTTCGACCGCGCCCGCGGCGCCGAGCAGGTGGCCGATCGCCGATTTCGTCGAGCTGACGGGAATCTCGTGAGCGTGGTCGCCGAGCGCCTTCTTGATCGCCACCGTCTCGGAGCGGTCGTTGAGTGGCGTCGACGTGCCGTGCGCGTTCACGTAGTCCACGTCCTCGGGGCCGATGCCGGCGTCCGCGAGCGCGGCCTCGATCGCCGCGGCCGCGCCTTCGCCGTCGGCGCGCGGCGCGGTCAGGTGATGCGCATCAGAGGTTTGCCCGATGCCGCGAACGACAGCGAGGATCTCGGCGCCGCGCGCGCGCGCCTTCTCACCGTCCTCCAGCACCAGCACGCCTGCGCCCTCGCCCATGATGAAACCGTCGCGACGCGCGTCGAACGGGCGCGAGACGCCGACCGTCGAGGTCGCGTCGAGCGCGCCGAAGGCCGCCCGCGAAAGCGGCGTGAGCGCTGCCTCCGAGCCGCCCGTGAGCACGGCGTCGGCGTCGCCCGTCTGGATCATGCGGACCGACGTGGCAAACGCGTTCGCGCCCGCTGCGCAGGCGGAGACGATGCCGAAGACGGGGCCGCGCAGGTCATGGCGCATCGCTATCGCGGCCGAGCCCGCGTTGCCCATCATCAGGGGGACCGCCAAAGGCGCGACCTTCTCCGGCCCACCGTCGTACAGCGCCTCGACGTTCTGCTCGAGCGTGATCAGCCCGCCGATGCCGGTGCCGAGCACGCAGCCGACCCGGCTCGGGTCGTACGGGCGATCGTCACTCCAGCCCGCCTGGCCGACCGCCTGATCGGCGGACGCCAGCGCGAACTGGGTGAAGCGGTCCGCTCGCCGCGCTTCCTTGCGGGTGAAGAAGTCGAGCGGGTCGAAGTCCTTGCAAGGAGCTTCTCCGTCCTCGACCGCGACCTCGCCGGCGGCCCATTGCGTGAAGAGAGTGTCGGCGCCCACGCCCAGCGGCGTGATGGCGCCAACTCCGGTGACAACGACTTCTCTCATGACTACTTGTTGGCGACGATGAAGTCGATCGCGTCGCCGACCGTCTTCAGGTTCTCGACGTCCGACGACTTGAACTTGACGCCGTACTCGTCCTCGACGATCTGCGACAGCTCGGCGAGGTCGAGCGAGTCGACATCGAGCTGCTCGAACGTCGCGTCACGCTTGATCTCTGCGGGATCGGCGCCGAAGGTCTCGAGCGACTTGTAGACGGTCGCCTCGACCTGGCTTGTATCGGTGGTGGTGGACATTGGTTTCTCCTTTCAGGCGGCCATGCCGCCATCGACATACAGCGTGGTTCCGGTTACGTAGGCGGCCGCGTCGGAGGCGAGGAAGCGCACACATGCGGCAACCTCTTCGGGTTGACCTGCCCGGCGCGCCGGGACCGCCTCCAGGACCTCGGGGGGCACATCCTTGGTCATCTCGGTGGCGATGAATCCGGGTGCGACGGCGTTCACCGTCACCCCCTTGCGCGCGACCTCCGCCGCGACCGTTTTCGTCATCCCGATCAGGCCCGCCTTCGAGGCGGCGTAGTTCGCCTGGCCGGGATTCGCGCGCGGCCCTACTACGGAGGCGACGTTGACGATGCGCCCGTAGCGCGCGCGCAGCATGCCGCGAATCGCCCGTCGCGTCAGCCGGAAGGCCGCGCTCAAGTTGGTGTCGAGGACCAGCTGCCAGTCCTCGTCGGAGATGGACAGCGCCAGGTTGTCCGCGCGCACGCCTGCGTTGTTGACCAGCCCGAGCACCGGCCCGAGCGCCTCCTCCGCCGCACCGAACGCCTCGTCGAGCTCGGCCGGCTCGCGCAGGTCGGCGCGAATCGCGACCGCGCGACCGCCGGCGTCGACGATCTGCTCGGCCAATGCCGTGGCCGCGTTGCCGCCATTGCGGTGCAGCACGGCGACCGCCCAGCCGTCGTCTGCCAGCTGCCCGGCCGTGGCTGCGCCGATGCCGCGAGCAGCTCCGGTCACGATGACGGCGGCGTTCTCCGGACGTGCGCTCATGCGTTCCCCCACTCCACAACGACGGCGCCCCAGGTGAAGCCGGCGCCGACGGCGCCGAGCAGCACCTTCGCGCCGTCCGCCAGCAGGCCGCGCTCGCGCGCCTCGGCGAGCGCCAGCGGGATGCTCGCGGCAGAGGTGTTCCCCATCTCCGCGATCACGTCGAGCACACGCTCGGGCTCGACGCCCAGGCCCTCGGCGACCGCGGCGACGATCCGCCCGTTCGCCTGGTGCAACACGAACAGGTCGATCTCGTCCAGCTCGAGGCCGTTGGCGGCGACGGTTTCGATCGCGTTGTTGACAAACGTCTTGATAGCCCGCTTGAAGGTCTCGTGGCCGTCCATGCGCATCAGCCCGGTGTCGCGCGGCGCGAAGATGTACGGCGCGGCCGAGCCGTCTGAGCCGAGCACGCCGCGGCCGACCGTTCCCTGCTCGCGCGGCGCCAGCAGCACTGCGCCGGCGCCGTCGCCGAAAAGGCCGGCGGTGGAGCGGTCGTCGTAGTTGGTGTGGCGCGAGAGGATCTCAGCGCCGATCACGAGCACGCGCTCGGCGCGCCCGGACTCGATCAGGCCCGCGGCGAAGTTGAGCCCGCTCACGAAGCCGCTGCAGGCGGCGCCGATGTCGGCGGCGGAGGCGCCGTAGGCCCCGATTGCGTACGCCACCTGCGGCGCTGCGTTCGGAGTGACCTCGTCGGCCGACAGCGTCGCCACGAGCACGGTATCCACCTCGCCCGCCTCGACTTCGGCGTCGATCAGCGCCGCACGCGCGGCGTCGGCGGCCAGGTCGCTTAGCCGTGCATCCGGTGCGGCACGGCGGCGCGACGCGATCCCGGTGCGGCGCTCGATCCAGCCGTGCGGCACGCCGACGCGCTCCGCGATCGTGTCGCTCGGCACCGCCTCCGGCGGCAGCGCGGCGCCCAGGCCGACGATGCCGGCGGTCACCAGCGAGCGCTCGCCCTGCGTGGGTGCAGGCGCCTCAACCGGCCAGCGCATGTGCCTTGAGGGTCGGGAGGTTGCGGGGTACGAGGCGCGCAAGCACGCGACCCGGCCCGACATCGACGAAGTCGCGCGCGCCCATCTCGGACAGCGCCACCATGACCTCGCGCCAGCGCACCGGGGCGATGAGCGCATCCGCGAGCTGCTGCGCGAAGTCCGTGAACGGCGCCGCCGTGACGCCCGAGACCACGGGCACGCTGGGATCGCTCCAGTCGGTGGCGCGCAGCTCTTCGAGGAACGGCTCGCGCGCCGACGCAACGGCCGGCGAGTGGAACGCACCCGCGACATCGAGCACCATCGCCTTGAAGCCGGCATCGCGAGCGGCGTGCGTGAGCGCCTCGATCTGGCTGGTGTGGCCGGAGAGCACGAGCTGACCGGGAGCGTTGTCGTTGGCGATCGCGAGGCCGTGATCGGCTGCGAGTCGTTCCGCGTCCTCAGCGTCGCCGCCGAGCAGCGCGACCATGCCGCCATCCGCGCCGTGCTCGACGGCGGCCACCTGCATCAGGCGGCCGCGCAGCACGACGAGGCGGAGCGCGTCTTCGACGGCCACGGCACCGGCGGCCGCGAGCGCAGACAGCTCGCCCAGCGAGTGGCCTGCCATCGCGAACACGTCGGCGACGTCGTTCTCGCGCCAGCCCGCGATGCTCGCGAGGAAGATCGCCGGCTGGGCGAACTCGGTGCTCTCGTGGGCGCGCTCGAACGGGTCGCTGCCGACGAGCTCGATGGCCTGATTGACAAGGTCGGGGCACACGGCGCGCGCGTGATCGCCCGCATCGGACGTCAGGCTGCCTTGCCCCGGAAAGAGGACTGCGGTCGGCGTCATCACAAACACCCAATCCCCGGGGAACTGCGATGGCTACGCCGGTACGGCCACTAACCCCCCGCCCGGGTGGAAGGCGTTCAGGCGAGCAGACCCATCCGCTGGGCGCGCTGTACCGCCTCCGTCCGATTGCGGACCCCGAGCTTGCGAAACAGCCCGCTTGTGTGCTCCTTGACCGTGTTCGGCGAGAGGTAGAGGCTGCCGGCGATTTCGCGGTTCGTGGCGCCCGACGCCATCAGCTCGAGCACCTCGCGCTCGCGATCGGTCAGCACGAACGCGGGGCGATCGCTTTGCGGCGGGAACACGGTCTTGCCGAGCCCAACCAGGCGCACCGCACGCACGATCTCGGTGCTCGACCAGTCCTTCGACACGAAGCCGGATGCGCCGGCGGCGCGCGCAGCGCTCTTCGAGATACGCCCCGCGCCGGAGATCAGGAGCACCTTCGGCGCCGGCGCCTCCTGGCGCAGGCGCTCGCAGATCTCGGCGCCCGACTCCTCGCCGACGAACAGGTCGACGAGCGCGACGTGCGGCTCGAAGCGGCGTGTATGTCCGATCGCCTCCTCGGCCGTGCGCGCGCTCAGGCAGCGCGTGACCCACGGCTGCTGGCTGAAGAGAAGCCGGAAGCCCCAGTGGACCACGTCGTGGTCATCCACGATCAGGATGGAGAGCTTGCGGCCGCCGTCTTCCACGACTGCCTCAGTCGCCACCCGTCGGCACCACCAGCCGAACCTGCCATTTATTGCCGTCGCGGGCGCCGAACTCGACGAAGCCGCCCACCTGCAGCGCCTCGAACGCAGCCAGGCGCAGGCCCATACCCGTCGATTGCGTCGCTCCTGAGCCGTTGACGCCGTCGTTGACGACCTCGAGCACGAACACGCCGTCGCGCCGGCCTGCGGTGACGGTTACGAGCGTCGGCTGCGCGTGCTTCTGGGCGTTGCGCAGGGCCTCGCGCAGGATGGACTGTGCAAGCGGCTCGAGCTCCGCGGGGACTTCCAGGTTCGAGTCGGGGTGCAGCTCGATGCGTGGCTTGGTGTTGCTGCGAGTGAGGCGCTTCACTTCTTCGGCGAGCGTGGTCGCGGTCGGCCGCGGCGTGCGGCCGAGCGGTTGCTGCACCACCGTCTTCAGCTCGCTGAGCGCGTGCTGGATCTCACCGGCTGCACGCCTGCGCGCCTCGGCCGGGAAGTCGCCCTGGGAGTCGAGAGCGAGCGACACACCGAACAGTCGCTGCACCACTCGCTCGTGTACCTCGCGGGCGATGTCGATGCGCTCCTGCAGTTCGCGCGCCCGCTGGCCCTCGAAAGTCGCTATGCGCGCGGCCGACGCCAACGCCGCCGTCTTGCCGAGCGTCCACAGCAGATGCTGCTCGCGCTGGTCGAGCGCGGCGCCGCTGCGGCGGTCGCACAGTGCGACGCCGATCCAGCGCCCGGCGGCGGCGAGCGGCACGCAGACGAGCGTGCCGCCGTGGATGAGCGATCGGTAGCGCTCCGGGACCGCGTCCGGGTCCGGCGACTGAATCTCGATCACGGCGTCGCGCTCGAGCGCCTGGCGCGCGATCGGAGCCGACTCGACCGACACCTCGTCGTCGTGGAACAGGTTGATGTCGAGGTTGTGCGTGCCCGCCACCGTGACCCGGCGGAGGGCGTCGTCATAGCGAAAGAGCACCGCCCGGTCCATCGACGCGAGCGTGCAGATCACGTAGCAAAGTCGCCCGTAGAAGGCGTCCTGGCTTGTGCCCGCCTCGGCGTCCACGAGCACTTCGGCGAAGGCGTCGAGCGCTTCTATTGGGCCTGGTGGATAGGCGGCATTCATTGGCCTGGGCTCAGGGATTGACACATGGTCGCACTTCGTCATAACCGGCTTCGCAGCACCGGGTACACGTGCATGCGCACTGGCACCCCCCGGTTGGGTGGGTAGCGTGCGCGCACATGGAGTCCGTGTTCATCACGGAGCTTGACACGGACCGCGACGGTCTGACGCTGGCGGTCAAGGACCTGTTCGACACCGCCGGCATCCGGACGACCTACGGCTCGGCCATCTTCCGCGACCACGTCCCGGATGCGACCGCGTCCGCCGTGGCGCGGTTGGAGGACGCCGGCTACGTGAACGCGGGGAAAGCAAACTTGCATGAATTCGCCTGGGGCATCACTTCAGAGAACGAGCACTATGGCTGGGTGCCGAACCCGGTCGCGCCGGGGCGGATCGCCGGCGGCTCGAGCGGCGGCTGTGCGGCCGCACTCGCAGCCGGGCTCGTGGACGCCGCACTTGGCACCGACTCGGGCGGCTCTGTCCGGATCCCGGCTGCGTGCTGCGGCATCACCGGCTTCAAGCCCACGTACGGGCTGATCCCACTCGACGGCTGCTTCCCGCTCGCCCGCAGCTACGACCACGCCGGGCCGATGGCTCGCGACGTCGCAGGGTGCGAGCGCATGATGGAGGCGCTCGTGCCCGGCTTCAGCGTGGCTGAGGTGGCCGTCGACGAGCTCGCGATCGGGGTCGCCTGGACCCAGCTCGCCGATCCCCTGGTGCGCGAACGGGTCGAGCGGGTGGCCGAGCTGCTGCCCGGCGCACGCTGGCTGGACGTGCCGCTGCCGCCGGGCACGGCCTACCCCGGCTTCCAGCGCGAGGCTGCCGAAGTGCACGAGCCGCTCTGGCGCGAACACCGCGATCTGTATGGCGAGAACGTGGCGACCAAGCTGCAGCGCGCGCTACGCGTGAGCGACGGCGACGTCGAGCGCGCCGCGCGCGAGCGGCAGCTCTACCGCGAGCGAGTGGCCGCCGCCATGGAAGGCGTCGACCTGCTGCTCACTCCCACGCTCACGATGGTCGCGCCGCCGGCCGGGGCCGGCGACCTCGCGCTGCGCGACTCGGTGCTACGGCTGACGCTGCCGTGGAACGCGGTCGGCGCGCCGGCACTCGCTTTTCCCTGCGGCCCAGCGGAACACGGCCTGCCGGCATCGGCGCAGTTGGTCGGCCCGCCTGGACGAGACGCGCTCGTGCTTGCGGCGGGACACGCGCTGGAAGAGCGACTGCGTGCTCAGAGGGGCGGGGGCGGCGGCTCGCGGTAGCGCGACCCGCGGCCGAACTCGAGAAACAGGCCGAGGATCAGGCCGACGATGCCGACGACGATCAGGATCGTCCCGACCGTCTGGATGTCGACGCCCGCGACCGTCGCGGTTACCGCGTAGTGCAGGATCGCGCCGATCGCGATCATCAGCAGGGAGCCTCCGATCGTCATGCCCCACGAGCCTAACGTGCCCTGCCAGTAGCGTGCCGCCCATGGAGAGACGAGGACCGTTGCAGGACGTCCGCGTGCTCGAGATCGCCGGAATCGGACCTGGCCCGTTTGCAGCGATGATGCTCGCGGACATGGGCGCCGATGTCCTGCGCCTCGACCGTGTTGGCGGCAGTGGGCTCGGCACGGGGCGCGCGGCCCTGCTTAACCGCGGCCGCCCGTCCGCAGCCATCGACCTCAAGCATCCGGACGGCCGCGTGCTCGTCCTGCGGCTTGCCAAATCCGCCGACGCGCTGCTCGAGGGCTTCCGCCCGGGCGTGATGGAGCGCCTCGGGCTCGGCCCCGAGTCGCTGCTCGCAGCCAACCCACGCCTCGTGTACGGGCGGATGACCGGCTACGGCCAGGACGGGCCGCTCGCGCCGGTCGCCGGACACGACATCAACTACATCTCGATCGCAGGCGCGCTCGGCGCGATCCGGCGCGAGGACGAGCGTCCGCTCGCGCCACTCAACCTGGTGGCCGACTTCGGCGGCGGCGGGATGTTGCTGGCGTTCGGCGTCGTCTGCGCACTGCTCGAGGCGCGCATGTCGGGGCGCGGCCAGGTGGTTGACGCTGCCATGGTCGAGGGGTCCGCGCTGCTGATGACGATGATCCACGGGATGCGCGCCCAGGGCATCTGGGACGGCGCGCCCGGCACGAATTGGCTCGACAGCGGCGCGCACTGGTACGACGTCTACGAGGCCGCGGACGGCGGCCATGTCGCGGTCGGCGCGCTCGAGCCGCAGTTCTACGCGGAGCTGTTGAGGCTGATGGAGCTAGACCCAGACGACCACCCGCAGTGGGAGCGGGATCGCTGGCCGGAGCTGAAGGAGCGGTTCGCCGCAGTCTTCCGCACGCGCACGCGCGCTGAGTGGGCGGAGCTGCTCGAGCGCGGTGACGCGTGCGCGACGCCGGTGCTGGAGCTCGAGGAGGCACCCGAGCATCCGCACAACGTCGCCCGCGAAGCGTTCGTGGCCGTCGACGGCGTAGTCCAGCCGGCGCCGGCGCCGCGCTTCAGCCGCACGCCCGGCGCAGTGCAGCGGCCGCCGGCGGAGCCGGGCGGCGACACCCGTGAGGCGCTAGCCGACTGGGGGCTCGAGCGGGCCGAGATCGAGGCGCTGCTCGAGAGCGGCGCGATAGCCGAGGCGGCGGTCAGCGCGCGACGAGCGTGAAGCGTTCGGTTCACAACTTGTTCACGACATGTTCACGTCGGCAGGGCTTTCCTGTTGCAAGATTTGGCCGTCTGTGTCCCTAGACGACCTCGAGTACCTCCCCCCTTCCGAGTTCGACCTGACCACGGTCGCGGAGCGCCTGCCTGCGCCGTTGCACCTCGACGGCGCTGAGTCTCAGAGCGGCGAGCGCGCCTTCTACGACACGTTCGACCGGCGCCTGCGTGGCAAGGAGCTGCGACTCGTCCACGAGAACGGCTACCTGCGGCTGTTCGGTCCCGGCCGTGAGCTCGCGTCGGTCTCCTGGTCGTCTCCGTCCGAGACGATCCGCTGCAACGAGCTCGATGCCGGGCCGTTGCGCGACGCGATCGCGCCTGTCTGCGAGGTGCGCGTGCTGATGCGCACCGCACGCGTGCGCAGCGACCGTCGCGTTACGCCGGTGCTCGACGAGGAGGGCAAGACAGTCGCGCGACTCGTGACCGAGCACGCCGCGGTCGTCGATGGCTCCGGCGCGAGCGCGCTGCGGCCGCGGCTACGGCTAGTAGGCGTGCGTGGATACGACAAGGAGCTCGGCCGCGTGCGTGGCGTGCTCGAAGACCAGTTGGAGCTGACGACAGCGCCCGAGCCGCTCGAGGACGAGGCGGTAATCCGCACGAGCGGCGCGCCGGCGTTCGCTTCGGACTCCGACGTCGAGCTCACGCCCGACATGCCGGCCGACCGGGCAGCCCAGGCGCTGTCGCTGCGGCTGCTGGCGGTGATCGAAGCGAACGTGCCGGGCACTCTCGCGGACCTCGACACCGAGTTCCTGCACGACCTACGCGTGTCGGTGCGCCGGACGCGCTCGCTGCAGCGCGAGCTGAAGAAGGTCTTCCCACCGGATGAGCTCAAGCGCTTCCGCGCGGACTTCAAGTGGATCCAGCAGGTCACGGGGCCGACCCGCGACCTCGACGTGTACCTGCTCGAGTTCGACGAGTTCGCGGCGACGGTGCCGGAGGCCCAGCGCGCAGACCTTGATCGCCTGCGCGACCTCTTGGCCGACCACCGCACGGCGGAGCGGCGGGCGATGGAAGCCGCCCTGCGCTCGGAGCGGATGACGAGCACGCTCCGCGACTGGGAGGCGCTCCTGAAGCGCCTGCCAACCGAGGTGGTCGACGACCGGCCGTTCGGCGTCATGCCGATCAGCGAGGTGGCCGCCCGCCGCATCGACAAGGTCTACCGGCAGATGGTCAAGATGGGCAAGGCGATCGACGACGACAGCCCGCACAGCGACCTGCACGAACTGCGCAAGAAAGGCAAGGAGCTGCGCTACCTGCTGGAGTTCTTCTCCCCGCTGTTCTCGAAGCGGGTGACCAAGCCGATGGTGCGCACGCTGAAGGCGCTCCAGGACACGCTCGGGCGCTTCCAGGACCGCGAGGTGCAGGTGGCGATGATCCGCGAGGCGGCGTCGGAGGTCGGCCCGCGCGAGGGTGGCTCGCAGGCGCTGATGGCAATGGGCGTCCTGGTAGAGCGCCTCGAGGAGCAGCAGGACGCTGCACGGGCAGAGTTCCACGACCGGTTCGAGGCGTTCTCGAGCTCTGAGCAGCGCGCACTCGTGAAGAAGACGTTCGGATGACGAGCGTTCTCGCGACCTACAACATCAAGGGCGGCGTCGGCAAGACCTCGACGGCGGTCAACCTGGCGTACCTCGCAGCCTCAGGCGGCGCTCAGACACTGCTGTGGGACCTCGACCCGCAGGGCGGCAGCACCTTCCTGTTCCGGGTCAAGCCGCACGTGAAGGGCGGCGCGCGCAAGCTCGTGCGCGGGAAGAGCGACGTGGACGCGCTGATCAAGGGCACCGACCACGAGCGACTCGACCTCCTGCCCGCCGACTTCTCGTACCGCCACATGGACCTGGCGCTGGCCGACACGAAGAAGCCCACACGGCGTCTGGCGCGTGTGGTCGAGCCGCTGCGCGACAGCTACGACTACGTATTCCTGGATTGCCCGCCAAGCATCTCGCTCGTGTCCGAGGGCGTGTTCGAGGCCGCCGACGCGCTGCTGGTGCCGCTGGTGCCCGCGACGCTGTCCTCGCGGACGTTCGACCAGCTGCGCGACATCGTGTCGAACGGGGACGGCGGCCCTCAAGTGCTTGCGTTCCTGTCCATGGTCGACCGCCGCAAGCGCCTGCACCGCGACCTGACGCAGAGTCTTCAGGCGGACTATCCGGAAGTGCTGCGCGCGGGCATCCCGGCGGCCAGCGACGTCGAGCGGATGGGCGCCTACCGCACTGTGATCGAGGCGTTCGCGCCGCGCAGCCGAGCGGCTCAGGCGTACCGCGACCTCTGGGTCGAGATCGGCGAGCGCCTGGAGCGACCACAGGCGTCGCCGTGACCAAGGCCGACCAGGTCGAGCGCGAGCTCAAGCTCGGCGCCTGGCCTGAGTTCGTCCTCCCAGACCTGAACGGCTTCGTCGACGGCGCCAAGCCCGGCGAGCCGGAGCGACACGATCTCGACGCCGTCTACTACGACACGCCGGACCTCAAGCTCCTGCGCCGCGGGGCCACGCTGCGCTTCCGCCGCGGCGAGCCGCCGAGCGACCTGTGGACGGCAAAGCTCCCCTCCGACGCGTCGGCCCAGGGCCTCGCGCGGCGGGAGATCAGCGTGTCAGGCCGCCGCGACGTCGTGCCGAAACAGTTCGTCGACGTGATGCGCGGCTGGGCGCTGGGGCGTGCGCTGCGACCGGTGGCTCGCGTCTCCACGACGCGCGAGGCGATACCGCTCTGCGACGACGGTGGGCGCATGCTGGCGACGATGGACGACGACACGGTCACGGTGCGGCGCGGGCGCCGCGTGGTCGCGCGCTTCCGCGAGCTCGAGGTCGAACTGGTCGGCGACGCGCCTGCGGAGATCCTCGGCGCCATCGACGAGGCCTTGCGCTCGGCCGGGGCCGAGCACGTCGCGCAGATCCCGAAGCTGACGCGTGCGCTCGGCCGTGAGGCAGCGCTGCCCTGGGACCTCGAGGTGCCGCCACTGGGCTCGAAAACGACGATGGCGCAGGCGGCGCAGTCCCGCTTGCGGGTCAGTGTCGCGCACCTCGTCGACCTGCATGCGCCGCTCGTGCTTGACGCGGAGGACAGCGCGCAGCGCGCGCGCGATGTGGTGCAGGCGGTGGGCGCCAAGCTCGACCTGTTTGCGGCGCTGCTCGAGCCGGAGCAGTCCGAGCCGATGCGCGAAGAGCTGCGCCGGCTCGACAATGACCTAGCCCGGGTCGCGGAGCTCGACGCGCTGCTGGCCCGCGCGCCCCAGGCGAGCGACGCACGCAAGCTGTCGGCTCGCTTGGGCGACGCGCGCGCACGCGCGCACGCGACGCTGCTCAGGTCGCTCCGGGCGCGGCCTTACGTCGCGCTGCTCGAGCGCCTGGCGGAGATAGCGACCAAGCCGCCGCTGGAAACCGACGCGGGGCGTCGTCGCGCCGCCCCGGCCGCAGGCAAGTTCGTTCGCCCGTTGTGGCGGGAGCTTCGCCACGAGGAGGAGGCGCCCGCGCGGCGGGTCGCGAAACTGGAAGCAGCGGTGGAGCTGGCAGCCGCAGTGCTCGACGAGGAAGCGCAGCCGGCGCTCGAGCGGGTGCGTGAGCTGCGAACGCTCATCGCCGAACACGACCGCCTGCTCGCAATGGCGCGCAGGCTGCGGGCGATCAGGCGCCGCCTCGATCCAGACGAAAGCTGGGCAGCAGGAATGCTCGCCGGCACGGCGGCGGCGCAGGCGGACGCGATCCGCGCGCGCTTCCCGGCCGTGTGGCAGAACGCGGCCGACAAGGCGATCTGGAACTGGGCGGACTGACCGAGGCTGCGGCACTGTCGGCGCGAACCCGCTAGAACTCCCTAACGCGGAGGCGTTAGCGGCTTGGGGGAGTCGATGAACAGACGGGGTACGTGGGCGTTCGCGCTCGTCACGTGCGCAAGCGTGTTGCTATCGGGAGCGCCGGCTCAGGCGCGGACAGCGGCGCCTCGGATTGCGGTGCTCTCGAACAGGGCCGACCTGGTCTCAGGCGGCGACGCGCTGGTGCTCGTGACCGTGCCGCCGGGCGTGAACGTCGCCCGGGTCCGGCTGACCGCCGGCGGCCGCGACGTCACCGGCGTCCTGCAGCGGGTCGGCGCGCGGCGCCTGGAAGGCCTGGTCGACGGGATGCCGGTGGGACGCGTCGCCCTGGTCGCGCGCATCGGTGGCAGTGCGCCGCACACGCGCGTGCGTCGCCGCACCCGGCGGATCGCCTTCACCGGCCGTGCACGAGCCGGCAGCGCCGCGCGTCTCTACGTCACGAACCATCCGATCGGCGGCCCGATCTTCGCGGGCCCGCAGATCCAGCCATGGACGTGCCAGGCGGGAGCGCAGGATGCGCAGTGCGACCAGCCGCCGTCGTATCGCTTCCTATACCTCCCGAAGGGCGCGTCGACCCAGGGCGCCACGCTGCCGGGCACGAACTCGAACAGCAGCGGCGGCTCGTTCCAGCCCTACGACCCGAACAACCCGCCGCCGTCCGACACGGTCGCCACCACGACAACGACTGACGGCGTGACAGTGCCCTTCATCGTACGGCTGGAGTCCGGGTACATCGACCGCGACCAATACGCGATCGCGACGCTGTTCGATCCGAGCAAGCCGTGGACGCCGACGGCGCCGCAGCATCAGTCCAATCGCCGACTGGTGATCACGCACGGCTTTTCGTGCGACACCGAGTACAAGACCGGTGAGGCCCCGAGCGTGCTCGAGCCCAAGCTCCTCGGCGGCGGCTTCATCGTCATGGCCAACGCGCTCGACCACGCCGGACACAACTGCAACCTGCTGACGCAGGCGGAGTCGCTCGTGATGACCAAGGAGTACACGATCGACCACTACGGGACGGCGCGCTGGACGATCGGTAGCGGCTGCTCCGGAGGATCACTGGTGCAGCAGCAGGTGGCGAACGCTTACCCGGGCATCTACCAGGGGATCACGCCGCAGTGCTCGTTCCCGGACGCCTGGTCGTCGGCGATCCAATACGAGGAGTACACCTTCGGCCTCAAGTACCTCGAGAACCCGCTGCGCTGGGACCCGGGCGTGATCTACGACCCGCTAGCGATCACCGCCTTCTTCGACCACCCGAACATCGCGAATCCGGTCACGTTCACGACGGTCATCCCGAACTCCGGTGATCCGTCGCGGTCGTGCCCCGGCATTCCGCAGGAGCAGGTCTACAACGCGCAGACGAACCCGCACGGCGTGCGCTGCACGCTGCAGGACTACATGGTCAACGCGTTCGGGCGCGACAGCCGCGGATTCGCGCGCCGCGGGTACGACAACGTCGGCGTCCAGTACGGCCTCCGGGGCCTGCGTGACGGGCGCGTGTCGCCGGCGCAGTTCGTCGACTTCAACACCCACGTCGGCGGTGCGGACATCGACCTGAACGTCACACCCGAGCGGACGGCGGCCGACCCGATTGCGCTCGAGCGGCTCTACCGCACCGGCGCGATCGACTCCGCGAACAATCTCAACAAGGTCGCGATCATCGATTTGCGCGGGCCGGACCCCGGCGCCTTCCACGACGTCTATCGGACCTATGCGATGCGCGCGCGGCTCGAGCGCAACTTCGGCACCGCGGCCAACCAGATCCTCTGGCGGGGCCAGGCCCCGCTGATCGGCGACCCGTCGTTCGCCGACGACTCCGTGTTCGCAATGGATCGCTGGCTCGCGCGCGTGAACGCCGACCACCGCAAGCTCCCGCTGGCGCGGAAGATCATCGAGGACAGGCCCGACAACGTCGCACCGCGCTGCACCGATGGCCAGGGTCACGAGCTTGTTGCGACGGTCTGCGACGAAACCGTCACCGCGTACGGCACGCCGCGGCAGGGGGCCGACGGCCCGCTGGCCGAGGATGTCATGAAGTGCCAGCTCAAGCCGATGCGGCGCGAGGAGTACCCGGTCACGTTTACCGACGACCAGTGGCGGCGGCTCCAGGGAGCCTTCCCGGGCGGCGTATGCGACTACAGCAAGCCGGGCGTCGACCAGCATGGCGCGATCGCGTGGCTCACCTACCAGGACGCCAAGGGGCATGTGATCTACGGCGGCAAGCCGATGGGGCCGGCGCCTGTGTCGCACCGGATCCGGTAGCGCGAGGTCAGGCCGCGAGCGCGTACGCCGGGCGCCGCTCGCGGTGGCAGCCCGTGCGCGCCTTGACCACGACCGGGTGCCAGTCGCGCTGGCCATGCGGGCGCACGAGCGCGGCCAGGCGCTCGTTGCGTCCCGAGCGGATATCGATCGCCCAACGCGGTCCCGGCAGCAGCCGCGGCTCGCGCTGTGGGACGTGGCCGGCGATCTGGCCCCACGGGGTCGTCTGCTCCGTCGGCCACTCGTCGCTGTGCATCCAGAAGATGCCGCCACACGGATCGGGGCCACCCCGCTCCGGGCCGACCGACGTGAACAGTGGGTCGCGCGGCGACTGAATGCGGTCGCGGTGCCAGCGGTGATTGATCTCCGCGGCGCAGTCGTCCACATCGGCCGGGAGATCTGCGACGAACTGGGGGTGGACGCCTGCATGCGTGATCAGCCAGCCGGCACTCGCACAGGCGGCATCCGGCCAGCCCTGCGCTGCCAGGGTCGCGAGCGCAGCCCCGTGCTCACCGTCGGAGTCGGCGAGCAGGCGCCACTCGTGGTTGCCCACGAGCACGACGTCGAGCACGTCGGCCGCCAGCTGCGCCGTCTCGAGGTTCGCCTCCGGCGCCGCTCGGCGGTCCAGCAGGTCGCCGACCTGGACGATCCAGCCGGCGCGGCGGCGCCTGCCACCCGAGTCGACGACGCCGATCTCGCGGAGCAGTGTGTACAGCGCGTCGGCGCGCCCATGCACATCACCGATCACCAGGTCTATTGCTCGCGCCATCTCTCCGCCGAGAGAGTCGCAGCGTTCGCAGACGTACTCGTAAACATCGTGTGACCGGTTACCCATATTTAGTACGAGGAACCGACGAATGCCGTACGGACAACGGCGTTTGCGACACGCCGGTCCACGGAAAGCCAACTTTGGATGAAGATCGGGATCATCGGCGCGGGCCGCATGGGCGCCACGCTCGCCCGGCATTTCGCGAACGCAGGTCACGACGTCGCGATCAGCAACTCGCGTGGCCCGGAGAGCCTGCGCGAGCTCCAGGCCGAGCTCGGGGACCGCGTCCGTGCCCTGACACCGGAGAAAGCCGCACGCTTCGGCGAGCTCGTCGTCGTCGCGATCCCGTTCAAGGCTTACAAGGACGTGCCCGCCCAGGAGCTGGCGGGCAAGGTCGTGATCGACGTCAACAACTACTTCCCCGACCGCGACGGCCACTTCGATGAGCTCGACGACGACCGGACGACCTCGAGCGAAATGCTCGCCCAGCACCTCGACGGCGCCTACGTGGTGAAGGCGTTCAACGCGATCGGGGCCGACAGCCTGCGCAACAAGGCGTGCCCCGGAGAAGCCACCGGCCACATCGGCATCCCGATCTCGGGCGACGACCTGGCCGCCAAGCAGGAGGTCGACGACTTGATCGCCGAAATCGGCTTCGACGGTGTCGACGCGGGCACCCTCGCAGAGGGTGGGCGCAAGCATCAACCCGGAACGCCGGTCTTCGTCGAAGACCTGCCGTCCGAGGAGCTGGCAGCCAGGATCGCCGAATGAGCGAACTGCGCTGGACCGAGCCGAACGACGCGACGCCGTTCCTGCCCGAGCGGCGGACTCTCACCGACCTGCGCGAGGCGGCAGCGGGCTGCCGCGGCTGCCACCTATGGCGTGGGGCGACGCAGACGGTGTTCGGCGAGGGGCTCAAGCGCGCGCGGGTGATGATGGTGGGCGAGATGCCCGGTGATCGCGAGGACCGCGAGGGCCAGCCGTTCGTCGGCCCGGCCGGGCGCGAGCTCGACAAGGCGCTCGACGCCGTCGGCATTGATCGCAAGGACGTTTACATCACGAACGTCGTCAAGCACTTTGCCTTCGAGGAACGAGGAAAGCGCCGGCTTCACCGAACTCCGAAGCGCTTCGAGGTCGACGCGTGCCGGCCGTGGCTGGACTCGGAGATCCAGGTCGTGCGCCCTGAAGTGCTCGTGCTGCTCGGAGCGACGGCGGGCAAGGCGCTCCTGGGTAACAAGTTCAAGCTCGGTGAGTCGCGCGGCCGCCCGCTCGACTCCGACCTGGCGCCACTCGTGTCCGCCACCGCCCACCCCGCCTCGATCCTGCGCCAGCGCGACGACGCCAGCCGCCATGCGGAGCGCGAGGCGTTCGTCGAAGACCTCCGGAGGATCGCTGAGGCGATGGCCGGAGGTGGCTGAGTTAGCAGCGACTGCCGGTCTGCGGTTAGGGTCCCCTGAACTACCAAGGAGGTTGGGATGGCGGACAGCGTCTATCGAGTTACCGAGGTGATCGGCACGAGCTCTGAGTCGTGGGAGCAGGCAGCGCGCAACGCAGTCGAAACCGCGGCTAAGACGGTACGCGACCTGCGTGTCGCCGAAGTCAGGCGCACGGACCTCACGATCGAGAACGGCGCCATCCAGAGCTACCGGGTCAGGCTCGGAATCTCCTTCAAGTACGAGAGCGGCGAGTAGCGCCCACGCGGCGCGCTCAGCACGACCACCGCGGTCAGCACGAGCGCGCCGCCGGCCAGCTGGACCGCGGCGAGCGTCTCGCCGAACACGAGGAAAGCGAGGAGAACGGTCACGACCGGCTCGACCGTGGCCAAGATCGACGCGGTCGTCGGGCCAACGCGCGCGAGGCCCGCGAAGAACAGGCTGATCGCCCCCACGGTCGAGACCAGCGCGAGGCTGACGAGCCAGCCCCATCCCGCTGCCGTCACCGCACCCGGATGCAGTTGCCCGAGCAGCGCCGAGCCAATCGTCAGAGACACCGCGGCGCCCGTGCATACGAGCGCCGACAGGACGCGCGGATCGAGCCGGCCCGCGACCCCGTCGCTGACGAGGATGTACGTGCTGTAGACCACGGCCGCAGCGATTCCGAGCGCCGCGCCCAGCGGATCGAGCGCGCCCGCGCCGGATCCGGCGAGGACCAGGACGAGGCCGAACGACGCGAGCCCGAGCGCGGCGGCGCGGCGCGCGTCGATGTGTTCGCGGCCGAGGACGACGGCAGCGGCGGCGACCATGGCGGGGAACGTGTAGAGCAACAGCGACAAGAGCGACGCCTCGATGCGCTCGAGCGCCAGGAAGTAACAGCCGGCCTGGATCGCGTAACCGCACGCGCCGAGCGCGAGCCCGGTGCGGAGATCCCGCCCTGTCAGCGAGCGCAGCTGGTGCCGGGCGCCGCTTGCCAGGACCAGCGCCCAGAACACGACGGCCGCGATCACGAAGCGCGCGGCCAGCAGGGTCGCGACATTGACGCCCTCGCGGTACGAGAGCTTGCCGAAGATGGCCATCGCGCCGAACGCCGCGCCGGAGCTGATGCACATCAGGGTGCCGGAGGAGCGCACCTCGAGATCGTGTCTCATCGATGCGTCAGGAACAATTCCGATTTCTGTCGCTAATCGCTTAGCATCGCTGATGAATGCTCGACCTGCGCCGATTGCGCCTCTTGCGCGAGCTCAGCGAGCGCGGAACGATCGCGGCGGTCGCCGACGCGTTGCAGTTCACACCCTCGGCGGTTTCGCAGCAGCTGGCGGCGCTCGAGGCGGAGGCTGGGGTGCAGTTGCTCGTCCGCGCAGGACGCGGCGTGCGCCTGACAGACGCCGCACTCGTGCTGGTCGAGCACGCCGAGGCGCTGCTCGAGCGGGCGGCCGTCGCCGAAGCAGACCTTGCGGCGGTGGCGGGCACCGTGGCTGGGCGCGGGCGGGTCGCGTCGTTCCAATCGGTCGCGCTGCGCATCGTCATCCCGGCATTCGAAGCGCTTGCCCGCGACGCGCCGCGGCTTCGCTGCGAGCTGGTCGAGGCCGAGCCGGAGCAGTCGCTGCCCGCCCTGGCGCTCGGCGACATCGACCTGGCCCTGGGCGACGAGTGGCCGCACCAGCCCTGGCGGCTGCCGCCGGGGCTGGAGCGCCACGAGCTGCTGCGCGACCCGGTCCACGTGGTCCTGCCGAGCCGCCACGCGGCGGCGCGCCGCCACGAGGAGGCGCTGCCGCTGGCCGAGCTGGCCGAAGAGACGTGGACGACGGGGCACGTCGGCACGCCGTGGGAGGAGCTGGTCCGACGGACCTGCAGGGAGCACGGAGGCTTCGATCCGGACATCAGGCACCGCACAAACGACGCGACGGTGAGCCTGGCCCTGGTCGCGCGCGGGCAGGCAGTGACGCTGCTGCCCGGCCTGGTCCTCCCCGGCCATCAGCCCGGCGTGACACTGCGATCGATGGCCGACACGGATCTGCGCCGCACGGTCTTCGCCGTGACCCGCGCTGCAGATGCAGCGCGGCCGTCGACGCAGGCGCTGCTCGCAGCGATGCACGACGCCGCAGCCGCGACGGCCTGAGCGCGGTGCATCCGGGCGCGCGCCTAGCGTGCCGCGCATGACGGGCACGCGGACCGCGCAGTCGCTCGGGCGGCCTTTCGCATGCCTCTGGGCGGCCTACGCGGTCAGCACGTTCGGCACCTGGCTCGCGTTCGACGCGTTCTCGCTGATCGCGATCATCGTGCTGCACGCCGGCCCTGCCCAGGTGTCGCTGCTGGCCGCCGCCGGCCTGGCCGTCGGCGCTGCGGTCGCGGTCCCGCTCGGCCCGTGGGTTGAGTTCCGCCGCAAGCGGCCGGTGATGATCGCCATGGACCTGACGCGCTTCGCCGCCTTGATCAGCATCCCCGCAGCCTTTGCGCTCGGCCGGCTCACGTTCGCCCAGCTGCTGATCGTCGCGGTCGTCGTCGGCTCGGCCGACATCGCCTTCAAGGCCGCCGGCGGCGCTTGTCTCAAGGCGCTCGTCAAGCCCGAACACCTGCTCGTCGCAAACGGCCGCTTCGAGTCCACCATGTGGACTGCCACCGCACTGGGCCCACCCCTCGGCGGCGCCATGATTGGCCTGCTCGGCCCCGCGACGACGATCGTCGCGGACGCGGTCAGCTACCTGCTTTCGGCGCTGGGCATCCGCGCGATCGGCGGCACCGAGAAACCTCCCGAGCGACCGGACACGCCGCGCCTGCGGGCTGGCGACCTGCTCGAAGGCTGGCGGCACATCCTCACCAGCGCTGCGCTGCGCCCGCTGTTCTTCAACACCGTGCTGGTCAACGGCCTGATCATGGCCACCGCGCCGCTCGTCGCCGTGCTGATGCTCGGCGAACTCGGATTCGCGCCGTGGCAGTACGCACTCGCGTTCGGCGCGCCGTGCGTCGGTGGCCTGGTCGGCTCCCGGCTGTCGCGGCGCATGGTCGCGCGCTTCGGAAAAGACCGGGTCATGCTCGTCGCGGGCAGCCTGCGCGCCTGCTGGTCGATCGGCTTGGCCTGCGTCGTGGCCGGAACCGGCGGGCTCGCGCTGGTCATCGGGGTCCAGCTCGGCCTGGTCACCTGCGTGGGCGTCTTCAACCCCGTCTTCGCCACCTACCGGCTCGAGCAGACCCCGGGCGACCGGCTCGCGCGGACGCTGTCGGCGTGGTCGGTCACGAGCAGCGCGACGATCGCGGTGATGACCGCTATCTGGGGCCTGCTGGCCAGCGTCACGAGCCCGCGCATCGCAATCGCGATCGCGGGCCTGCTCCTGCTGACGACTCCCCTTCTGCTGCCGCGGGCGGCGACCCGCAGGCGGTCTAGCCGGCCACTGCAGCCGGCTGCTCGACCGGAGCCCGCTCCCTGAGCAGCTGGATGAACTCGCGCATCCACGCGGGGTGGTCCGGCCACGCCCGCGCCGACACCATCGCGCCGTCGACCACACCGGCGCCGTCGACGAATTCGCCTCCTGCTCGCACCACGTCGGGCTCCAGCGCCGGATAGGCGGCGCTGCGCCGGCCCGACAACACGTCGCTGGCGGCGAGCACGAGCGGGGCGTGACAGATCTGAGCGACGGGCTTCTCATCCGAGAAGAAGTGCCTCACGATGCGCTTCACGTCCGGGTCGTTGCGGATGTACTCGGGCGCGCGTCCTCCTGGGATCACGAGCGCGACGTAATCGGCCGGGTCGACATCGGCGAATGCGACGTCGGCGGGCCAGGTGTAACCGGGCTTCTCGGTGTACGTGTCGTAGCCGTCGATGAAGTCGTGGACCACGAACTGCAGCTTCTTCTTGGAGGGGCCGGCCATGTCGACCTCGTAGCCCTCCTCGAGCAGGCGCTGGTACGGGTACATGACCTCGAGCGACTCGGCGGCGTCACCGGCCAGCAACAGGACCTTCGGCATCTCAGCCTCCCTGGGGCTCAATTTTGTGCGGAAGGGTTCTTCTAGCGCCGGTGGCAGCGCGCGTCAATGGCGAGCCGCGGCTACGGCACCGCCGGGACGACGGCGAGCGGCGTCTCCTCCGCCAACTCGGCCGTGTCGAACGCCGGTGTCTCGAGGCGTGCGACGTTCGCGAACTGCTCGAGGAACGCATCGGCCGGCTCCAGGAAACCCAGCCGCGGCGTGCGGTAGTGCATCGGCACGACCCAGCGCGCCTGAAGGCGCTTCGCGATCTCCACGGCAGCATCGGCCCCGATCGTCGGGCCGGCGCCGACCGGGACGAACAGCAGGTCGACGGTGCCGATCGCCGCGGCCTGCTCGTCGCGCAACACCGTCTGGCCGAAGTCGCCGAAGTGCGCGACGCGGGTGCCATCGAGCTCGAAGACGAAGATCGCGTTCGGGCCGCGCTCCGTTCCAGCGCTGCGGTCGTGCTCAGACGCGATCGCGAGCACTTCGCCGATCGGCGACTCCAACCGTCCCGCCGTCGAGCGCAGGATTGCCGGCGAGCCGTCCACGGCATCCACTCCGTTGTGGTCGAGGTGCTCGTGCGTGACGAGCACCAGATCGGCGCTGACTCCCGCGATCGCCGGATAGTCGAACTGCACGCCACGACTCGCAAACGCGGACACGTCCCCGAAGGGGTCGATGACGACGGTGGCGTCGCCCGTGCTCAGGCGAAACGCGGACTGGCCGTACCACTCAACCTGCATGCTGCACCTCCACGTGCGCGTCGACATGGTGATAGAGGCCGCCGCGCAAAGACGACGCCGCTGCGGCGACCAGGCAGGCGGCGATCGCGAACAGGAACGCGGCGTGAAGGCCGCTGCGGAACGGCGCGGAGATCAGGTGAGGGAAGAAGGCGCGGCCCGTCAGCACCGCACGGTCGTGCGTGCCGACGAGCGCCAGCGCGTGCGCCCCGACGAGGTGCTGGACGGGGTTGTAGCCGAGGAAGGCAGCGAACAGGATCGACACCGGCGGGATGTGGGCCACATGCGCGGCGGTGGCGGCCGGCACGCCGTGGGCCTCGAGGCCACTGCTCAGCGTGTGGGGCAAGGTCGCGGACAGCCCCGCGATCATCAGCGTGAAGAAGATGCCGATCGACAACACCTGTGCCGAGTTCTGGAACGTCTGGTTCATGCCGCCCCCGGCGCCGCGGTCAGTGCGTGGCAGGCTGTTCATCACGGCGGCGCGATTGGGCGACGCGAACAACCCCATCGACAGCCCGGCCAGCAGAAGCGCCCCCGCGAACTGCGGGTAGGCAAAGTCCGTCGGCAGCATCAGCAGCAGTCCGAAGCTGAAGGCGGCGCCGATCATCCCGCCGGTCGCGAACGGGCGCGCGCCGAAGCGGTCCGACAGGTAGCCGGATGTCGGCCCGGCGATGAGCATCCCGATCGTCAGCGGCAGCATGTAGACGCCGGCCAGGAGCGGCGTGCGCGTGAAGTTGACGCCGTGCTCGGGCAGCCAGATGCCCTGCAGCCAGATGATGAGGATGAACTGCAGCCCACCACGCCCCAGCGCGGCGAGGAGGTTGGCGATGTTGCCAGCGGTGAAGGCCCTGATCCGGAAAAGCGACAGGTCGAACATCGGCGCCGCCACCCTCGTCTCGATCACGGCGAACACGCCGAGCACCACCACCCCCGCCCCGATGAGGCCGAGCACCAGCGGGCTCGTCCAGCCCATGGTGTGTCCGGCGTAGGGCTGGATGCCGTACGTGATCCCGACGAGCACCGCGATGAGGCCGACGGCGAAGGTGATGTTGCCCAACCAGTCGATCGTGGCCTTCTGGCGTACCCCGTTGTCCTTGAGCTTCAAGTAGGCCCAGATGGTCCCGAAGATCCCGAACGGCACGGAGACCAGGAAGATCAGGTGCCAGTTGATGGGGGCCAGCACGCCGCCGATGACCAGGCCGATGAACGATCCGGCGATGCCCGCGACATTGTTGACGCCGAGGGCCAGCCCGCGCTGATGCGCTGGGAAGGCGTCGGTGAGGATCGCGCTGGAATTGGCGAACAGGAACGCCCCGCCGACCCCTTGCAACACGCGCATGATGTTCAGCCACCACGCCGCGGCCGAGCCGGTCATCCAGGTGAGCGACAGCATGATCGAAAAGAAAGTGAAGACGGCGAAGCCGAGGTTGTACATCTTGACCCGGCCGTACATGTCGCCGATGCGCCCGAAGCTCACCACCAGCACGGCCGTCACCACGAGGAATCCCATGATGAGCCAGAGCAGGTAACTGGTGTTCTGCGGCTTCAGCGGGTCGAGCTTGATGCCCTTGAAGATGTCGGGCAGCGCGATCAGCAGGATCGACGCGTTGATGGTGACCATGAGGACGCCGAGCGTGGTGTTCGCCAGCGCGACCCACTTGTAGCGGTCGTCGTGGCCGGT
>DATBDN010000005.1:0-8015 GCA_036269895.1 Thermoleophilaceae bacterium
GACCAGCACCATCACGCCGTAGACGACAGCGGTCGTGACTCCGCGCCCGGCTCCCAGGCCGGCCGCTCCGAACGCCCACGCCGTCGCGCCCTCGCGCGGACCCCAGCCGCCGACGCTCGGGACAACCATCACCAGAATCACAAGCAGCGCCAGCGGCAGCACACGCGAAGGCGGCGCGGTCACGCCCGCGGTACGCGCGGCGACCAGGAAGGCCAGCGCGTGGCCGCAGACGGCGACTGCCGACGCGAGCGCGATCCGCGGGCACGCTCGGCGCTCGAGCAGTGCGCGGCGGACGTCAGAGGTGGCTGTGCTGAGGAATCGTGCGTATGCGATTCCTGCAGCGCCGCGTCGCGCCCGGGCCACGAGCGCGATGCAGGCCAGCGCCGTCACAAGGCCGATCGCAACCAGCGGCATCACGGAGCGCGCGGGCGACGGAAGCGCGAGAAGAACGATGACGGTCAGCGCGACCTGCACGACCTGTCCGGCGAACCGTTCCCACGCGACAGCCCGTAGTCCTCGGCTGACATCGTTCACGTCGCGGCCGTGGCTGATCCCACGGTGAACGTCGCCGACGACACCGCCAGGCAACGTGACGTTGAGGAACAACGCCCGGTAGTAAGCCGCCACCGCGCTCCGCAGCGACAGCTCGACGCCCAGACCGCGCGCCACGATCGTCCAGCGCCACGCGGAGCACACCGTCGTCGCGGCCACCAGGGCCGCGCCTGCGGCGAGCGCCCGCGCGTCGACTGTGCGGAGGCCGTCGAGGAACGGACCCGCGCCCAGGCGCCAGACCACCAGGGCGAGCGTGACGCCGGAGGCGACGACGCGTCCGCCGGTCATGAGCGTCCGCCTCGCGTGGACGCGCCTTGAGCGGGAGCCTGCCGCCGCCGCGGACACGGGATCGACCGCTCCGCTCATGGCGAGCTGCTCGAGGCCGGCCGTGGCCCGAACGCCGTCAGGAAGCGGTCGCGGAACGCGCTCATCGGCCAGACGGGAGCGTGCGGGCGCGGCCGCAGGCCGGGATTCCAGCCCCATCCGGCGATCCGCTTCAGCACCGCCGGGTCGTGGGCCACGATCGAGGTGGGGACGTTGTGATTCGGCGCCGCGCCGCTGACGATGGCCCAGGGCTGATGGTCGCCCAGGACGACCATGACGAGATTGGGGTCCCGGTAGGTCCGCACGAACGAGATCAGCGCATTCAGCGAGTAGTCAATGGACTGGGCGTACGCGGCCCGCACGGCTGCGGCGCCGCCTGTCAGCCATGAAAACGCAGGTTTGTTCGACACGTCCCTGCTCGTGTGCTCGACCGGCATGTTGTTGAAAATCGAGCCGTCGCGGAGCCGCTGCCAGGGAACCATCCGGGGGATGCGGGTCCACGGCTCGTGGCTGGACACCAGATCGACCTCCGCGAAGACCGGCTTGCGCTTGCGTGGCGTCGCGAGCTCGAGGCGTTGCAGGGCCGAGAGCACGTACTGGTCGGGCATCGACGCGTAGGCGAACGTCGGCCCCCTGTAACCGACGTTGCGCCGGTCGTAGATCTTGTCGTAGTGGTAGAAGGACGACCCCGGATCCCACTCGCGGTCGTTCGACGGGGAGTCGTCGACGGTCCGCCAACCGGCCCGCTTGAACGCGTCGCTCAGCGTGAAGCGGTTGCTCTTGACGAGCTGGCCGGAGCGCTGGAGCGTGTTCACCCAGACGCCCGACTGCATGGTCGAGTGCGCCAGCCAGCTGGTGCCGCCGAAAGTCGGCGACTTGAGAAAGCCGCTGCGCGCGGAGAATCCCGCGGCCTGAAGCTGCTTCGTCCCGTTGGCGAGGACAGCATCGACCTGCGGTGAAAAGGACGACCCCTGGACTGCGACCTGGCCGTAACTCTCGACGAACACCAGCAGGACGTCCTTGCCACGCAGCCCGGTCAGCAGCCGGCTGCCAGGAGTGTCGCGAAGGCGGTCGTTAGTGATCTCCCTGGCGAACGTCGCCGGATCGTTGATGTCTGAGACGTACTCGCTCACCTTGTCCGCGACGACACCGGCGGCGCTCGCGGAGGCGAACGGCGCGTGGGAGACGAGCCGCGCGCCGAACACCCAGCAGAGCAGCCAAACGAGAGCGAGGGCTGTGACGGCTCGAAGCGACCCGCGACGATCGCGCGTCACCGTCCGGCTGAGGCGACGAAGCGCCAGCGTCATGAAGACGAGCAGACCGGCGACGAAGAGCAGTACGGCGGCGATGACGAGGTTCGCCTGCGTGGTCCCGATCGAGGCGCGCAGCGTCTCCGCGCCGATCCCCGCATAGTTCAAGTCGCGATAGGGATCGAACGGACGGTCGAAGGTCACGAAGAACCCGATGTCCAGCAGCTTCAGGATCAGCACCAGGGCGAGGAGCGGCCCGACGACCGCGGGCAGGAGGCGCCGGGCGCGTGGGGGCAGCAGGACCGCGAGGGCGACGAGGACAAGCCCCTCGAGCGGGAGGCGCACAAACGACCCGAGCGTCACGTGCGCCGGCTGATGTGGTGCGACCAGCCCGACCCAGACGAGCAGGACGGCCAGAGCGGTGAGCGCTGCGCCGGCACGCCCTCCGACGGGTTTCCGCGCCCTGGCCTTGGGTCGGCGCCTCCACAACCACAACGTGTCGCGGCCGAACGACTCCCCGAGAAGCATGAGTGCTGCCACGAGAGCGGGCCGAGTCACCGATGACGGGAGGACGTGCGCGGCCGCGATCGCCAGCACGATCCCCTGCGTCGCAGCCACGACCTTGCGCCAGTAGCGCGGCGGAAGCGGCTCGCGCATCCACGGGAGGACCCAGCCGGCGGCGAGAAAGGCGTAGCGCGCCGCCCCGATCGCGAGCACCCACGCACCCGCCGAGCGGGCGACGTAGACGCTCAGGACGAGGATGAGGAACGCGTCGACCTCGCCGTCGAAGTCCGCGAAGAGGCCTGTCGTCCTCGTGCGCCGTGCCGTCCAGCCGTCGACGGCGTCCAGCGCGAGCGTGACGGACACGAGTGGCAGCAGCAGTGCAAGAGGTACGGGGACCTCGAACGAGTCCGCAACAAGCGCCGCCACGCCGACCGCGAGGGTCGCGCGCGCAAGCGTCACCCAGTCCGCGGGTGCCAGGCGCTGCACGTGGTAGCGCTCGGTCAGCGGCTCGACCCGAACTCGTCCCATCCTGGAAAGACCTGACGCGCGCGGGAGGGTGATCCTTCCCGCGGTGCGGCGCCACTCTACGCCCGGTGAAGCAGGACGACCGTGCGCCGTTCGACCGGGCTCTTCTGCGGGCGCGCACGTCGGCCTACCCGGCTGAAAGCTGGCTGGGCGGCTGGGCGGCTGGGTCAGATTGGCACCGCGCCGCCGCGCTTTACGACCTTCATCGCGAACTGTGAGTTGACGCGGGCCAGGCCTGGCAATTCGGCGAGCTGGTTCATATAGAAGGTCTCGTACGCGGCCTGGTCCAGGACGGCCACCCGGATCACGTAGTCCGGCAGACCGAACATCCGCTGGCACTCGACCACCTCGTCGAATGCGGCGATCGCGGTCTCGAAACCCTCGACGGTCGCGCGGTCCTTGAGCGTCAGCTCGATGTGGACCGTCACCTCGAAGCCGCGGCCCACTGCCGCCGGGTCGATCTGCGCGTGATAGCCGCGGATCACGCCCGCCTGTTCGAGCGCACGGACCCGCCGCAGGCAAGGGGAGGGGGAGAGGCGCACCCGCTCGGCCAGCTCGACGTTCGAGAGGCGGCCGTCTGCTTGAAGGTGGCGCAAGATTGCGCGATCAAGGTGATCCATGGGTGGATCATGCTCTAAAGAGGTCAAATCTGGGGTGAAAACGCAACCAAATGCTCACGGCGCCGGGCTAGCGTTGCCGCGTGGCTTCGCTGGTCGCAACGCTCCCGCGCCGAATCGTGACGACCGCGGCCGGGATCGGTGTGGCGGTCGGCGTCTACGGAATCTCGTTCGGCGTTCTGGCCGTCGCGGCAGGGCTGAGCGCGGGTCAGGCGATCGTCATGTCGATGCTCGTCTTCACGGGCGCGTCGCAGTTCGCGTTCGTCGGCGTGCTGGCGGGTGGAGGGGGAGCGATTGCCGCCCTGGCCCCGGCCGTCACGCTCGCGTTGCGCAACGCGGCCTATGGCCTGACCCTTGCGCCGATCCTGCCGCGCCGGCTGCGTGGCCGCGCCGTCCTGGCGCATCTCGTCATCGACGAGAGCACGGCAACGGCGCGCGCCGAGAGCGACGTGGCGAACGCGCGGCGCGCGTTCATCGCGACCGGCGTCAGCGTATGGATCTGCTGGTCGGCCGGGACCACGGCGGGCGCGCTGCTGGGAGGAAGCATCGATCCGCAGAAGTTCGGCCTCGATGCGATGTTCCCCGCGGCGTTCCTCGCGCTCTTGGCGCCGCAGCTTCGCCGCCCAGGCGCACCCATCGGAGCGGTCGCCGGCGCCGTGGCGGCCGTGGCTCTCGTCCCGGTCGCACCAGTGGGCGTTCCAGTGATCGCAGCGGTCGTCGGTGTCGTGCCCGGCGTGCTGGTCGCGAAGGGCGTGCGCGCGTGAGCTGGCCGCTGCTGATCGCGCTCGGGGCAGTCTCGTATGGGCTGAAGGCGGTAGGACCGATCGTGATCGGCGGTCGTGAGCTTCACGCGCGCGTCCGGCTCGTGCTCGAGCTCGTGGCGGTGCCGCTGCTCGCGGCATTGGTAGTGGTGCAGACGCTGTCCGTTCGCCAGCAGCTCGCGCTCGACGCGCGGGTCCCGGCGGTCGCCGTCGCCGCACTGCTCGTCGGGCGGCGCGCGCCGTTTCTCGTGGTGGTCGTCGCCGCTGCGGCTACCGCCGCGCTGTTGCGCGCGCTCGGTTAGATCGGCCACACGCCCTTCCCAGAGCGAAAAACCCGCTCAGGGAGCGCGCTTCCGGAGTACTGCCACCGGGATTCGAACGTGGAGGATGGGGATGCCAAGCCGCTTGGCTAAGCGATATCTCGCTTAGGCATGCCGGACTGCGGCAGCGGGAGAGACGGTCAGGGACGGCCAGAAACCCTCAGATCGAGGTACCAACCTCACCAAAACCGCACCGCGACGCGGATTACCGACGCCGACGACGGGATGACAGACCTTCGAGCCCCCCGCGCAGGAACTCGAGCACGTCGTCGAGGATCGCCATCGCCTGTTCGTGTGACAGTGGCTCTCCCGCCTCCGCCTCGATGCGGTCGCGCATGAATGTAAAGGCGGCTGTCATCGATGCGGCAATGAGAGCGGGACGGATGTCACCCGGCTGTGCATCCAGGTCTCGCGCGATCGAGTCGGCGATCAGCTCCTCGACCTGCCCGAAGCGCGCCCGCGCGGCCAGGCGAAGGCTGCCGGACTCCGCGACGACCTTCTTGCGTCGCAGGTGCTTGGCATCGGCGATGTCCTGAGCCGCAATGAACTCGCGGAGCGCGTCGACCGTTGTAGCCCCAGGGGGGCGGTTCGCGAGCCCCTGCTCCAACGCAACATAGAACTGCGGCTCGTCGCAGAACAGGATGTCTTCCTTGGTGTTGAAGTAGGCGAAGATCGTGCGCGTCGAGACGTCGGCGGCATCGGCGATGTCGGCGAGCGTCGTCTCGTCGTAGCCGCGCTCGGCGAACAGATCCAGCGCTACGTGCGCGATCTTCTCACGGGTCTGCTGCTTCTTACGCTCGCGCAGCCCCGGCCGCACGGTGACCGTCTCACCCTGCTCCACGCGTGCAGCCTATCACACTCCCTTCACACCGAGAAAAATTGCATCGAATGTTGACTTGCATCGGCTGAAGCAGTACAAATAGCACATCGTGCAACTTTTCCTCAAGTGAAGGATTTGATCGAATGATGCTCAGGCTGGCCCGTTTGACGATGACGCACCGGCGTTTGGTCGTGGTGGCGTGGATCGCTGCCGCGATCGGCGTCCTCGTCGTTTCTTCCACCGTCGGTTCGCGCGTGTCCGGGAACTTCACGCTGCCCGGGACCGACTCGCAGCGCGCAGTCGACTTGCTGCAGCAGCGGTTCCCGGCGCAGGCCGGCGACTCGGACCAGATCGTGTTCCGCGCCCGAAGCGGGAGCATCACCGATCGCTCGACTCGCCGGACCGTGAACGCGACGATCGCTCGCGTGGCGCAGTTGCCGCATGTGAGCGGGGTCGTCAGTCCCTACCAGAAGCAGGCGCGTGCGATCTCCGGCGACGGTCGTATCGCCTTTGCGACACTCGCCTTCGACGAGCGTGCAAACGAGCTGCCAAAGGCAGCTGTCAACAAGGTTGTCAGCGAGGCACGGGCGGCCAATTCGTCCACGCTCGAGGTCGAGCTCGGTGGCCAGGCAATCGACCAAGCACGGCAGCAGTCGCTCGGGTTTGCCACCGTCGTCGGCATCGGTGCGGCGGTGCTGATCCTCTTGATCAGCTTCGGATCCTTCACGGCCATGGGGCTGCCGATTGCCACGGCGCTGCTCGGACTCGGCGCGGGGCTTGGCGTGATCGGCCTGGTCAGCCACCTCATCGACATCCCTGACTTCGGCTCGGAGCTCGCGCTGATGATCGGCCTCGGGGTGGGCATCGACTACGCCCTCTTCATCGTCACGCGCTTCCGCGAGCAATACCGCAGGAACGACGGCGACGTCGAGGCGTCAATCGCGGCTTCCATGAACAGCTCCGGCCGCGCCGTATTTTTCGCCGGCGCGACGGTTGTGATCGCGCTGCTCGGCATGTTCGCGCTCGGGGTGAGCCTGCTGAACGGCGCTGCGGTCGCAGCGGCTATCGCCGTCGTGACCGTGCTCGCCGCTTCGCTGACGGTTCTGCCGGCGCTGCTCCGCATGCTCGGCCACCGCATCGGCGCGGCGGGAACGCGCGCGTCGGATGCAGGAGAGGGTGGGTTCTGGCTGGCCTGGGTGAAGCGCGTCCAGCGGCGCCCGCTGGTGGCCGCGGTCGTGGCAACCGGCCTGATGGTGATGCTGGCGGTGCCCGCCTTGGGATTGCGCGAAGCCTCGAGCGACGCCGGGAACGATCCGACCTCGCACACGACCCGCCGGGCGTACGACCTCATCGCCCGCGGGTTCGGGCCGGGGTTCAACGGTCCGCTCCAGGTGGTCGCGAACCTTCAGCACCGGGACGATCGCGCGGCCGTTGCCGCGCTGACGGACAGGCTTCGGGCGACGCCCGGGATCGCATCCGTGGCCGGCACCCGGCTGAACCCGGCGCGCGACACGGCGGCGCTCGTCGCCTATCCGGCCGCATCGCCGCAGAGCGCGCAGACCCAAGACCTCGTCAAGCATCTGCGTAGCTCGGTCATCCCACCCGTCGAGCGCAGCACGCAGGCCACGATTTATGTCGGCGGGTCGACCGCTTCGCAGGCCGACTTCTCCAGCGTCCTCTCGAGCAAGCTCCCGCTCTTCATCGCGGTCGTGATCGCGCTGTCGGCACTGTTGCTCTTGATCGTGTTCCGCTCACTCTTAATCCCGGTCCAGGCGGCCGTGATGAACCTGTTGTCGATCGGGGCGTCGCTCGGGGTCGTGCAGCTCGTGTTCCAGCGCGGTTGGCTAGGCGGGGTCTTCGGAGTTCAGCCCGGTCCGATCGACGCGTTCATACCGGTCTTCGTTTTCGCCATCGTCTTCGGGCTCTCGATGGACTACGAGGTCTTCCTGGTCTCGCGCGTCCACGAGGAGTGGCAGGCGCGTGGCGACGCGAGCGCCGCCGTACGGGAAGGGATCGCGCGGACCGGGCGTGTGGTCACAGCGGCGGCAGCCGTCATGATCGCCGTGTTCGGGGCGTTCGCGATCAGCGGTACGCGTGTGCTCGAGATGTTCGGACTCGGGATGGCAATCGCCGTCCTGCTCGATGCCCTCGTGATCCGGATGGTCCTGCTGCCGGCGGTTCTGGAGCTCCTCGGCCGAAGCACGTGGTTCTTCCCACGCGCGCTCGACCGGCGTTTGCCACGCTTCGCGATCGACGCGGAGCCCGAGCCCGCGCTGGCCGGATCGAGATGAAGCCGGCGAACGGACTCCGATAAGGCCGAGCCTCGACGAGCGCCGCGCAGG
>DATBDN010000006.1:0-24887 GCA_036269895.1 Thermoleophilaceae bacterium
ACCGCCGCCGTCTCGTTGCGCCCCTGCTCCACGAGCGCGGCCAGCTGGACCGGGCTCTGGTCGCGCGAGCGCCGCATGCCGCTGGACCGGCTGCGAGTCGTTGGGCCGAACGTGGAATTTCTCTACCCGAAGCCGCCGGCGCGGACGCACTCGGCCGACGAGCGCTTCGACCGCCAGGTCCGCCTCTTCGGCACGGCGGGGCAGGAGCGCCTGCGCGCACTCCACGTCGCCGTCGTCGGGGCAGGCGGCGGCGGCTCGATACTCATCGAGCAGCTCGCCCACCTCGGCGTCGGCACGATCACCGCGATCGACTTCGACGTCGTCAAACGCCACAACCTCTCGCGCATCATCGGCGCGACCGACGACGACGCCCGCCGGGGCATCAAGAAGGTCGGGATTGCGCGCCGCGTCGCGGCCGCTGCTGACCCGTCGATCGACTTCCGCCCAGTCGACGGCGACATCACCGCCCGCGGGACCGCAGAGCTCCTGCTCGACACCGATTACATCCTGCTAGCGACCGACACCGCCACGGCGCGGCTTGTTGCGAACGCCGTGGCGCAATCGTTTCTGATCCCGCTGATCCAGATCGGCGCGAAGGTCGAGACGCGCCCTGGCGGCGGGATCGAGCAGATTTACACCGCCGTGCGGCCCGTCGTGCCGCGCCGCGGCTGCCTCGCCTGCGCCGGGTTGATCGACCCGATCGCGCTGCAGCGCGAGGCCGCGACTCCGGAGGAACGGGCGAACCAGAACTACCTCGGCGACCCCGAGGTGATCGACCCATCGGTCACCACGCTGAACGCTGCGGCCGCCGCCGGCGCCCTGAACGTGCTGCTGATGTCAGTGATCGGGCAGGCAAGCGACGAACTCGCCGCACACCGGATCACGCTCACGCGCGACGGCGCGGTGCTGGCGCTCCAGGACAAGCACGATCCAGCCTGCCGCTGGTCCGGTGAGGAGCCATTGTCGCGGTACGCGCGCGCCGACCCGTCCCTGCTGCCGTGCAAGCCGCCGAGCCCGGCCGGGGCGCAGCAGGACCCGGACGCCGCGGGCCACGAGATCGGCTCACGGCTCGTCGCCCGCCTGCGTAGGTTGGTGCGTCTGTAAGAAAGCGAATGCGCGCCCGCGCGGCCCACGCAAGATGTGAAGGGCCGTGCGCTGCATTTGCGCTGCACTCGCGTTCAGCGCACAGGGGCCGAGAGGGGGTGACTGGGCCAACCAATAACCCCTATCGCTCGACTGCCCCGGACCGTGAAACCCCGCTCGCGGAGCGGGATCACGCTCCACAAGCGGGTTTCGAAGGAGACGCGCCCGAGAGGATTCGAACCTCTGACCTTCGGTTCCGTAGACCGACGCTCTATCCAGCTGAGCTACGGGCGCGTGCGGCGTTCAAGGGTAGCGCCCGCAATCCGCCCGCAGGAGGCGTCGAGCCCGGTGTAATCCGGGTCACCCCGCCTGGGTGATGCACACGCGGTGCCGGTTGCGCGAGGCTGCGGAACGAGATGCACCAGGACGCCGGCTGGGCCTCGCTGTTCTCTGCGGCCTTCAAGGCATCGCGGAATCCGATGATGCTGGTCGACGATCGCCGCTACATCCTCGACGCCAATCGCGCGTTCTTCAGGCTGCTCGGGCGCCAGCGCCGTGGAGTCATCGGACGCCCGCTCTGGGAGTTCGTCGAGGGCGGTCCGCTGTACACGCCACAGCAGTGGACAGCGGCGCTCGACCGCGGTCGCTTGACGGGGCAGGCCAGCATGCTCACAGCCGCCGACGCGACGGTGACGGTCCAATGGGGCGCCAGCGTTGAGGTCGTCACGGGTCGCCGTCTCGTTTTGTTCGTCGCCCTCAGCACGTCGCGCTGGGGCGAGCGTTTCCGGCGCGAGACCGAGAAGGAGATCGACTCGTCCGAATCGCTGTCGCCGCGCGAGAAGGAGATCGTCCACCTGGTGGCACTCGGCCTTACCGGGCCGGAGATCGCTGACGAGCTGCACATCTCCCACGACACGGTCCGCACGCACGTCCGCAACGCGATGACGAAGCTGAACGCGCGCTCGCGCGCGCACCTCGTCGCCCGCGCGCTGGCCGAAGGGCACACGCTGGGCTGAGAAATCACTCAGCCGCGGTATCGACGATCGGGCGTTCGGTGCCGACGATAAGAGTTGATGACTTCGGATCTGTGGCCAATCGATCCCCGCGCCGCCGCTGCGCTGGTGGCGCTCGTGGTCGACGACATCAACAGTCTCGACGACGAGGATTGCGAAACGCTGGTGTCCGACTTCCTGCGTTCCGCCTGGCCGACGCCGCGCAGTCAGCGCCAGTGACCCTCGACGGGTTCCTGCCAACCGGCGACGAGCATGTGATCCACGAGACGGTCGCGGACCTCGAACGCGCCGGGTTCACCGGCGCCGACCGGATGCAGTTGCGCTTCTCATTCGAGGCGCCGGCCTTGCGCACCGCCGTCGAACTGGCCGCAACGCTGCGAGCGAGCCGCCACAATCGCGTGCAGGTCCGCCCGGGCATGCCGCGGCTGTTCATTGCTCGCCGCTGGAACGTGCTGGTCACGACCCCGCCGGCGCTGCTCGTTCCCGCTGTGATCCAGCTCTGGAGCGACCACATGCACGACGCCGCCTGCGCCCACGCGGGCTGCGCCGTCGTCGGCTGGCGGCCGCTCGTCAGCCGCCTACCGGGTCTCTGAGATCGAAGAGGGCGCTCAGGCCCTCCTCGGTCAGGACGCGCGCCACGCGCTCGGGCGGGCTGATCACGCGGAGCTTTCCGGTCGCGCTCATCTCCCTGGCGCCGTTGACCAGCGACGTCAGCGCCACCGAGTCGATGAACGTCACGCTGGTCAGGTCCAGGATGACGTCCGAGTGCGCATGCCGCTGCGCCTGCGCGAGCCGCGCGCGGACGGCGCGGCTGGTGTCCGCATCCAGCTCACCCGTGACCCAGATGACGACCTTCCGCGGTCCGTCGGAGGAGTCGGCGATCGAGAAGCTGACCGGCATTTCCCGGTCCTTATCGGCACGATCGCGCGCGCACCCGAGGGCCAGTTGGGGGATAAACGAGTGAACGGAGAGGGAGGGATTCGAACCCTCGATGGGGCTTTACACCCCATACTCGCTTAGCAGGCGAGTGCCTTCAGCCACTCGGCCACCTCTCCTCTGGACTGGCGATTGTATGCGTCGATTCGCGATCCGGCTTGGCATTGCGCTTGCTGCGATTCTGATCGCCTCGCAGTTCCTGCTGCCGCCGTACCTGGAGCACCGCGTCGCGAGCAGCCTGACTGAGCACGGCGGCACCGCCAGCGTCGATCTGGCGGCGATTCCGGCTGCGCGGCTCCTGTTCGGGCACGGCCGGAAGCTGCATGTGACGGGCAGCGGATTGTCGGTCGACCTGAACCAGCAGGAAGACGTCTTCAAGCGGCTGGACAACTTCGATGAAGTTCACATCGACATCTCGAACTCGCGCGCCGGGCCGTTCAGCGTCCGCCGCTTCACAGTTACAAAGAGCGGCGATCGCACCTACGCCGTTGCCATGGCGGGCGACGCGACCGCCGGCGACGTGGCGCGCTACGCCGGCAGCCGGCTCGGCGGCGGCTTCGGTCAGGCGTTGGCGGGGTTGGCGGCGTCAGCGCTAGGCGGCTTTGACCAGCGCGTGCCGTTTGACGCCCGCATGGACGTGGTCACCGGCACAGGGACGCCGCGCGCGCAGAACGTGCGAGGGGCGATCGCGGGGTTGCCGGCCGGAGCTCTCACAGAGGTGGTCGCCAATGCGTTGCTCAGCGGTCTCTGAATGGTTTAGCCCGCATCACTGCTAAAGGGATCTGCCCGCCCGCCGATATGACGACGGATGGAGCTCCAGCTTTCTTCAACTGCCCTGAAGGTCGCCGAGGCGATGGCCGCCGGCAAGCGCATGTACATCGAGCAGGCGCTCGACTACCTCGTTACCAAGGGTGGCTCGGACCTGCACCTGAGCGCCTCCTCGCCGCCACTCGTGCGACTGCACGGGGCGCTCGTCCCGATCCCGGGCACGCCGGAGCTCACCGCTGAGGACACCGCGGAGGTCCTCGACTCCTTCCTGACCGACCCGGAGAAGAAGCTGGAGTTCGCGCAGGACAACGAGGTTGACTTTTCCTTCGAGCTGTCCGATGTCGCACGTTTCCGCGTGAACGCCTATCGCCAGCGCGGCTCGGTGTCGATGGTGCTCCGCGCGATCCCGTTTGCGATCCGCACGATCGCCGAGCTTGACCTGCCGCCCGTGGTCGAGAAGCTCGCGACCGAGGAGCGCGGACTGATCCTGGTCACCGGCGCCACCGGCTCGGGCAAGTCGACCACGCTCGCTTCGATCATCGACTACATCAACACGAACACCTCGAAGCACATCGTGACGATCGAGGACCCGATCGAGTTCCTCTACTCGAACAAGCGCTCGATCATCAGCCAGCGCGAGGTCGGTGTTGACACGGCGTCATTCAGCCGCGCCTTGCGTCGCGTGCTGCGTCAGGACCCGGACGTGATCCTGATCGGCGAGATCCGCGACCAGGAGACGATGGAGACGGCACTGTCGGCCGCCGAGACCGGCCACCTGGTCCTCTCGACGCTGCACACGCTGAACGCGTCCGAGACGATCTCGCGGATCATCAGCCTGTTCCCACCGCACATGCAGCAGCAGGCTCGCTTCATGCTCGCCGGCACCCTGCGTGGCGTGATCGCGCAGCGGCTCGTGCCGTCGATCGACGGGACCAGCCGCGTGCCGGTGGTCGAGACGCTGGTCTCAACCGGTCGCGTGCGCGACCTGATCCTGGAGCCGACGCGGGCCGAGGACCTGAGCCGCGTGATCCAGGAGGGCGAGTACTACGGGATGCAGACCTTCGACCAGGCGCTGATCCACCGCGTGAACCAGGGCCTGATCTCCATGGACGAAGCGCTGAAGGTCGCGAACAACCCGAGCGACATGAAGCTGCAGGCGCAATCGAGCGCCGAACCGGTAGTCCCCGGCGTCGTCTAGCTCGAACAGCGCCCTCTAGGCGGAGGGGGTGGGATTCGAACCCACGGGACCCGTGAGGGCCCAACGGTTTTCAAGACCGTCCCGTTCAACCGCTCCGGCACCCCTCCGTGCCGGTGGGGAGGCTAGCCCGCGGCGGGCGGGATCACCGGCGGCGCTCCGTACGCGTGCAGCACCTCGGGAATCGCTATCGAGCCGTCTTCCTGCTGGTGGTTCTCGACAATCGAGATGATCGTCCGGCCCACGGCCACGGCCGTTCCGTTCAGCGTGTGGAGGTGCTCGGTTCCCTTTCCGTCGGCCGGGCGGTAGCGGGCGTCCAGGCGACGGGCCTGGTAGTCGGTGGTGTTCGAGCAGCTCGTCACCTCGCGATAGCGGCCGCCTGCGTCGCCCGGCAGCCATGCCTCGACGTCGTACTTCTTCGCCGCGCTGTTCCCCAGCTCGGCGACGCCGATGTTCACCACGCGGTAGGGCACGTCGAGCGCCTGGAAGATCTCCTCCTCGATCGCCAGCAGGCGGTCGTGCTCTGCCGCCGAGTCCTCCGGCCGCACGAACGTGAACATCTCGACCTTGTCGAACTGGTGCACCCGGAACATCCCGCGCGTGTCCTTCCCCGCGGCGCCCGCCTCACGGCGGAAACACGTGGAGAAGCCGGCGTAGCGCAACGGCAGCTGCGGCTCCTCAAGGATCTGCCCAGCGTGCAGATACGACAGCGGCACCTCGCTCGTCCCGGCGAGATAGAGGTTGTCGTCGGGCACGCTGTAGATCTGCTGCTCCGTATCGGGCAGGAAGCCGGTGCCGAACAGCGCCTCCTCGCGCACCAGGACCGGCGGCGTGACCGGGACGAAACCCTTGCGGCCGACGAGCTCCAGCGCCCACCGCACCAGGGCGAACTCGAGCAGCACCAGCTCGCCCTTCATGTAGACGAAGCGCGACCCCGCCACTCGCGCGCCCGTCTCCATGTCGAGTCGCCAGCCGAGCAGGTCCACGTGGTCGCGGCCACCGATGCGCGGCTCGCCCCACTCCTTGACGACGTCGTCCTCATCCGCTGCCGTCGGGTCGGGGAGGTTCGGCAGCGTCGCGAGCTTCGCGTCGAGCGCGGACTCGACTTCGGCCAGCTCGGTCTCCAGCGCCTTGATCTGCGAACCGACTTGGCGCATCTGCGCGATCGCATCGGAGGCGTCCTCGCCGGAACGCTTTGCCTGCCCGATCGCGTCGCTCGCCTCGTTCCGCTTTGCGCGCAAGCCCTCGAGTTGGGGCAGGACCTCACGCCGGCGCGCATCGCGCTGAAGCAGCTCGTCGACGGCCTCCGCTGCACCACGGCGCGCCAGCGCCGCGCGCACCTGATCGGGCTCGCGGCGGAGGAGCTTTAGGTCAAGCATTGGTCTACGGCGGGCCGGCGCTCGAGCCGGACTGGCCGCTGCTGGAACTGCTGGACTGGCCGCCTGTTCCCGAGTACTTGACCAGGAACTGGGCGACCTTCTGCGCGTCGTCGCCCACCACGATGTTCGCGGGCATGATCGCGCCGGAGAACCCACCGTTGCGGATGGCGAAGAGCACGTCTTGCTTGTTGCTCTCCTTGCGCACGTTGAAATTCGGGCCGTTGGTGCGCTCGCCGCCCTTGACCTCGCGCTTCGACTTCGAGCCCGAAGTCGCGGCGGCGTCAAGCGTGTGGCAGCCGGCGCAGCGCATGTTGAAGAGCACGGCGCCCTGGTGTAGCCGCGGCTGCGACGTGGGCACCTTGATCGACTTGCCACAAGCCGCCAAGCCGGTGACCGCCAGCAGGCAGAGGACGATTGTGCGCTTTCGCCGCGTCACGGGCGCGCATCTTACGAGGCAGGAACACGCGACGCCTCGGCGAATCCCAGATAGCCCCGGCGGCGGATGGATGATCTTGCAGCTGCGCTCAGCACGCGAGGTCTCCTCTATCGGCGGCGAAACCGCCGCTGGGGCTATACCGGCAGTTAGCCGCCCAAGCGCTTGGCGAACCGGATGACCGTGCCCTCGGGGCTCGGGTTGATCGCCACGTCGTCCATCATCAGCTCGATGAAGCCCAGTCCGCGGCCGCGCTCGTCCATCAGGTCGTGGTCATAGACCATCGACGGCTCGATGAAGGTGCCGCCATCGGAGACGTAGAAGGCGAGTGCGTCGCCCTCGTGCACCACCTGCAGGCGAATCGGATCGTCCGGAGTGGTCGAGCCGTGCTCGATCGCATTCGCCACCGCCTCGCTCATGGCGAGCTTGACCTGGTAGCAGACATCCGGCGGAAAGCCGTACGCCCGACACGCCCGGTCGGTGAAGCGCCGTACCTCGGCCAGGCGGGAAAGATCCGCCCTGATGGTCATTTCCTGCCTGCCGAAGCCGTCCTGCTCCGTCGTACCGGGCGCGGCAGGCCGAATGCCTCTATGTGAAGCGGCCGCGTCCATGTGATTGGTCCTTCTTGACGGTCGTGTTGCCCGCAGCAGGCGAGTTTTATTCCTGGCTGCGAGCCCCTTTTACGGCTGTGTGAGGTCTCCCCCACAGCCGAAATGGGGGATTCCGTCCATTGGCGAAGGCTCCGCCGGCCGGCAGTCTTCGGGGGGTGCGAAGCCCACGCGACCTGATCGGCCGAGACCCAGGGTTGCAGGCGAGGATGCTGATAACCCTCTCGCTCCTCGGACTGCTTTATGTCCTCCTGGGCGGCGTAATCGTCGCCGCAGGTGGTGGCCTGGTCGTGATGGTCGCCCTCCTCGGCGTCATGGCACTTGGACAGCTTCTGTTGTCCGAGCGCCTGGCGTTGCGGGCCATGCATGCCCGGGTCGTATCCGCTCAGGATGCGCCCGGGCTGCATGCGCTGGTCGAACGGCTGGCGATCCAGGCCGACGTGCCCATGCCGCGCGTCGCGATCTCGGACCTGCCGGTCCCGAACGCCTTCGCGATGGGGCGCTCGCGGAAGCACGCCACCGTGTGTGTCACGACGGGCCTGCTTCACCGGCTCGAGCGCAGCGAGCTCGAGGCTGTGCTCGCCCACGAGATCGGCCACATCCGCAACCGGGACGTCGCGCTCATGACGATGGCCAGCTTCTTCGCCTCGCTGGCGGCGCTCGTCGGCCAGATCGCCGCCTTCGGAGGGCTGGGCGGACGCGAACGCGACAGCGGCCCCGGGATCGCCGTGATCCTGGTGGTTTCGATCGCCGTCTACGTGATCTCGTACTTCCTGATGCTCGCGTTGTCGCGCTACCGCGAGTTCGCCGCCGACCGCAGCGCTGCGCTCTTCACCGGCAGGCCAAGCGCCCTCGCCTCCGCTCTGCGGCGGCTTGAGGCGGCGCCCCAGCAGGACCTCCGCGCGGCGACCTCGATGCAGGCCTTTTTCATCGTCCCGCCGCGCGCCACGGGCGCCCTGTCACGCCTGCTCGCGACCCACCCGCCGACCGAGGAGCGGATCGCACGGCTGGCGGAGATGGAATCGCGACTCCAGACGGCGTAGAAGCCCTGCATATCCTCGGTTCCATGGACTCGGCGAGCCAGTCGAGGCCGCGTTACACGCCTCTGTTCCTGCGGGTCGTCGCCGTCAACGCGATCCTGCTGGTCGTCGCCTGCGTCGGGACGCTGTTCGTGATCGCGCCGCACCGCTTCTCGTTCTCGTCGATCGCGGCGAAGGAGGTGGTCCTGGTCGTGATCGTGCTCGGCGCAGTTGTGATCCTGAACGTCGCCCTCCTGCGCCACGTCTTCACCCCGCTCGAGCGGATGGCGGCGCTCGCCCGCCGGTTCGACCCGCGGCAAACCGGCCAGCGCGTACCGCTGTCGAGCGACGAGTCCGAGGTCACGGACGTCGCCCGCGCCTTCAACGACATGCTCGAGCGGCTCGAGCACGAGCGGCGCGCGACCAGCCGAAGGGTGCTCGACGCCCAAGAGGGCGAGCGGCTGCGCGTGGCACAGGACCTGCACGATCAGGTCGGACAGACGCTGACTGCCGCTCTGCTGGAGCTCGAGCACGTGGCCGGGCGGCTGCCCCAGTCATCGCGGCCGGAAGTCGAGGCCGTCCAGGAGGTCGTCCAGGCAGGCCTCGAGGACATCCGCCGGATCGCGCGCGAACTGCGCCCCGAGGCGCTCGACGACCTGGGCCTGCCGAGCGCGCTGGCGGCGCTGACCGAGCGCTTTGCGCGCCAGGCGCGGATCGAGATCGACTTGCGCGTGGCCGCCGACCTGCCGCGGCTCAGCCGCGAGGCAGAGCTCGTGATCTACCGCGTTGCGCAGGAGGCGCTCACGAACGTGGCGCGCCACTCCGGCTCCCCGACGGCCGAGCTCAGGCTCGAGCAGACCGGTCCCGACCGCGTCTCACTTAGCGTCAGCGACGCCGGCCGCGGGCTGCCGCCGGACGCCACCGCCGGCGGCGGCCTGCAGGGCATGGCCGAGCGAGCGTCCATCGTCGAGGCCGCGCTGGCCTTCGGCCGTCGCGACGGCGCCGGCACCGAGATCCGTCTGGACGTCCCAATCGCCGAGGAGGGACTGTGGTACCGCTGAAGACGCGGATCCTGCTGGCCGACGACCACGCGATGGTCCGCCGCGGCCTGCGCATGGTGCTGGACGCAGAACCCGACCTCGAGGTGGTCGACGAGGCCAGCGACGGCGCCGAGGCGCTCGAGCGGCTGATGGAGGGCGACGTGGACCTGGCGATCCTCGACGTGACGATGCCGCGCATGACCGGCCTACAGGCCGCGCGCGAGCTGGGCCGGCGTGGATCCGACACGAAGGTGCTCGTGCTGTCGATGCACGACAACGAGCAGTACCTCTACGAGGCGCTGAAGGCGGGCGCTTCCGGCTACGTGCTGAAGTCAGCCGCCCACAAGGACCTGGTCGAGGCTTGCCGCGCTGCGATGCGCGGCGAGCCCTTCCTCTACCCCGGCGCGGTGACCGCGCTGATCAAGGACTTCCTCGCGCACGCCCACGACGGCGGCCCGGACCGTGAGAACCCGCTGACGCCGCGTGAGGAAGAGGTGACGAAGCTGATCGCCGAGGGCCACACCTCGAAGGAGATCGCCGCGCTGCTCGTCCTCAGCGAGAAGACGGTCGAGCGCCACCGGGCGAACATCCTGGAGAAGCTGGGCCTGCGTGATCGCGTCGACCTGACGCGCTACGCGATCCGCCGCGGCCTCATAGATCCGTAGGCCACCGAGGCCGTTTTGGCTGTTCCCACCCATAGTGGGTCGGCCGGTCGGCCGTCAGCCTGAGTCCATGGAGCCTGTGCTCGAGGTCCAGCGCGTGGTCGTCATCGACGACGAACCACACGCGCAAGCCATAAAGCGGACGTTGGACGTGCTCGAGCGCAGCCCCAATCGTGCGGTTGTGATCCACACAGCCTTTGTCGATGACGGGGTGGCACTGGCGGGTCTGGTGGCCGGTGCTTCCGCGGTCGTCGCGAAGAGTGAGCTTGGGAACGAGCTCACGGATGCTGTGCGTGCGGTAGCACGCCGGGGCGGTGTGCGGCCGCGGATCACGATCGACGCGCTCGTCGAGGCGGCAGGAGTAGTCGACCCCGACGACATCCCGATCCTCAGCATGCTCGTCCACGGCACGTCACCTGCCGGGATCGGCGAGGTGCTCGGGGTGCACGAACGAGAACTCGCCGGGCGGCGCAGGCGGATGCTGAAGGCGCTGCTCGGCGATTCTCGGCTGTAACAAAAGGGGACTGTCCCCTTTTGTCACAGGTGGCCTCGGCCTTCCAGGGCTACCGCTCCGACGACCTCCTGCCACCACGCCTGCTCGCCGTCGTCCGAGGCTCGCGTCAGGCGGCGACGCGCGTGCATCTCGAGTGAGCGGGCGCCGCCTGCTGCCACGAACGGCCCGGTCACTGCGTAGCGGCCGTCGGCCAACGCGACCAGCGCGCCGGCAACGTCGCGGCGCGTGCGCAGCTTCTCCACCACCGGGACGCCGTCCACCGACTCGGGCGAGGCCGCGTCGCCGTCGCCGTCCGACCACGGGCGCACGCTGAAGACAGGGGCGCCCGTACTGCGCAGCTTCGGCCGCTCGGCGCGCGCCAGGGGGCCCGTGCGCCAGAGCAGGATCAGCTCGTCGACCTCGTCCGCCACCTCCTGGCGCACGAGCACGTGGAGGCGGTCGCCGGGCTCCACGCGCGTCGACCCTCGCGGCGGCAACGCCTGCTCGCCGCGGACGATCACGTTCACGAGCGCGTCGCGCGGCAGCCCGAGCTCGCGAATCCGCAGGCCACAGATCTCGTCGTCGGCCCGGACGTGGAATTCGACCACCTCGGCGCCGAGTCGCCGGATCGTTCCCGACTCCGCCAGCGGCCGCGGCATCGCCGGCTCGCTCGTCGTGACCCCGAGTGCCTCGGCCAGCCGCTCGAAGGTCATCCCCTGGAGCAGCGTCGAGACGAGCATCGCGAAGAAGACGATGTTGAAGAACTCCGTGCTGCGCGGCACGTGGTCGATCACCGGGAAGGTCGCCAGCACCACCGGCACGCCGCCGCGCAGCCCGGCCCACCCCAGCACCGTCTTCTCAGCGACGGTGAACCGGAATGGCGCGGTGGCCAGAAAGGTCGCGACCGGCCTGGCGACGATCGCCAGCAGGAGTGCCAGCGCGCTCGCCTCGAGCGCCACGTCGCCCAGTTGCGACGGGAACACGAGCAATCCCAGGACGACGAACAAGGCGATCTGCGCCACCGACGCGAAGCCCTCGTGGAAGGCGACGACTGTGCGCTTTGCCGGGATCCGATGGTCGCCGAGCGCCAGCCCGGTCAGGTACACCGCGAGGAAGCCCGACCCGTGCAGCGTGTCGGCGGCGCCGAACGCCAGCGCAGCCACGGCGACCGACGCCACCGGGTACAGCCCCGGGGTCGCCAGCGGGACCCGCTCGAACGCCATCACGCCGAGCCGCCCCACCGCAAGCCCCACAGCCGTTCCGATCGCGATCTGGCGCACGAACAGCCATAGCGCGTCCGGCAGCCCGTAGCTCGGATCGGTGATCGCGGCTATCAGCGCGACCACGAGCAGCACCGCGATTGGGTCGTTCAGACCCGACTCGCCCTCGAGCGTCTTCGCAAGCCGCCGCCGCAGGGTGGACCCGCGCAGCAGCGCGAACACGGCCGCGCCGTCGGTGGCGGCAAGGATCGAGCCGACCAGGAACGCCTCGAGCGTCGTGAAGTCGAACAGCGCCTTCGCGGCGGCTCCAGTCAGAGCCGCCGTCGCGAGCGTCCCGACTACCGCGAGCGAGATCGCGGGCGCGGCGACCGGCCGCAGATCGTTGAACCCGGCTGTGAGGCCGCCCTCGAACAGGATCAGCGCCAGCGCGATGATGCCGATCGTTCGCGCCAGCTCGTAGTCGTCGAACTCGACCCAGCCGAGCCCGTCCGAGCCGACCAGCATCCCCAGGCCGATGAACAGCACGAGTCCCGGCAGTCGCAGGCGGCCCGCCACGAGGGTGGCCGCGATCCCCGCGGTCAGCATTCCGCCAACCGCGAGCACCATCTGCCCGACCGTCACGCCTACGTCACCCGCCGCCGGTCATCGCCGCCCGCAGCGCGAGCGTCGTCACCAGCAGCGCGCCGATCGTCATCAGGCCCATCTCCCGCAGCACGACTCGGCGCGCGACCGCGCGCTGCGCCTCGGGCGCGAGGGCGTCTACGTCCTCGATGTCCTCGAGCTCGCGCTGGGCGGCGCCCACGCGCATCCCTTCTGTCACAAGCGTGACCACCAGCAGCGAGATCCCGTAGGCGTAATGCAACCCGTCGCCCGCACGATGGCCCGTCGCCAGCAGGATCAGGCCGAGTGTGACCTGGACGATCACGACCACCTGTGCGGCGCGCAACAAGTACCAGAACCACACGGAAGGATCGTGTCGCGCCCACGCGATAGCGCCCCACACACCGGCGAGCAGGTTGGTCGCCAGGACAGCGATCCCGACAACGAGGTGAACGTCCTTCAGATTGCGTCCTTTAGCACTATGTAGCAAGTTGTCACAAGCGGTTGTATAACCCGCTCCCCGTGCTGAAGACGTACCTGCCAGTCCTTGTCTTCCTGGTGCTCGGGCTAACCGTCGGCGGAGTCTTCGTTCAGATGAACAAGGTCCTCGGGCCGAAGAAGCCGGGCCAAGTGAAGCGTGAGCCCTACGAGTGCGGGCTGCCGTCGGAAGTCACACGCAACTTCCGCTTCGGCGTGTCCTTCTACCTCGTCGCGATGCTGTTCATCCTCTTCGACATCGAGGTGATCTTCCTGTACCCGGTGGCCGTCCTACTGAAGTCGGTTGGAACATTCGCCCTCGTGGAAACCATCGTGTTCGTGGTTCTCTTGTTCATCGGGTTCATCTACGTCTGGCGACGAGGAGCGTTGGAGTGGACCTGAGGATCCAGCAGGCGCGCGCCAAGCAGCTGCTCGGTGGCGACATGTCGGACGACGATCTGCAGCAGTACGTCGAGGAGCGCGTCTGGTTGACGACTTTCGACAAGGCCGCCAACTGGGCGCGCGCGAACTCGCTGTTCCCGCTGGGCTTCGGTCTTGCGTGCTGCGCGATCGAGATGATCTCCGTGATCGGATCGCCGCGCAACGACGTCGCGCGCTTCGGCGCCGAGGCAGTCCGCGGCTCCCCCCGCCAAGCCGACTTCATCATGATCTCGGGCCGCGTCTCGGTCAAGATGGCTCCGGTCATCCGGCGCATCTACGACCAGATGCTCGAGCCCAAATGGGTCATCTCGATGGGCGCCTGCGCGTCGAGCGCCGGCATGTTCAACAACTACGCGGTCGTCCAGGGCGTGGACAAGTTCCTGCCCGTGGACGTGTACGTCCCCGGCTGCCCACCGCGGCCCGAGGCGCTCATGCACGGCATCAACAAGCTGCAGAAGAAGATCCAGGAACGACCCGACCTCGGTTGGCGGGCTCGTTACCGGGCGGAGGGCACCGAGGAAGTTGCCTGACGCGACCGGCCTCGAGCTGATCGCACAGGAGGTGCGTGGAAAGCTCGGCGACGAGGCCGTCGTCGGTACCCACTTCGTCGACGGGTACGCGACGCTCGAGATCGCGCCGCCGTCGGTCCGCGACGTGCTCTCGTTCCTGCGCAACGACGCGAACGACTTCTTCGAGCGCTGCCAGAGCGTCCACGGGAACGACTACTGGCCGGACGAACCGCGCTTCGGGGTCCACTACGAACTCCTGTCGATGGAGCGGCTCGACCGCCTGCACGTGAAGCTGCGCGTGCGCGACGGCGAGCCGGTCCCGACGATCGTCGACCTCTACCCGAGCGCCAACTTCCAGGAGCGGGAGATCTACGACATGTTCGGCGTGACCTTCGAGGGCCACCCCGACATGCGCCGGATCCTCATGGCCGAGGACTACGAGGGCTGGCCGCAACGCCGCGACTTCCCGATGGGCGGCGAGCCGGTCCTGTTCACCTTCAACGAGCACAAGATGCCGCGCTGGTATGAGTGACTTCGAGCTGACAGACGAGGTCGGCGCACCGGTATTCGGCACGCGGCTCGAGCCGGAGAACGAGCTCTTCACGATCAACCTCGGCCCGCACCACCCCGCCACGCACGGCGTCCTGCGCCTGTTGTGCACGATGGAGGGCGAGTACATCCGCGAGATGAAGCCGATCATCGGCTACCTCCACACCGGCATCGAGAAGTCGTGCGAGGACCAGTCGTACTGGAAGGTCATCCCGTTCGTAGAGCGGATGGACTACCTGGCCTACTACTTCAACGCGATGGCCTACTGCATGGCCGTCGAGAAGCTGGTCGGCCTCGAGGTGCCTGACCGCGCGCAGTACCTGCGCGTGATCCACATGGAGCTGAACCGGATCGCCTCTCATCTGTTCTGGCTTGCGACGGCCGCGCTCGACCTCGGCGCCGTCACCTTCCTCTGGTGGGGCATCCGCGAGCGCGACCTCGTGCTCGACCTGTTCGAGATGTCAGGCGGCCAGCGAATGCACACGCGCTACTTCCAGATCGGTGGCGTGGCCGAGGACATCCCACCGGGCTGGGAGCAGAAGTGCCGCGAGTTCATCCGCATCCTCCCGGAGCGGCTCGAGCAGTACGCGGCGCTGCTCGACGAGAACGAGATCTGGCTGTCGCGCACGCGCCACGTGGGCGTGGTACCGACGGAACAGCTGCTCGACCTGGGAGTGACCGGCCCGCTGCTGCGCTGTACCGGCATCCCCTGGGACCTGCGCAAGGCGATGCCCTACAGCTCCTACGACCATTTCGACTTCAAAGTCGCGGTCGGCACCGAGGGTGACCATTACGACCGCTACAAGGTGCGCATCGAGGAGATGCGCCAGTCGCTGCGCATCGTCGAGCAGGCGCTCGATGGCCTGCCGGAGGGGCCGTACATCGCCGACGACCGCAAGTACGTACTGCCGCCACGTCATGAGCTGGCGACGTCGATGGAGGCACTGATCCACCACTTCAAGCTCGTCACCGAGGGCTTCCGCGTGCCGCCGGGCGAGGCATACGCGGCCGTCGAGTCGCCGCGCGGCGAGCTCGGCTGCTTCGTTGTCGCCGACGGATCGTCGAAGCCGTCGCGTGTGCACGTCCGCGACCCCTCGTTCGTGAACCTGCAGTCGCTGGCGCCCATGTCGGAAGGCAGCCTGCTCGCCGACTCGATTGCATCCATCGCGATGCTCGACCCAATCATCGGGGGAGTCGACCGCTGATGGCGGACGCGAACGGCGATCGCGACCAGATGCCGTCCGGCTGGCGTCCAGTGCATCCCGACCCGGCGATGGCCGCGGGCTGGGACCGCGCTGCCGACCTGTGGAAGGAGCCCGCCGAGATTCCTGACCCGGCGTCAGTAGACGTGCCGGAGGAGCTGCGCGCCGAGATCGAGGACTACATGTCGCGCTACCCCGACTACCACTCGGCTGCGATCCCGGCGCTGATGGCGGCACAGAAGTTCCACGGCTGGTGCTCGGACGACGCGATCAAGCAGGCCGCCGCGGTCATGCAGGTCACCCCCGCCTACCTGTCGTCGGTCGCGACGTTCTACGACATGCTGCGCACGCAGCCGGTCGGCTCGCGCTACGTCTACGTGTGCACGTCGGTCGCATGCCAACTGCGTCAGGCGGCCGAGGTCTACGAGGCGATCAGAGAGGCGGCCGACGTGATCGACCTCGAAGGTGTCGAGATCCGCGAGTTCGAATGCCTCGGCGCCTGCGACATGGCTCCGATGGCATCCGTCGATGGTCGCTACGTCGGCCCGTTGACCCGCGAAGACGCTCCCGAGCTCGTCCTGTCGATCAAGGAGGGCCGCGAGGTTCTTCCCGGTCGCGCGCTCGGCGATCCGGATTACAAGCTGCCGTGGGGGACGCGCGCCTGATGCCCGAGGAGCTCCGGATTCTCACCGCCGGCTTCGGCGAGGAGGACGTCCGCTCGATCGACGGCTACATCGAGAACGCGGACGGTTATGCGGCGCTCCGCAAGGCGCTCAGCGCAGGCGACGACGGGGGCGACGCCGTGCTGGCGGAGATCGATGCCTCCGGCCTGCGCGGCCGCGGCGGCGCGGGGTTCGCGACCGGCAAGAAGGCCGCGTTCATCCCCAAGGGCGCCCAGGCCAACTTCCTGACCTGCAACGCCGACGAGTCCGAGCCCGGCACGTTCAAGGACCGCCAGCTGATCCAGTACTGCCCGCACCGCTTGGTCGAAGGCTGCATCCTCGCCTGCTACGCAATCAACGCCGCGTACGGGTTCATCTACATCCGCGGCGAGTACGTGCTACAGGCGGAGATCCTGGAGCAGGCCGTGCGCGAGGCCTACGAGCGCGGGTTTCTGGGCCGGAACATCCTCGGCACGCGCTTCTCGCTCGACATCGTCGTGCACCGCGGCGCCGGCGCCTACATCTGCGGCGAGGAGACCGGCCTGCTCGACTCGCTCGAGGGCAAGCGCGGCAACCCGCGCCTGAAGCCGCCGTTCCCCGCGATCAAGGGCCTCTACCAGGGGCCGACGTTGATCAACAACGTCGAGACATTGTCGAACGTGCCGCTGATCATCCACCGCGGCGCCGACTGGTGGAAGTCGATGGGCACCGAGAAGTCGCCGGGCCCGAAGGTCGTCTCGATCTCCGGCAACGTGCAGCGGCCCGGCAACTACGAGGTCGAGCTGGGCATCCCCGCCAGGGAGATCATCGAGGGCTTTGCCGGCGGCGTCGGACCTGGGCGGCGGGTGAAGTTCTGGCACCCGGGCGGCTCGTCCTCGCCCGTGCTCCTCGAGGAGCACCTCGACATCCCGTTCGACTACGAGTCGATGGCCGAGGCGGGCTCGATGTTGGGCACCGCGTCGGTCATCGTCGCCGACGACACCGTGCGGGTCCTGCCGTATGCCAAGCGGCTCGCGCACTTCTACCGCCACGAGTCGTGCGGCAAGTGCGTCCCCTGCCGTGAGGGCACCGACTGGACCGTGAAGATGCTCGAGCGCATCGAGCAGGGCCTCGCGACGCCGATGGACCTGGACATCATCGGCGAGGTCCAGGAGAACATCGAGGGCAACTGCCTGTGCGTGCTCGGCGACTCGATGGCGATGCCCGTGCGCTCGCTGCTGAAGCACTTCCGCTCCGAGTTCGCCGAGGCGATGGAGGCCGGCCGCTTCGCCGCCGACGAGCTGGCATCGGAGCACGCCGGCCTTGGGGCAGTCGACGTGAGGGTGGCTCTGTAGTGCCGCGGCCCGAGCTGAAGATGGTCACCTTCGAGATCGACGGCCGCGAGGTCACGGCGCCCGAGGGCATGATGCTGGTCGACGCCGCCAAGAACGGCGACGTCGAGATTCCGTATTTCTGTTACGAGCCGCGCCTGGGCCAGCCGGTCGGCGCGTGCCGCATGTGCCTCGTCGAAATCGAGGGCATGCCGAAGCTGCAGACCTCGTGCTCGACGCCGGTCAAGGACGGCATGGTCGTGACCACCACGTCCGACCGGGTGAAGCACGCGCAGAACGCGATCGTCGAGTTCCTGCTCGTGAACCACCCGCTCGACTGCCCGGTCTGCGACAAGGGCGGCGAATGCCCGCTGCAGGACATCTCGTTCGGCTGGGGCGCGGGCCGCTCGCGCGTGATCGAGCCGAAGCGCCACTTCAAGAAGCCGCTCGAGCTGTCGCCGCTGGTCGCGATCGACCGCGAGCGCTGCATCCTCTGCTACCGCTGCGTGCGCTTCTCGCAGGAGGTCGCCGAGGACCACCAGCTGGTCTTCCTCGAGCGCGGGGACCACACCTACGTCGGAACGCACCACGGCCATCCCTACGTGGCGCCGTTCAGCGGCAACATCGTGTCGCTGTGCCCGGTGGGCGCCCTGACGTCGACCGCCTACCGCTTCCGCGCACGGCCGTGGGACATCGAGAACGCGGGGACGATCTGCACGCTTTGCCCCGCGCAGTGCAACGTCGAGTTCTCGGTACGCGACGACATGAAGGTGCTGCGCGTCTACGACTCGCGGCACAACGAGCACGTCGACGACGGCTGGACCTGTGACAAGGGCCGCTACGGCTACCAGATCGTCAACTCGGGCGACCGGGTGACCACTCCAATCGTGCGCGAGGGCGGCGCGCTGCTCGAGCGCTCGTGGGACTACGCGCTGGACCGTGTGACCGATGCGCTGAAGCGAGCCGGTGCCCACACCGCGCTGCTCGCCGGCGGCGAGACCACGAACGAAGAGGCGTTCCTGGCGCAGAAGCTGATGCGCGAGGCGCTCGGCTCGAACGATCTCGACTCGCGGCTTGCTCCGCTCGACCCGGAGCAGGCGCGCACTCTTGCGCGGCCAGATTTGACGGCGTCGGTGCCGGACGTGGAGTGGGCGGACGCCGTGCTCGTGCTCGACACCGAGCTGGTCGACGAGATGCCGATCCTCGAGCTGCGCGTGCGCAAGGGCCGCCGCCGCAACGGCGTGCAGGTTGCGGTCGCGACGTCGCACCCGTCGGCCCTCGACCGCGACGCCACGGCGGCCGTTCGCTTCGCGCCGGGTGCCGGCGAGGCACTGCTGGCCGCGCTCGCGGCGGCGCTGAAGTCCGATCGCGCGCCAAGCGTCACCGCTCAGGAGCCTGTCCCCGAGGGTGAAGGAGAGGCGCCGCTCCCGGAGGGCGACCTCCAGCCGGCAGAGCTGGCGCACGGCGATCCAGTCGGGCGCATCGACGAGGTCGTCACCGAGCCGGACCCGGGCGCGCCTGCTCCGGTTGCGGGTCCCGGCGGCGAGCCCGGCGCAATGGCGGGCGGTCCTCCCGGCGAGCCGTCGGAGGAAGGCGAGCGCCCAGCCGCCGGCGTCGACACGTCCGGCCGCGAGGGATACGCGGGCGGAGAGTCCGCCGCGGAGACGGGCGCCGACTCGGATGCGGGCGACCCTGACGCGGCTGGCGCCGAACGCGGCGTCGGCGAAGAGGATCAGGCCGGAACAGTGAGCTCAAGCACAGCCGAAAGCGAAGAAACGCCTGCAAAACCCGCATCAACGGGAGCAAGATCTAAGTCACTTACTGATAAGGGTCAGACCCCTAAGCGTAAGTCACTTAGATCTGATGGATCGGGGCCTGGTGGGGGTGACGATCCGGTTGCCGTCCTTTCTGATCGCGCTGGCGCGGATCCCGACGCCGTTCGGCGGCTTGCCGCCACGCTTCGGGCGGCTGGATCGGTCGTGATCATCTGGGGTGAGCGGCTGTCTCATGGCAGCCGTGGCAGGCAGGCTGTCGATGCCCTCCTTGCCGTCGCCTCCGCGCTCGGCCTCGCAGGCGCCGACGGCTCCGGCCTTCTCGAGGTTCCGGCCGGAACGAACGGCCGCGGCCTGCGCGAGGTCGGCCTTCTTCCGAACGCAGGACCCGGCTTCTCCGGCGCCTCGGGCCGCGGCTCTGCCGACATGGCCGACTCGCTCACTGGCGGCGAGTCCTCCGCGCTGATCCTCCTGCACTCCGACCCACTCGCCACTCACCCGAACCGCAGCCGCTGGGAGGACGCACTCGATCGCGCCACCTTCGTGGTCGCGTTTGCCGAGTTCATCGACGGCGGCGTCGCCGAGCACGCCGACGTGATCCTCCCGGCCGAGTCGTACGCCGAGCGCGAGGGCACCGTCGTCCACCCCGACGGCCGCCTCCAGCGGCTGCGCCAGACGGTCGGCCACCCCGGCGATGTGCGGCCCGTCTGGTGGCAACTCGAGCAGATCCTCGACCGTCTCGGCTACGGCAGCGGCGCCCTCACCGCCCCGATGGTGAGCGAGCAGATCTTCAAGGCGGTCCCGTTCTACGACGGCCTCACGCTCGAGGAGATCGGTGGGCGTGGCGTCCGCTGGCAGGAGCGCGACGCGGCATCGAAGCTGCAGGCGCCCGAGCTGCCGTCCGGACAGCTCGAGGATCCACCATCGGCACCGGACGCGAACGGGACGCTGCGGCTGGGCACGCGGCCGTCGCTCTGGTCGGGCTACGTCGCGCGTCATGCCCCGGTGCTCGAGTTCCTGAAGCCAGAGCAGACCGTGGAGCTTTCGCCCGCCGACGCCGAACGGCTCGGCCTGGGCTCGGGCACATCCGTGCGCGTTGGTCTGAACGGCACGCGGATCGGCGCGACGGCAGTCGTAAGAGCCGGGGTTCCCGAAGGCACCGCATTCCTGATCGAAGGCACTGACGACGAGCCGGCCGGACTGCTGCTGAACGGTGAGCCGCAGACCGTGGAGGTCACGCCCGGATAGCGATGCACCTCTTCCTCGCCGACACCAATTACGCGGAGTCCACCTGGATCCAGATCCTCAAGCCGATCGTGATCTTCGCCTTCCTGCTGGGCGTCACGCCGCTCGTGCTCCTGCTCGAGCGCAAGCTCATGGGCCGCATGCAGTCGCGCTACGGGCCCAACCGCGTCGGCCCCTGGGGCCTGCTGCAACCGCTCGCCGACGTGTTCAAGCTGCTCACCAAGGAGAGCTCCACGCCGGTCACGGCCGTCCCGTGGATGATGACGATCGCCCCGATGATCAGCGTGCTCACGGCGGTGATGACGCTGGCCGTGGTCCCGTGGGGCGACCGCGGCACCTGGAGCGACAGCGTCGGCCTGTACGGCATCGACGTGCCAATCGGAGTCCTCTACGTGTTCGCCTTCGGCTCGATCGCGTTCTACGGGTTCCTGCTCGGCGGCTGGGCGAGCGGATCGAAGTTCAGCTTCCTCGGCTCGATGCGCTCCGCCGCGCAGCTCATCTCCTACGAGGTGTCGCTCGGCCTCGCGCTGCTCGGCGTGGTGTTCATGGCCCAGTCGCTGTCGCTCGTCGACATCGTCAACGCGCAGCACAGCATCTGGTACGTCATCCCCCAGTTCTTCGGCTTCTGCATCTTCCTGGTCGCCGGCTTCGCCGAGACCGCGCGTCCGCCGTTCGACCTTCCCGAGGCCGACGCCGAGCTCGTCGCCGGTTACAACACCGAGTACGGCGGCATGCGCTTCGGCGCGTTCTACATGGCCGAGTACATGCACATCATCGTGTTCTCGGGCATCGCGACGGCGCTGTTCTTCGGCGGCTGGCACGGCCCCGGCCCGGAGGCGCTCGGGCCGCTGTGGGTCACGCTCAAGATGTTCCTGCTGGTCTGCTTCTTCATCTGGGCGCGCGCGACGTTTCCGCGCCTGCGCTACGACCAGCTCATGTCGTTCGGCTGGAAGGTGCTCCTGCCGCTGGCGACTGTCAATGCAATTGTCACAGCGATCCTGGTGGTGGTCACCTGAGCCCGTACACGCTTCCTGAAGAAGAGCTCGTCGTCGTCCGCGGCCCCGATCCGGGCGGCGTCGGCGGCGCATACCGCGCCTTCGGCGCGACGCTCAAGGGCCTGCGCACGACGTTCATGCGTCTGTTCGAAAAGCCCGTCACGATCGAGTACCCCGAGGAGAAGACGCCGGTCTACCCGCGCTTCCGCGGCCGCCACAAGCTGCACCGCTTCGAGGACACCGGTCTGGAGAAGTGCGTCGGCTGCTCGCTGTGCGCCGCGGCATGCCCGGCTGAATGCATCCGAGTGGTGGCCGCCGAGAACACGCCAGACCACCAGGTCTCGCCCGGCGAGCGCTACGCGGCGGTCTACGAGATCAACATGAGCCGCTGCATCTTCTGCGGCTACTGCGAGGTGGCGTGCCCGTTCGACGCGATCACGATGCAGCAGGACTACGAGCTCTCCGACTACCAGCGCACTGACCTGATCTTCACGAAGGAGATGCTGCTGCAGGACCCGCCGGAGCGCACGCCGCTGAGGAGGCCCGGCGAGTAGGCGTGGACGTCCTGCAGGACATCTGCTTCTTCATCGCGGGGATCTTCGCGGTGGGCGGCGCAGTGGGCGTGGTGATGCTGCGCAACCCGTTCTTCAGCGTGCTCGCGCTCGTTCTCCACCTGCTCGCGCTGGCCGCGCTGTTCCTGCTCCTGCACGCGCAGTTCCTTGCCGCCGCGCAGATCATCGTCTACGCCGGCGCCGTCATGGTGCTCTACCTGTTCGTCGCCGCCTACGTGGGCGGCGTGGACGAGCCGCTGAGTCCGAGCGGCCCGCTGCTCACCCTGGCACCGCTGTTCGCCGGCGCGCTTTTCCTCGAGCTCGTGATCGCGGCGCTCGGCACCGGCCTGAGCGCGATCAACAGCGAGGGCGCCACCTTGAACGCAGGCTTCGGCGACCCGGCGCAGTTCGGCCAGCTGCTCCTCAAGCGTTTCCTCATCCCGTTCGAGGCGGCGTCTTACCTCCTGCTGATCGCCGCCGTCGGCGCCGTCGTGCTGGCTCGCCGCAGACGCGGCATCGAGCACCTCGACGCCGAGCTCGAAGCGGAGCTGGCGCAGCCGCGATCGCAGAGCACGCCGAACGTGCTTGCTCCGGGAGCTGAGGGCTGATGGACGTCGCCTGGTACATCGTCCTGTCAGCGCTGATCTTCAGCGTCGGTCTGGCCGGTGTGCTCTCGCGACGCAACCCGCTTGTGGTGCTGCTCTCGCTGGAGCTGGTCCTGAACGCCGGCAACCTGGCGCTGGTCGCGTTCAGCCGCATGTGGGGCAACGCCGACGGCCAGATCTTCGCGCTGGTGGTGATGGTGGTTGCGGCCTGTGAGGTCGTGGTCGGCCTCGGCCTGATCGTGGCGATGTACCGCAACCGCATCCCGATCGACGTCGACGAGATGTCGGAGCTCAAGGGATGAGCACAGGCACGTGGGGCTGGCTGATCCTCGCCTTCCCGCTGGCGGGGTGCATCTTCGTCGCGCTCGGCTGGCGCATCTGGCCGGGCCGTACGGCCGGCTGGCTCGGCACCCTGGCGATCGCGCTCGCGTTCGCGTCGTCGATCGGTGCGCTGCTGTCGTTGCTGTCGAAGGACCCGGAGCACCGGCAGGTCGTCGCGAACGCGTTCGACTACATCAACATCGCCGGCCTTCACGTGAAGCTCGGCATCCTGGTCGACCCGCTGTCGGTCCTGATGTGCCTGATCGTCAGCGGCGTGTCGACACTGATCCACCTCTACTCGGTCGCCTACATGGACTCCGACCGCGGCTATGTGCGCTTCTTCTCGTACCTGAACTACTTCGTCTTCTCGATGCTGCTGCTGGTCCTCGGGGCCAACTTCGTGATCCTGATCGTCGGCTGGGCGTTCGTCGGCGCCGCGTCGTACCTGCTGATCTCGTTCTGGTACCGGCGCGAGACCGCGGTGAAGGCGGGCATCAAGGCGTTCGTCATGAACGTGATCGGCGACGTCGGCCTCGTGATCGCGGCCTTCCTGCTGTTCGACAAGACGGGCTCGCTCGACTACGGCGTCGTATTCGCAAAGGCGCCGCACGTCTTCGCGCACAACGACGGCGTGCTCGTCGGCGCCTGCCTGATGCTGCTCGTGGGTGCGTTCGCGAAGTCGGCTCAGCTGCCGCTCCACACCTGGCTGCCGGACGCGATGGAAGGCCCGACGCCCGTGTCCGCCCTGATCCACGCCGCCACGATGGTCACCGCCGGCGTGTACCTGATCGCGCGCACGCACTCGCTGTTCGAGCTGGCGCCAAGCGCCGCTGACGTCGGCGCGATCCTCGGCACCGCGACGCTGTTCGTCGCCGGCACGATCGCGCTGGTCGTGACCGACCTGAAACGCGTGATCGCCTATTCGACGATGTCGCAGATCGGATACATGGTCCTCGGCGTCGCGAGTTTTGGCTATGCCGCCGGGATGTTCCACCTGATGACGCACGCGTTCTTCAAGGCGCTGCTGTTCATGGGAGCCGGCTCGGTCATCAGCGCAATGGGCGGCATTCAGAACATGGATCGGATGGGCGGCTTCCGGCGCGCGATGCCGTTCACGTTCGTCACCTTCACGATCGGCGCGCTGTCGCTTGCCGGCTTCCCGCTGTTCTCGGGCTGGTGGTCGAAGGACTCGATCATCGGCTTCGACTTCCACCGCGGCGGCGCGCTCTTCCCTGCGCTCGGGGTGATCGCCCTCGTGACCGCGTTCATCACGGCCTTCTACTCGTTCCGGATGGTGTTCCGGACATTCTTCGGCGAGCAGGCGCCCGAGGCGGCCGAGCTCGAGGAGGGGCACCTGGCGCACGGCGAGCACGTGAATCCCGTGACGGGGGAGCACGAGGACACCGACGTCGGCTTCCCGGGCGCCGACCACCACATCGCCGAGCGTGACTGGCCGATGCGCGCCGCGATGGCGCCACTGGCCGTCCTGTCGGTGCTCGGCGGGATCGTGCTGATCCCTGGCGTCACCGACTGGTTCGAGAAGTTCCTCGAGCCGAGCTTCAGGGACTCGAAGTACTACTCGAATATCCCGAGCACGGGCGCTGAATGGCTCGGCCTGGTCATCGGCGGCGCGATCGCGATCGCCGGCATCGCCCTGGCCTGGGTCTGCTACATGCGCCGGCGCGGCATCACGCTGCGGCTGGCCGAGCGCTACCGCGGGCTGCACGACTTCCTGTCGCACAAGTGGTACTTCGACGAGCTCTACGACGTCGTCTTCGTGCGGCCGCTCGGGAACTTCG
>DATBDN010000007.1:0-21952 GCA_036269895.1 Thermoleophilaceae bacterium
TCGGCGTGCCGCGCTACCCGCTGCGCGCGCTGCGCTCGCTGCCACGGGCATTGCCGAACGTGGACGACCTGCCGGCCACGCTCGGCGCGATCCCGGGCCTGGGCACGCTCAGCCACCTGGCCGACCGCGTGCAGCGCACGGTCACGGGCACAGCCGCCCTGCCACGCCCGAAGATGGATGCGCCGAAGACGTCCTTCAACGGCCGCGTGTCACCGCACCGTCGCTTCGCATTCGGCGAGATGGGGCTCGAGGAGGTCAAGGAGGTCAAGAACGTCTACGGCGTGACGGTCAACGACGTGGTCGTATCGATCGCCGCCGGGGCCGTCCGCCGCTGGCTCCTCGAGCACAAGGAGCTGCCCGACTCGCCGCTGGTGGCCCAGATCCCGGTGTCCGTCCGCACCGACGAGCAGAAGGGCACGTACGGCAACCGCATCCTGCTGATGAGCGTGCCGTTCCACACCGACGTCGAGGACCCTGTCGAGCGGCTGCGGGCAACCCACGAGGATCTGGCGGACATGAAGGAGCGGCACAAGGCACTGCCCGCCGACCTCCTCCAGGACGCCAACCACTTCATCCCGCCGGCGGTCTTCCACCGTGCGGCGCGCCTGACGTTCCGGCTGTCGACCGGCGTCGGCCGCCCGGCGTGGAACCTGGTCGTCTCGAACGTGCCGGGGCCGCAGTTCCCGCTCTACATGGCAGGCGCCAGGCTGATCGGCAACTACCCGGTGTCGGTGATCACCGACGGGATGGGACTGAACATCACGGTGATGTCCTACAACGGCCGGATGGACTACGGGATCGTGGCCGACCGCGACCAGATGCCAGACCTCCAGCGCCTCATGGACTGGCTGCAGGACGAGCTGGACCAACTGAAGCCCGCCGCCTGACACGGAACGCTTTCGGCGAGCCCGCAAGCTAGTTCATGCGCCTGCCACGTATCCATGCCGACACGACCGCGCTACGCGAGTCGAAAGAGCTGCGCAGCCTCGTGCTTGGCAACTTCATCTCCGGCATGGGGACGCAGGCGTCGCTGGTGGCTCTGCCCTACCAGCTCTACGTCCAGACCAAGTCACCGCTGCTGACCGGTCTGCTTGGCGCGGCGGAGCTGGTGCCGCTGATCGTCATGGCTCTGCTCGGTGGCGCGCTGGCCGACAAGCTCGACCGGCGGCGTCTTCTGCTCGTCGACCAGATCGCGCTCGTGTTGATCGCCGGCGCGCTCTGCGGAGCCGCGCTCGCCGGCGAGCCGCCGGTCTGGGTGCTGTACGTGCTGGCCGGCCTTCTTGCGGGCTTCGGCGCCGTCCAGAATGTCGCGCGCTCCGCGATCGTCCCGAATCTCGTGGCGCCGGCGAACCTGCGCTCGGCGCTGGCCGTGAACTACGGGCTCTACCAGCTGACGATGGTGATCGGCCCGGGGCTCGGCGGACTGCTGATCAGCGCCGGCGGTGTTCAGCTGGCCTACGGCATCGATGCGCTCAGCTGCGCCGCGATGGTGTGGGGCGTGCTGTCGATCGGGCCACAGCCGCCGCAGCGCGAGCAGGACGAGCCAGAAGTGGGGATCCGCCGCTCGATCGTCGACGGCCTGCGCTTCGTCGGCCGCAACCGTGCCCTGCTGGGGTCGTTTGCGATCGACCTCAACGCGATGGCGTTCGGCATGCCGCGCGCGCTGTTCCCGGTTCTGGCGGTCAGCGTCTTCCATGCCGGTGCCTCTGGAACGGGCCTGTTGTTCGCGGCGGTCTCGGCGGGCGCGACCGTGGCGGCGCTGACGACGCGGTGGCTGGAGCACGTGCGCCGGCTCGGGCTGATCGTGATCGCCGCAGTGACGGTCTGGGGCTTGGCGATCGCGGTGACAGCGCTCGTCTCGAACATCTGGATCGCCGCCGCGCTGCTCGCAGTGGCCGGCGCGGCCGACAGCGTCAGCGCGGTCTGCCGCAACGTCATCAACCAGAGCGTTACGCCCGACGCGATGCGCGGACGGATGTCCTCGATCTACTCGCTGGTCGTGACGAGCGGCCCGCGGATCGGCGACATCGAGTCCGGCACGGTGGCATCGCTCACGAGCGCGCGGATCTCGATGGCGTCTGGCGGGCTCGCCTGCGTGGCAGGGGTTGGCCTGATCGTGCTCCTGTTCCCGCAGTTGGCGGCCTTCGACCTGGAGCGCGTCGAAGGGCAGTTCGCCCAATCGGCTGCTTGAGGCGCGATCCGGGGTTCGAATCCGCGCAGCGGGGGTCCCCCTTGCGGTTATGGTCCGCACTATGCCCTCCCGAGCAGAGCGGCTCGCGGCGAACGAGGTCCGGTTTCGCGAGATCAACGAGGCGGCGCAGCCGCAGCGTGAAACCCAGGGCAGTGGTCGCTTCGTCTGTGAATGCGCCGACCGCAGCTGCACCGCCTGGATCGACATGTCGCCGGACGACTACCGCGCAGTCCGCGAGCACCCGCGCCATTTCATCGTGACCCCGAGCCACGAGATCCCGGACGTCGAGACGATCCTCGAGCGCCACGACGGCTACTTCGTGATCGAGAAGCCGAAGGAGGTCGCGCACGTGACCGGGAACGACGAATCGTCGTAACCGTGACGCCATACCGTGTTACATACGCGTATGGCGAACGAGCTCCAGGTCCGACAGCCCGCTGAGACCCGCGAACTGCTGCGCCTCGCAGTGGAGGAGGCCGCCGGGGTGTTCGACGGGCTCCACTCGATCCACGGGTCGATCGCGGAGCGGGCGTTCCGCCGCACCGGAGTCGGCGGGGCGCCGGCGCACTGGGCGCACGACCGGATTGCCGGGGCGGTCTATGGCGGCCTGAAGACATCGACGCTGGCGCTGGGGCGCGTGGCCGACACCGCGATTGCGCGGCGCCCGCGCGTCGTCTCGAACACCCCCGGCGGGGCCGCGATCGTCGCCGTCATCAACGGCCTGATCGGCGACACGCTCGAGCGTCGCCAGAGCGCGCTGCACCAGCCGATGTCGCTGCGTGTCCACGGCGAGGTGGTCGGGACGAGCCGCGACGCGCTTGCGGCGGCGTACCCCGATGCCACGCCGCGCATCGCGGTCTTCCTGCACGGCCTGATGGAGACGGAGTTCGCCTGGCGCTGGGGCTCGCACGAAAGCGGCGAGAGCTACGGCACGCTGCTCGAACGCGAGCTAGGGATCACGCCCGTCTACGTCCGCTACAACAGCGGCCGCCACACCTCCGAGAACGGTCGTTCGCTGGCGGACCTGGTCGAAGAGGTGGTCGCCGGGTGGCCTGTACCGGCTGCCGAGGTCGCGCTGATCGGGCACTCGATGGGCGGCCTGGTCGCGCGCAGCGGCGCCTACCAGGCTGAGCTGGAGCGCAAGGTTTGGCCGACGCTCGTCAGGCAGGTTGTCTCGCTGGGGACTCCGCACATGGGCGCTCCGCTCGAGCAGGCCGTTCACTACGCGAGCTACGGGCTCAACAAGCTGCCCGAGACACAGCCGTTCAGCCGTTTCCTGCGGCGACGGAGCGGCGGGATTCGCGACCTGCGGCAGGGCTCGCTGGTGGACGAGGACTGGCGCGATCGCGATCTCGACGTGCTGCGCGCGGAGGCCTGCGCCGAGGTGCCGCTGCTGAATGGCGCGACACACTGCTTCGTGACCGCCACGATCACGCGCAGCCCGCGCCACCCGCTCGGACGCCTGATCGGCGACTACCTGGTGCTGCAGCCAAGCGGCTCAGGCCGCAGCCGCACGCGCCGGATCGGCTTCGACGAGGAGTACGGCCATCACGTGGGCGGCGCGCACCACTTCGCGCTCCTGAACCACCCAGCGGTCTACGACAAGCTGCGTGCCTGGCTGGCGGCTACCCCGAGCAGCCGCCGACCCCGCCTGGGTCGAGGTTGACGTTCCCGCGGAAGGACCAGCCCGAGCAGTAGTAGAAGCTGAGCTGCTCGGCGCGATCGAGCATGACCGGTGCCCACTTGCCGACGCCGACCGGCTCGAGGTACTTCATGGTCGCCGCGAACAGCGGGCGCGCGCTGCGGTGCTTGAGGTAGTGGTTGAGCCACGCCTGGATGTAGTAACTCGTGAAGTCCTGCCCGTAACGGCTGGCCGGCAGCGCGTATGCGATGTCGGTGTACTCCAGGTGCGTCGACGCGCGCGGCACGATCAGCATCGTGTCCTTGCCGGCCTTGCGCCACGCGTCGAAGCCGGTCAGCTGCTCGCGCTGCGGATCCGGCGCCTGGGTCGGCGACTGCGGCTGCGGCTGGAGTGAGGAACCGCCGCTCATCCAGTACGGGTAGACGCCGAAGCCGTACTCCGACTGGACGGCGAGAGCGGGGACGGCCGGCTTGGCCGGGTTGTTCGCGACCCCGTTGTTGCCGGGACCCTGCAGCTTGTCGAGTGCGACCACCGTCTCGATGCGCTTGTCGGTGCCCTGGACGCGGGACACCGCCGAGGCGCCGAGCGAGTGTCCGATGATCGCGATGCGCGTCCTCCGGCCCTTCGTCGCGCTGCGCTTGTCGCGCGAGCGATTCCACAGCTTCCACAGCGGGTTGAAGCGGTTCACCGGCTGGTCGCTGCCGGCAGGGCTCTTGTACGGCTGCTTCGGCGTGGAGGTGAAGAAGTTCAGCGCGTCGATCGTGCCGAAGACGAAGTTCGACGGCTGCTGGAACGGCACGCCGGGGCAGCCGGACTGCTCATCCTGGGCGGGTGTCGCGAACGGGTTGCAGAACGGCACCGCATCGACCGGGCCCTGATGCGGAAGCGTCTCGCTGCGGCCCTGCCCCTGGACGTCATAGGTCAATACGACATAGCCGCGCTCGGCGAGGTCCTCGGCCAGCCAGAAGTACATGCGCTCGGAGCCCTGGACAGACCCGGTCGTGATCACCACGCCCGGGTAAGGCGGCTTGAGTTTCTTGTGGGTGTACGGATCCTTGGCGCCGGGGAGCGGCGCGAAGACGTCGCCGCGGATGAGCGCCCCGTAGCGGTTGGTCCACGACACCGGCACCATCAGGCCGCGGCGGCTTGCCCAGCCGCGCCGGAACGGGTTGCCGGCATTCCAGCCCGGGAAGAAGTTGCCGGGGCTGATCGCAAGGCGGTTGGCCGCCGCCGCCTGCTCCGCCAACTGCTCAAAGCCGACGTCGTTCGACTCCTGGATCTGCGCGACCTCGTAGTCGCGGTTGTTGAACTGGCCGTCCGGCGCCGTCTGGCGGCCGTACGCGTCCTGCATGTTCTGCTGGTCGCGCTGGATGTACTCCAGCGTGCCTGGCTGCGGCCCAGCGGCGAAGGCGGCGGCCGGCACCGCGAGCACTACGGCTGCAAGCAGGAGCGAAAGCTTCTTCACACCCATTCAACGGGCGGTACGCCCGTAACTGCCGGTTCTGTATCAATGGCGTGATGCGCGCCGCGTACTACAAGCAGACTGGTCCCGCAAGCGCCGTAATCGAGGTCGGCGAACTGCCGACACCCGAACCCGGCGAAGCCGAGGTGCGCGTGCGGATCGCCTTCTCCGGCATCAACCCGACCGACTGGAAGTCGCGCGCAGGGGCGACGGGCGGCGTGAACGGCGAGTTCCAGGTGCCGAACCACGACGGGAGCGGGACGATCGACGCGGTCGGCCCGGGTGTCGACCCGGGGCGCGTGGGCGAGCGAGTGTGGCTCTACCTCGCAGCCTTCCAGCAGCCGTGGGGAACAGCGGCCGAGTACACGGTCGTGCCGGCCGAGCGGGCGGTCCCGCTGCCGGACAATGCGTCGCTGGAGCTGGGCGCCAGCATCGGCGTCCCCGCGCTGACTGCACATCGCTGTCTGCTCGCCGACGGCCCGATCGAGGGCAAGACCGTGCTGGTCGCAGGCGGTGCGGGCGCCGTCGGCCGCTGCGCGATCGAGCTCGCCCGCTGGGCAGGAGCCGCACGCATCATCGCCACGGTGTCGAACGACGACAAGGCGCAAATCGCGCGGGACGCGAGCGCGGACGAGACCGTCGACTACAAGGCAGGCGACGCGGTCGAGCACCTGAAGGATGCCGGCGTCGATCGCATCGTCGAGCTGTCCCTTGGACACAACCTCGAGCTCGACCTGGCCGCAGCAGCCCCGAACTGCGCGATAGCGAGCTATGCGAACGAGGGCGACAACCCCGAGCTCGACGTACGAGCGCTGATGACGCGGAACATCGTCCTGCGCTTCGTGCTCCTCTACACGATGCCGCGCGAGGCCATCCAGCAAGCGGTCGCGGACATCACGCAGGCGCTGCGCGTCGGCGCACTAACCGAGCCCCAGCTGCACGGCTTCCCGCTCGAGGAGACGGCAGCCGCCCACGACGCCGTGGAAAACGGCGCCGTCGGCAAGGTGCTGATCAAGCTGTAACAAGGGCGACAGTCCCCTTTTGTATCGGCTAGCGGAAGTCGGGCGCGAGCTTGTAGCCCGGCGGGACGATCTTCGGCTTCGGCGTCAGAACCTGGCCGCCGGGCTGCTCGTGGACCGGCAGACGCAGCTCGAGGTTCGAAGCCGCGATCGGCGTCTGGCCCTGTGACGGCCGTGCGTACGGCGTGTCGAACGCCAGCAGCTCCAGCTTCGCGTGATGCCCCTGCGCGAAGTGCCATCCGCCGGGGTGAAGCTGGAACAACTGGCGCTGCGGGGCGCTGCTCGAGTCCGGGCGGAAGAGGCCGCGGGCGACGAGCGTCTCGGTCCCGTCAGGCGCCTCGTCGAGCAGCCGCGCTGCGAGCTGGTTGTTCGGTGACGTCGACTGGATGTCCGCGATGATCGTTGCGGCACCGACGAGCGTGTAGCCGGCATCAGTCACGACCGGCAGCCGGTAGACCGCGGTACCGGGGAAGTCCTGCGCCTGTGCAGTCGCGCACGCCCCGCCGCCGCTGATCGGGTCGAACGCCCGCCCCGCCGCGGGGTCGCCGCCCGAGACGACCAGCTGCTGCGCGCTCGCGTCCTCACGAACCTCACCCGGTGCGATCTGCTTCCAGTCGCTCGCGGTGAACGGGCCGCCGGACGGCGTCCCGCAGGTCTGAGTGAGGACCTGGACTCCGCCGAACGGCTTCGGGCCCGCACCCTTCAGAAAGTAGTCGAAGAACTTCTGCTGGCGAGCGTGCAGCACGGCCAGGTCGGCCGCCTTGTTCTGGCCGCGCGAATGGCCGTAGTCCAGGAACTCGAGGCCGACGAAGGCCTTCGGGTAGAGGTCCTTCGTGCGGTTGTAGAAGCGCAGCGCCTCGTCCACCGGGAAGAGATCGTCGGTCCAGCCGTTCGAGATCAGCAGCGGCGAAGGCGCCGTGGATGGGACGATGTAGTACGACGAGTGGTGCTGCTCGATCTCGTGCAGCACCGACGTCGTCAGCGGGTTCTGGTCGTACGGCTCGCCGGCTGACGTCTCGGCAAACCAGCTGAAGAGATCGGCGTCGGGGTCGGTCTGCGGCGGCGCGTAGTTGGAGCCGGCAAGGCCCGTGCCGAACAGGCCGGCGACGTAGGAGGTCTTCTGCACGCCGACGCGAGGACCGTAGCCGTCCCCGGCGATCGCGTAGTCGAGTGTGTGCCCGTTAGGCATCAGCGCGTTTGCCAGATCCGTCCACGGGATCTCGGGCGCCGCGGCCGCCAGGCTGATGCGCCTGTGCGTGCGCGGCGTCCGCCACGGCACGTATGTGCCGCCAGGCAGCATCACGCGATCCTTGAGCGCCGCGAGCGCCATCGACATGCCGCCGCCATACGAGCCGCCCATGGCGCCGATGTGACGGCGGTCGACCAGCGTCGTCCTCTTGCCTGTCTTCTGATCCGCCAGCTGCGCCATGAACGTCTGCGCGTCACGCACCTCGTAGCGCGTGTCCATCAGGTGGTTGTAGCCGTGCTGCGCGCACGCCTGCGCCTCGGTGATCCGCGTCTTGCTCTGCCCGCCGCACGAGTCCCCCCAGCCGCGGTCGCTCATCGTGAAGACTGCGTAGCCGCGCGTTGCCCAGGGCGCGGTATCGCTGAGCCCGAGCTTGCTGCCGCCCCACCCGTGGAACATGCCGACCAGCGGGTAGTTGCCGTCGCGACCGGAACGCGGCTCGGGCGGCAGCGTGACGTTCACGTCGATCGGCGCACCATCGAAGCTGTGGACGATCCCGCTGCACTGGCGCACGCCCGCCTGGTCGGCCTGCGTGGCGCACGACACGCCTCCGAGGACTGAATTGACCTTCGCGTGGGCAGATGAAGCGGTGAGAAGAAGGAGAAGCAGGGATGTCGCGGCTGCCCGAGTTTTCACATCGCGTAAACGGGCCGGGCGCGTCAGTACTTCCGCGCATGGAAACCTTTACATCAAACGGTGCTACATTCAGCCGCTGTGGCTGAGCGGGGGGCAAAGCCGAACGTCCCGAGGGTGCGACGGACCGCCCTGAAAGCGGTCTCCGCCCTGAGTTCGCCCCTGCTCCCGGACGACTACCTGGAGCTGATCAACCCGCTCTGGTCCACGCGCGAGCTGCGCGGGAAGATCGAGGAGATCCGGCGCGAGACCGAGGACGCCGCAACCGTGCTGATCCGGCCCGGCTACGAGTGGCCGGGGCACGAGCCCGGCCAGTACCTGCGCATCGGCGTCGACATCGACGGTGTCCGCCACTGGCGCGCCTACTCGCTGACGAGCGAGCCCGAGCGCGCGGACGGCTGGATCTCGATCACGGTCAAGGCGGTCGAGACGGGAACGGTGTCGTCCTACCTGGTACGCAAGGGTCGGCCCGGCTGCATCGTCGGCCTCGGCGGCATCGAGGGCGACTTCGTCCTTCCCGAGGAGGTCCCCGACAAGCTCCTGTTCGTCAGCGCCGGCAGCGGAATCACGCCGATCATGAGCATGCTGCGCAGCCTCGACCAGGGCGAGATGGGCGACGTCGTGGTGCTGCACTCCGCGCGCCACACCGACGACGTGATCTTCGGCCCGGAGCTGCGCGAGCTGGAGAAGAAGCACGACGGCTTCAAGCTGCACGAGCAGCTGACCAGGGAGCACGGGCGTATGGGCCCGGACGACCTCGAGCGGCTCTGCCCCGACTGGAAGGAAAGGCAGCTGTACATCTCGGGGCCCGCCGAAATGCTCGACGCCTTCGAGGAGTTCTACGAGAAGCACGGGCTTGGCGACTGCGTCTGCATGGAGCGCTTCCAGCCGAAGCTCGACGGCGGCGGCGAACCGGGCGAGGGCGGGCCGATCAAGTTCCTGAAGTCGGACTGCGAGGCCGAGTCCGACGGGACGAAGCCCATCCTCGTGGCCGGCGAGGACCAAGGCCTCGACCTGCCCTATGGGTGCCGTGAGGGCATCTGCCACACCTGCGTCGGTGAGCTCGTCTCCGGCAAGGTGCGCGACCTGCGCAACGGCAACGTTTCCGGCAACGAGGGCGAGCAGATCAGAACCTGTATCAACGCACCGGAAGGACCCGTGGAGATCAACCTATGACCGCGCCTGTAGCAGCCCACCCGTCGTCCGACACGACCAACTCCGAGAACCCGCTCCATCAGCTGTCCGAGGAGCAGATCGAGGAGCTCGGCAAGCTCTTCGACGAGCTGCACGAGCAGGTAAAGAACGACCTCGGCCAACGCGACGCCGACTACATCCGCGGCGTGATCGGCCTGCAGCGGCGCCTGGCGCTGCAGGGCCGGGCCGCACTCGTGCCGGCTCGCTACAAGGTGGCTTGGGTGCTCGGCACGGCGCTGCTGTCGGCGGCCAAGATCCTCGAGAACATGGAGATCGGCCACAACGTCCTGCACGGGCAGTGGGACTGGATGAACGACCCCGTCATCAACTCGCAGGCGTGGGACTGGGACACCGCCTCGACGTCCGAGGCGTGGCGGCATTCGCACAACTACATCCACCACACCTACACGAACATCCTCGGCAAGGACAAGGACCTCGGGTACGAGATCATGCGGATCGACCCGAACCAGAAGTGGCACCCGGTCTACCTGCTGCAGCCCATCTACAACATCGTGTTGATGACCCTGTTCGAGTGGGGCGTCGCGTTTCACGACATGGACTTCGAGGCGATCCGCCGCGGGGAGAAGTCACACAAGGAGGCCCTACAGGACCTCAAGGGGATCGCCGGCAAGGCGCGTACGCAGATCATCAAGGACTACATCGCGTGGCCGCTCCTGAGCGCCGGGATCATGGCCGGCGCCGACTACGCGGTGGACCGCATCCGCGGCCGCAGCCGGCGTGACCGTGCTCGTGTCGGTGTCGCTCGGCTCGGCAACCGCATCCGCCGCCGGCGCGGACCCGACCTGCGGGCGCGTTTCGGCGAGGCGTTCGTGCGCAACTACACGGCAACACTCAAGGCCAATGCGACCGCGAACATCATCCGCAACATCTGGTCGTACGCGATCATCTTCTGTGGTCACTTCCCCGACCAGGCCTACGTCTTCACACCGGACGAGACGGAGAACGAGACGACGGGCGCGCGCTATGTGCGCCAGTTGATCGGCGCCTGCAACATCGAAGGCGGGCCGATGTTCCACCTGGCCAGCGGCAACCTGGGCTACCAGGTCGAGCACCATCTGTATCCCGACATGCCGTCGACGCGCTATGCCGAGATTGCGCCGATGGTGCGCGAGATCTGCCAGCGCTACGAGCTGCCGTACAACACCGGGCCGTTCCTCAAGCAGCTGAGCATGGTGCAACGCACGATCGCGCGGCTGGCGTTCCCCGGCGGCAAGGTGCGGCCGAAGCCGGGCCCGTACCGCGGCGAGCCGAACAAGTCCGCTCTGAAGAACGAGAACGAGCGCAGCGGCCTGTCTCGCGAGGGCTACGTGCCACGCTGGGAGCGCGACGGCGACGGCGACTCGAGCTCGAACGGCTCCGGCGACTAGTCAGGCGCCACCCGGTCCGGCACCCGAAAGCGGTTGTTCGACCGCTTCGGTCGGATCGGTGTCCGCTTGAGGCCGCTCGTTGAGCTTGGCCTCCAACTCGCGGATGCGGGCAACGTCCGTCTTGAGCTCCGGGTGCGCGATCGCGCCGGACTCGACAAGCTTGAAGGCGGTCTCCCCCAGCTCGTGGTACGCCTTCGACAGGTCGTGCGTGGCCTTGGCCTTGTCAAGGAATCCCATGCCCGTCTTGTATCAATCCCGGGCCAGTTGAAGTAGCAGCCACTCGGCGTGCCGCATCAGGCGCTCGATCGGGTACTGCTCGGGGTCGCTCAGTAGCAGCCGCGCCGCCTCGTCCGACAGCGCCGACAGCAGCCGCGCCGTCAGCTGCGGGTCGGGGGACGGCCGCTCTGGCGCGAGGCCCGGGCCGATGACCTGGGCGAGCACGGCCACGACCGCCTCGCGGCCGTGTTCGACGGTGTCGCGCAGCACCCGTGGCGCCCCTTCCGGCGGCATCAGAACCAGCCGCCAGGTGACCGGGTCCGACTGAATCGTCTCGAGGTAGCCGCGCAGCGCGGCGAGTAGCGCCTCCGTGCGTGGGCCGTCCTCCGGCAGAGCCTGCGGCAGGATGCTGCCCAGCTGGCTGAGCGCCCGCACGGCCTCGCGCTCGAGCATCGCTTCCAGCAGCGCGTCGAGGGTCTCGAAGTGGGCGTAGATCACCGGCCGGGTGATGCCGGCGCGCTTGGCGATCGCCTCGATCGACAGGTCGTGGAAGCCCTGGCTGCCGACGAGCTCCTTGGTCACGTCGAGTAGCTGCTCGCGCCGCTCGGCCGCGGTCATCCGGCGGGTGTTGCGTGTGACGGAGCTCACAGTCGGCAGGTTACAGGCCTGTAGGTTACGGGCACGTAAGTTACACAACCGTAACTAGGAGCGCGAGTGATGTTCAATCAGACCGACCTTCCTCGTATCACTGGAGTGGCCATTATCGGCTCCGGTTTCTCCGGGCTGGCGTTGGCCGCCGAGCTGAAGCGCGCGGGCCGCGACGACTTCCTGATCCTCGAGCGAGCGAACGATGTCGCCGGCACCTGGCGCGACAACACGTATCCGGGTTGCGCGTGCGACGTGCCGAGTCACCTCTACTCGTTCGGCTTCGCTCCGAATCCCGACTGGAGCTCGACGTTCTCGCCACAGCCGGAGATCTACGCGTACATCCGGCGCGTCGCCGAGGAGCAGGGGCTGATCCCGCACGTGCGCTTCGGCATCGAGGTCGAGCAGGCAACTTGGGACGAGGACGCCCAGTCCTGGCGGCTGAAGACGTCGGGCGGCGAGCTGACGGCCACGGCGATCGCAAGCGCCGCCGGCCCGCTCAGCGAGCCTGCGATCCCGGACATCCCCGGCCTGCGCGACTTCAAGGGCACGATCTTCCACTCGGCCACCTGGGACCACGATCACGACCTGACCGACGAACGCGTGGCGGTGATCGGCACCGGCGCGAGCGCGATCCAGTTCGTCCCGCAGATCCAGCCCAAGGTCGCGCAGCTCCACCTCTTCCAGCGAACGCCGCCGTGGATCATGCCGCGGCCGGACCGCCCGGTCACGCGCGTCGAGCGGCTGCTCTACCGCCGTTTCCCGGCGGCTCAGATCGCCATGCGCAACGGCATCTACTGGGGCCGCGAGCTGTTTGCGATCCCGATGCTGCACCACCGGCTGTCGAAGCTGATCGAGAAGGCGGGGCGTCGCCACCTGGAGCGGCAGGTGAAGGATCCGGAGCTGCGCGCGAAGCTGACGCCGGACTACTCCCCCGGCTGCAAGCGCATCTTGGTCTCGAACGACTACCTCCCCTCGCTCGGCAATCCGAACGTCGAGGTCGTGACGGACGGGATCGCCGAGATGCGCGAGCACTCGGTGGTTGACCGGAACGGTGTCGAGCGCGAGGTCGACACGATCATCCTGGGCACCGGCTTCCACGTGACGGACCTGCCGATTGCCGAGCGGGTCCGCGGCCGCGACGGGCGCACACTCGCCGAGCACTGGGGCGGCACGCTCCAGGCGCTGCGCGGCACGACGGTCGCCGGTTTTCCGAACCTCTTCTTCGTGCTCGGGCCGAATACGGGCCTTGGCCACACGTCGGTCGTGCTGATGGCAGAGGCGCAGGCCGGCTACATCCGCCAGGCACTCGAGCACATCGAGGGCGACGGGGGCGCGGCGATCGAGCCGCGGCAGGAGGCGCAGGACGCGTGGAACGACGAAATCCAGCGCAAGTCGCAGGACACCGTGTGGCTGAACGGGGGATGCCAGAGCTGGTACATCGACCGCAACGGCAAGAACTCGACGCTGTGGCCGGACCACACCTTCAGGTTCTTCGCCGCGATGAAGCGGTTCAAGCCGTCTGAGTACCGCGTCGTGCCCGCCACCGTCCCCGCCGAGGCGCCGGTCGAGGTGCCCGCATGAGCACGCGCATCCTGATCACGGGCGCGGCCAGCGGCATCGGCGAAGCCACGGCTGCGGCGCTGCGCCGGCGCGGTTGCAGCGTCGTGGGCGTCGACCTCAATCCGACCGACGGCGTGATCGCGTGCGACGTGCGCGACCAGGTGTCAGTCGATTCCGCCGTCGCGCAGGCGGTCGCCGAACTCGGAGGTCTCGACGTCCTGATCAACTCGGCGGGCGTCGGCGACCCCCAGAGCGCAGCGGAGCGTCCGGGCGAGGACGCATTGCGCGTGATCGATGTCAACCTTCTTGGCACCTGGCGGGTCACGGCGGCGGCGCTCGACGCGCTGCGTGCGGCGCATGGGCGCGTGATCAACATCTCCTCCGGTCTTGCCCATCTGACGATCCCGCTCGCCACCGCGTACACGATGAGCAAGCGCGGCGTCGTGGCCTACTCGGACTCGCTGCGGCTAGAGATGGCCGGCGAGGTGTCCGTCACGACCGTCTACCCCGGCTACATCAGGACGCCCATTCACAACGCGTCGGCCGCGAAGGCCGTGCGCCTGGAGGGGGTGGTGCCGGCGGAGCCGCTCGAGGCGGCGGCTGCGACGCTCGTGAAGGCGGCGCTCAGCCCGCGTGCGTACCGCGACCTGGCGACCTCGCGCCAAGGTGCAGCGGGCTACGCGATGTTCAGGCGGATGCCGAGGAAGGCGCTCGACCGCCTGACCCTGAAGCGCCTACGCGCGAGCGCGGAGCGCGGCCACTTCGACGAGTCCGAGATGGCCGCCCCGCTGCGGAAGCGATTGCTGCGCGGGGCTTAGGCTTCAGCAGATCGCGGCCAACGTCGCCTACGAGCTCCTTCGGTTCCGCACCCGGTCTGAGTCGTCAGCGCAGACCGGCGAGCCGTAGGAACTCGCGCTGGTGTTTCGCGGCGGCGCCGGATGTGACCGCAGCGAACCGCTTGCCGCGATGCCGGCCGCGGACGATGCGCTTGGACGCGCCGCGCACGCGCACGCCGCGACCGGTCCTCGCCACGAGCCCGACGGTGCCTGACGGTGTCAGGACCGCAATGACGTTGCCGTTGCTCTTGCCGGCGACGGTCCAGGTCCAGACGCGACCCTTGCGCCGCATTGGCTGGCCGGCGCGCATCAAGGTCGTGAGGTAGGACCGGCCCAGGCGGACGTTGCCGACCCCGCGGCGCGTGACGGGCGCGTGCCGCGACCGCGTCGTCGGCCCGGGCACTCCCTGGGCCCGCTCCCACGTCTCCAGGTATGCCTCGGCGCCGCGCGCCATGGCGTTCACGATCTGGTTGCCCGCCTGCATGCGCAGATCCTCGATCCAGTCGGGGTAGAGCCCGTAGTGTGCGACTCCGTCGACGTTGATGTCCCAGCTGCGCTCACCCGTCTTCTCCTTGTTCAGCGTGACCGCACCGTCGAAGGACTTGAACGGGTACTTCACCGGGTTCTTCGCGCCCAGGCGCGGTGCGCCCTGGGCGCCGAAGCCATTCATGTCGGCCCCGTAGCCGAGCCCCCAGTAGAAGCGCTTGTCGCGCATCGCCTTCAGCGCCTGCCACTTCTTGACGAAGTCGCTCGAGTTGCCCGCGTACGGCGCGATGAAGCCGCCGAGCTTGTAGATGCGCGGGTAGGCGTCAGGGGTCGACCAACTGTGGCTCGACACGACCCCCGGGTAGTGATGGGCCTCGAGCAGGTCGAGCGCCTGCTTGCGGGCCAGCACGCTCATGTGATCGGGGTCGAAGATCATCTTCTTCTCGATCATCCGCTCGATGAGGTACCGCCCCAAGTCGGTCAGCCCCCGCGTGTTGCAGTGCGGGCCCGGCCCGTAGACGGGCAGCTGGCCGCCCGGCGGCATCAGCCCGAGCACCGCGCCGGCCAGCGCGTCGTCGTTGTGCGTGAACACCGTGGGCTGTGTGTGGTCGGACTCGTCCGCCGGGCCCGTGCACGTCTTCATGTCCCAGAAGTGGTTCGACTCGAGCTTCTGCCCGCCGTTCACGGCCACCCCGGTGGTGCCGTTGTCACCCGCCACGCCGGTAAGGGCGTTGTCGAACTTGTTGACGATCTCCATGTCGCGCACGCCCATGGCGTAGACCTGGTTGAGCTGATCGTCGATGTGCGCGCGGTCGCACTGCGGGACGTCGTTGACCTCCTTGCAGTCGAACAGACGCGAGTTCTCGATGCCGAGCACGACGGCGAGCTTGCCCTCGTTGATGACCTTGCGCGCCTCGAAGGGGTCGCGGACGATCCGGAACCAGCCTTTGCCGGGCCCGCCGTACTGGGCGTCGATGTAGTCCTGCAGCTTGTAGGTGTCGCGCGCCTCGAGACGGATCGTGTTCATCTCGTCGCACGGATTGCGCTTGAGCGGGTAGACGTCGCAGAGCTTCCCGTTGTCGACAAGCAGGTTGACGTACATCCGCAGGCCGCCGCGCCATGCCCGCTCGACCCACTTCCAGTAGGTGTCCTCGTGCGTGAGCGAGTAGTAGGCGGGCCAGTCCTTGAAGGTGGGCCAGCCGACGGGGTCATGCGGCTTGCCGCCGAGGGCGATCTCCAGCGGCGAGACTCCTCCTGCTGCTCGGTGGTCGGGACAGTCGACGAGCGCATGCGTGATCCCGTAGCGGTCCCACGGCTTGCCGCAGTGCGCGTCACCGCCTAGGAACTCGAAGGCCATCATGTGGATGTGCGCGTCGACGATGCCGCGCACGTCGCCGAACGAGTACCTCCCCTTCGAGGGGGTGCCAGTCGCCTCGGTGACGGCCTCAGGGAAGTCTGCGCAGCCGGCCGTCTTCGTGAACGTGAAGAGGCCCGCCGATCCGAGCTCGACGAGTGCGAGCTTGCCGCCGCTCACGCCGAGCGCCTTGTCCTGCGCCGGCAGCACGATCTTGAAGGTCCCGCTGCCGGCGTCGTCGACGCGCCAGTCGCCGTCCGGGCCACCATCGGCCGCCCGTGTGAGCCCGCCATCGGTCGCCGCCAAGAGGCTGTCGTCTGCGCTCAGGAAGGTCTTGTTCCTGTCGTAGAACATGTACGAGCCGAGGTCGGTCGGCTTGAGGAAGAACGGCCCGTCGCTGACCGGGGAAGAAGCCGACTGCAGCGTCCAGCAGTCGTTCGCGAGCGCGTAGCGCGGATCGCTCGCGGCAAAAGCCGGTGACGCGCACAGCGCGACAACCAGGACGGTGAGGGCGGTGACATTGCGCATCACAACGTCAACGTCCCCCACCGCCTGATTTTTCAGACCTAGCCCGTGGCCGCCGGGCCCGTCGTCTGGACGTAGAACGGCTGGTCCACGAGTGTTCCGCTGCTCGTGTACGTGCGCACGATCAGCTGGATCCCCGTCGCGTTGTTGCACGCCGCGCCGGGCGCGCTGGTGGTCGTGTCAACCGACGTCTCGCCGGCCACGCCGTCGAGGTTCGCGGTGGCGGTCTGCGGCTGTGCCTTGAGGCCGGTGAAGCAGTACACACCCCCGGCCGTGTGGACGATGTTGGTGTCCGTCACGCCGCTCGTGCGGGTCGCGTCGGTCTTGCCGTCCGCGCTGACGCGCGCGTAGGCGCTGAACGCCCCGGTCTGCGCCGCCTTCACGATGTCGCTGGCGCTCATGCCGTCGACCTGGTCGGCGTTCAGGCCGGTGGCCACGCTGTGCGCGTTGGTCGTGAACGGCTTCGCGTCGTTGGCGGTCTTGCCCGTCGGCGGGACTACCTCGATCGACCCTCCGAGGAGGCTCTTCTGCGCCTGGAAGCGGAAGGCGCCGCCGCCACCCGTGTTCTTCGAGAGCAGGCAGAACTCCTTGCCGGCGGCAGAGCGACAGCCGTAGCGCGCGGCGCCGCCGTCACCGATGCGCAGGTTGGACTGCTGGGTGGCATACGTGCTGCTGTCCCCAAGCACGCGTGTGATCGCAGTGAACGTGGTGCGGCCGCCTGCGCGGACCGGATCGCCGTTGGCGGCAAATGCGAACGGCGAGACCAGCAGCGCGAGTATCAGCGACGACAAGACAAGGTATTTGCCTTGTCCTGCAGGCAGGCGAAGGTGAGCGGTTAGACGCTTCAAGAGCAATTCCCCCTGGCTCTGAATCGATTCGGCCCGAATTCGGGCCCCTCGAGCGCAGAACACGCCGAAGCGGGGAGGGTTGCGCGTTGACACATCCAAATTGGAGCCGTAGCGTCCCCGATTCGGTAGGCTGGCCTACTCAAAAGGGGGTACATGTGATCCGGCCCCGCCCCATCGCGGCCACCGGATTCCAACGGCTGGTACGGCAGCCGCCATGCGCACCGCTACGGCAAGCTGCCGGCCCACTGGAGGTTTCACGATCAAGTAGCCCGAGCGACGGATCCGGCCGCGACGAGTTCGTCGTAGACCTGCGCCGTCTCGCGCGCCACCTCAGCCCAGTCGAACTTGAGCACGTGCTCGCGCGCCTCCGCGACGAGCCGCTCGCGCAACTCTTCATCGGTGAGCATCTTCTCGATCATGCGCGCGAGCGAGCGCGGATCGCGAGCGCGGAAGCGAAGGCCCGCGGTGCCGTCCTCCGGAACCACCTCGCGCAGGCCGCCCGTGTCCGCCACGAGCGTCAGGCAGCCTGATGCCATCGCCTCCAGGGCGACGAGGCCGAACGGCTCGTAGATCGAGGGGATCACGCACAGATCGGCTACGCGGTAGAGCGAGTGCAGCGTGTCGTCGCCAGTCCAGCCGATGAAAGCACCGCGCCTCGTCAGCCCCAGCTCGCGCGCCTGATCCTTGAGGTCCGCCTCGGCCGTCCCCGTGCCGCAAACGACGAAGCGGACGTTGCCGAGCTGCTTGATCGTCTGCGGCAGCGCCTCGAGCGCCAGATGAAAGCCCTTCTCGTAGACCAGCCGCCCCACCAGCAGGATCAGCCGCTCGCCGGGCGCCGCGTAACGCGCTCGCAGCTGCTCGAGGTCGACCGCCTCGATCGGCTCGAGGTCGAGGGGATCGATGCCATTCGGGATCGTCGTGATCTTGCGCTTGGCGACCCGGAAGACCTGGTTCACGTGCCCGCGCACGAAGTCGGAGCACGTGATCACGCGATCGGCGGTGCGGACCATGCGGCGCTCGACGCGGTGGATGTAGGACTGCGGATGCTTGCGCACCCACCCTTGGTGGCGCCCGTGTTCGGTCGCGTGGACGGTCACGAGCCACGGCGTGCCGAAGCGCTCCTTCAGTTGCTCGGCGGCCGAAGCGACGAGCCAGTCATGCGAGTGGACGAGATCGAACTCGATCCGCTCGCCAAGACGCTCGCCGGCAGCAGCGAGGTCGCTGTTCATGTCGCCGACCCACGCGATGAACGCGTTCAGGTCGTCCTTCGGGAAGTCGGGCTCGGCCACGCGATGGACGATCACGCCGTGACGGTTCTCTTCGGGCGGCCGATTGCCGCCGCCGCGTGTGAGGACGTGAACCTCGGCGCCCTGGCTGACAAGCCCCTCGGCAAGCTTGCGGACATGGCGCGCAAGGCCGCCCTCGACGATAGGCGGGTACTCCCACGAGAGGATGAGGACGCGCTGCCCCAAGGGCGGCGGAGGCTACCGCTCCAGGAGCGCGATGCCGCGGTCGTCGAGCAGGTCGGCCAGCCGGATTCGGCCGGACAGCTCGACCTCGCGTCCGCGGACAACGTCCTTCCAGGTCCCCGCGGGCGCATCGATCAGGGTGTCGGCTCCGCCCGGGAAGACCTCGGCGGCGACGAGCACGTTGCCGCCGCGCATGTAGGCAATGGCTCGTTCGCCGGCTTCGATCGGCTCGTAACTGCCCGCGAAGCCGTCGAGCCGGCGCTTTCGGAGGTCGAGCGCCGCTACCACCAGGCGCAGCTTTCGCGTGTCCGAGTCGTCGGGTGCGGAGCCGTCCTTCACGGCCGCCAGCAGCTCGCGGCGACGCTGCCAGTCGACCGGACGCCGGTTGTCCGGGTCCACCAGCGACAACGACACGAGCTCGTCGCCCTGGTAGATGTCCGCCACGCCCGGCGCCGTCAGCTTTATCAGCAGCTGCGCGAGCGACGCGCGCTCGCCGGCATCGGCGACGCGGGCCGCGAAGTCGTCGAACGAATCCATGAACGGCCGGTGGTCGTAGAGGCCGCGGCAGAACGCCTTGACGCGGTGCTCCCAGTCGTGGTTCTGGTCGACCCAGTCGGTGTTGCGCTTCGCTTCACGCAGCGCCTTCTCCATGTATGCCTCGAGCCGTTCGGGCTCGATCGGCCAAGCCGCAATCAGGTTCTGGTAGATGAAGTACTCCTCGACGGGGTCCGGCGCTCCGCTCGAGCGCAGCGGCCCGTTCACGTCGAACCAGCGCCGGACGTGCGCCGCCCACTCCTCGCCCATCCCCGCCAGCGCGCCGACACGTGCGCGCGCGTCGCCCGAGCGCTTCGTGTCGTGTGTTTGCGTGACGAGCAGATTGAGCGGGTGGGCGGCCAGGCGCTTGGCGTTCGCGCCATGGAAACGGTCGACGGAGATGCCGAAGCGCGACGGGTCGCCGCCCACCTCGTTGAGCGCCACCAGGCGCGCGTAGCGATAGAAGGCGGTGTCCTCCACGCCCTTCGCCATCACCGGCGGCGTCGTCTGCTGGAAACGGATGACGAAGGCGGGCGGCGCCGGCTCATCGAGCGTGAGCATTCGCGCGAGCCCCTCGGGCATTCGCGCTTCGGCGATCGCTTCACGGTCCTGGTCGGCGACCTTGCCCGCGGTCGGATCGACGTAGGTCCGGTACACGGGTAGTGATGAGAGGGCTTGCTCGAGCCCTTCGATGCCAGGGGCTTCGCGGGCGAGCCGCTCGACGTCTGGCCGGAACGTGCCCGACGCCTGCTCGAGCTTCGCCTCGAACGCATAGTCGGCGAATGGCCGCGCGTCGCCGGCAAGCTCCTGCCACAGGGCGTCGAGCGCGGCCTCTCCATCAGGGTCCACGAACAGCGCCGCCAAGTCGTTGAGGAACTCGTAGCCGACCGTGCCGTCGACCGGCCAGTCGTCGCGCAGCCTCTCGCCGGGGTCGAGGATCTTCTCGACCCATGCGTGCTCCACGCCCTCGCGCCGCAGGCGTGCGAGGTACCCGGCGGGATCCGCGAGACCGTCCGGATGGTCGATGCGCAGGCCGTCGACCGTCCCCTCGTGCACCAGCGCCAGCGCCAGCTTGTGCGTCTCGGCGAACACGTCCGGATCCTCTTGGCGCACGCCGGCCAGATGGTCGATGTCGAAGAAGCGCCGGTGACGGCCGGTGGCCGGGTCGATGTCGAAGAACTTCGTGCGTAGCGACTCGTCGGCCCAGTAGCGGTTGTCGTCGTCCACCGCCATGTGGTTCGGCACGATGTCGAGCACGATCCCTAGGCCGGCGTCGTGAGCGGCGGCAGCGAGCGCCCGGAACTCCTGCTCGCCGCCGAACTCCTCGGAGATCGACGTAGGGTCGATCACGTCGTATCCGTGCGTCGATCCTTTCCGCGCCTGAAACGACGGCGGCAGGTACAGGTGCGACACGCCCAGCCCGGCCAGGTATGGCACGAGCGCACGCGCTTCGGCAAAGCCGAAGTGCTCGTTGAACATGAGCCGGTAGGTCGCGCGGAAATCCGTCACGCAGTGCGCTTCAACAGCATCACCGAGCGGGCGATGATCGGGACCTCCGTGCGCGCCCGCGCTACCAGCAGGCCCTCGTCCGTCGAGGGGTCAGCCGTCGTCATCACCAGTTCCCAGGTTGCGCCGAAGCGGCGTGTAGGGAGCATGAACGAAACGTCTTCATGGTGGGCGTTGAACAGCATCAGGAAGGAGTCGTCCTCGACCCGCTCGCCGTGGGGCCCCGGGGCAGCAATCTCTTGCCCGTTCAGGAACATCCCAATCGTCCGCTGCTCGTTCCAGTCGCGGCTGGTCATGCGCCGGCCGTCCGCGCGGAACCACCAGACGTCCGGCAGGCCGGAGCCCATGGGGTCTGACCCCTCGAGGAACTGGCGGCGCCGGAAGACCGGGTGGTTGCGGCGCAGCTCGATCAGTCGCCGCGTGAAGTCGAACAGCCGCTGGCCGCGGTCGTCCCAGTTCCAGTCGAACCAGGAGATCTCGTTGTCCTGGCACCAGGCGTTGTTGTTGCCGTCCTGGGTGCGCGCGAACTCGTCTCCGCCGAGCAGCATCGGCGTGCCCTGTGACAGCAGCAGTGTCGTCAGGAAGTTGCGCTGCTGGCGCTCGCGCAGCGCGTGGATCTCGGGGTCGTCGGTCGGGCCCTCGTGGCCGCAGTTCCACGAGCGGTTGTCGTCCGTGCCGTCCTTGTTGTCCTCGAGGTTGGCCTCGTTGTGCTTCTCGTTGTAGGAGACGAGATCGGCCAGCGTGAAGCCGTCGTGGGCCGTGACGAAGTTGATCGAGGCGAAGGGGTCGCGCCCGTCGGCCTCGTAGAGGTCGCTCGACCCGGTGAAGCGCGAGGCGAACTCCGAGACCGGCGCCTCCCCGCGCCAGAAGTCGCGCACGACGTCGCGGTAGATGCCGTTCCACTCCGACCACAACACCGGGAAGTTGCCGACCTGGTAGCCGCCCGGGCCGACGTCCCACGGCTCGGCGATCAGCTTGACCTGGCTCAGCACTGGGTCCTGGTGGATCGTGTCGAAGAACGCGCTCAGGCGGTCCACGTCGTAGAACTCGCGCGCCAGCGCGCTCGCGAGGTCGAACCGGAAGCCGTCTACGTGGCACTCGGTGACCCAGTAGCGCAGCGAGTCCATGATCAGCCGCAGCACGCTCGGGTGAACCGGGTTCAGCGAGTTGCCCGTTCCCGTGAAGTCCATGTAGA
>DATBDN010000008.1:0-11218 GCA_036269895.1 Thermoleophilaceae bacterium
TCACGTATCCGAACATCTCCGACAGCGGCACGCTGGCCTGAACGGCTACGGCGTTACCGCGCGGCTCCTGCCCCTCGACGCGACCGCGCCTGCGGGCGAGGTCCCCGATGACGTCGCCTACGAACTCTTGCGGCGTCGTGACCTCGATGGCCATGATCGGCTCGAGCAGGATCGGCTTCGCGCGCCTCGCGGCCTCCTTGAAGGCCATCGAGCCGGCGATCGAGAACGCCATCTCTGACGAGTCGACGTCGTGGTACTTGCCGTCGGTCAGCGTCACGCGGACGTCGACCATCGGGTAGCCCGCCTTGACGCCCACCTCGAGTGCCTCCTCGATGCCCTTCTCGACGGCGGGGATGAACTCGGTCGGGATGGCGCCGCCCTTGATCTTGTTGACGAAGTCGAAGCCCTCGCCCGGAGCCGGCTCGAGGTTGATGTTGACCACGCCGAACTGGCCGGAGCCACCCGTCTGGCGGACAAACTTGCCCTCGACCTTGGTGGCGGTGCCCTTGACCGTCTCGCGGTAGGCGACCTGCGGGCGGCCGATGTTGGCCTCGACCGAGAACTCGCGCTTCATGCGGTCGACCAGCACCTCGAGGTGCAGCTCGCCCATGCCCGAGATGACGGTCTGGCCGGTCTCCTCGTCGGTGCGTACCTGGAAGGTCGGGTCCTCCTCGGCCAAGCGGCCGAGGGCGACCGACATCTTCTCCTGGTCGGCGCGCGTCCTCGGCTCGATCGATACGTGCACGACCGGCTCGGGGAAGGTCATCGTCTCGAGCTGGATCGGCGCATCAGGCGCGGCCAGGGTGTCGCCCGTCGAGGTCTGCTTGAGGCCCACGCCCGCGGCGATGTCGCCCGCGAAGACCTCCTCCTGCTCCTCGCGCGTATTCGCGTGCATCATCAGGATGCGGCCGACGCGCTCGGTGCGGCCGGTGGTCGCGTTCAGGACGCGGCCCCCCGCCTGCAGCTTGCCGGAGTAGACGCGGAAGTAGGTGAGCTTGCCGACGAATGGGTCGGACATGACCTTGAAGGCGAGCGCCGAGAAGGGCTCGTCGTCGGCGGCCTTGCGCTCGAGCTGCTCGAACGCGGACTCGTCGGCAGCGCCCTCGGAGACCTTGTCGGCGTCCTTCGGGTCGATCCCCTTGATCGCCGGGACGTCGATCGGGCTCGGCAGGTAGTCGATGACCGCGTCGAGCAGCGGCTGGACGCCCTTGTTCTTGAAGCTGGAGCCGGCGAGGACGGGCGTGATCGAGATGTCGAGGGTCGCCTTGCGGATGTCCTCCTTCAGGCGCGCGACCTCGATCGGCTTCTCCTCGAGGTAGTCCTCCATCAGCTCGTCGTCGTATTCGGCGATCGCCTCGATCAGCGCCGTGCGCGCCTTGTGGGCGGCGTCCTTGTACTGATCGGGGATGTCGACGACCTCCCAGTCCTGGCCGAGGTCGTCCTTGTAGACGATCGCCGTCTCTGTGACCAGGTCGATGACGCCCTGGAAGTCCGCCTCGGCCCCGATGGGCAGCTGGATCGGCACCGGGTGCGCGCCCAGGCGGTCGATCATGGTCTGGATGCCGCGGTCGAAGTCGGCGCCGATGCGGTCCATCTTGTTGATGTACGCGATGCGCGGCACGCGGTACTTGTCGGCCTGGCGCCAGACGGTCTCGGACTGCGGCTCGACGCCGGCGACCGAGTCGAACAGCGCGACGGCGCCGTCGAGCACTCGCAGCGAGCGCTCGACCTCGACGGTGAAGTCGACGTGGCCCGGCGTGTCGATGATGTTGATCCGGTGGTCCTGCCAGAAAGCGGTCGTCGCGGCGGACGTGATCGTGATTCCACGCTCCTGCTCCTGCTCCATCCAGTCCATGACGGCAGCGCCCTCGTGAACCTCGCCCATCTTGTGAGTGCGGCCCGTGTAGAACAGGATGCGCTCAGTGGTCGTGGTCTTGCCGGCGTCGATGTGCGCCATGATCCCGATGTTCCGGGTCTTTTCGAGGGAGACGGTGCGTGGCATCAGAAGTGGGGTGGTAGGTGCTCTCTAGGCAGAAAAAAGGCCCATGCTGGGCCCCAGGAGACTGCGTCGGTGTGCGATCCGGCTACAGGTCTATGGGGTGGCAGTCCTCATGACGGGAGAATCCGGCAACCCTCTGCCGGAAACGGGTGAGAATCGTAGCAGCAGACTTGGGGCTTTCCGTCGGCTTGAGGGTGTATGGAAGCTGGTTTTGCTGCTGGGCCTCACGGGGGCGGTCCTGATGGCTGTTTCCGAGTTCTTGACGCTGCGCTCGGTGTCCGTCGTAACCGCCTCGTGCAGCGACCTCGCCCAGGCCGCGGACCGGGGCGCATGCGTGACCCGCGGGCACGAGGAGCACGCCTACGCGCTGGTTCTGATGGGGATCGTGGCGGCGCTGATGACCTGGGGGGCGACGATCGGCCGGAGCCGCCCGGCGGCGAGCGCGCTGCTTGCGATCGGAGCCGCCGTGCTTGTCATCGCGTTCGTCACGGACGTGCCCGACATCCACAAGACCGGGGTCATCGGCGAGCGCTTCGATTCCGCCAAGGCCGGCCCCGGCCCCGGGCTCTGGCTGGAGATCGCCGGCGGCGCGCTGGTGCTGGTGGCCGGAGCGATGGCGACGGTCGCGAGGCGACGACCATGAGGCCGATCTCGATGTTCACGACCGCGGGCAACAAGTTGCTCGACGTACTGCCGCCGAAGGCGCAGTCGCTGGCCTGGCAGGCCTTCCAAGCGTCGCACCTGGCGCTGTTCAGGGCGTCGGGGCGGCGGCTCGGGACCACGTTCGGCGACGTGCACGTGCTGTTCCTGCACCACAAGGGGGCGAAGAGCGGGACCGAGCGCATCTCGCCCCTGCTGTACGTCGAGGACGGACAGAACCTGGCGATCATCGCCTCGAAGGGCGGGCACGTGAAGCACCCCGCGTGGTTCCACAACCTGAAGGCGCACCCAGACGTGGAGGTTGAGCTGCGAGGCGGCGTCCGCTCGGTGCACGCCCGCGTCGCCGAGGGCGAGGAGCGTGCGCGGATCTGGAACAAGGCGGTGGCGGTCTGGCCGGACTACGCGGCCTACGCGCGCCGGGCACCCCACCGCACGATCCCGGTCGTGGTGCTGGAGCCGCGCTACGCGGCTTAAGCGGCGATATCGAAGTCGACGAGGCCCGCGACGCGGCTGACCACGCGGTCCTTCGGGGGCACGATCACGAAGGCGATGTCACGGCGCTCCGCCGCCTCGCGCGCCCTGACCAGGACACGGACGAGCTGGGCGTCCATGAACCGGACCGCGCTGAGGTCGATGACGATGTCGCGATCTTCACCCTCAATGGCGTCGAGCAGCGCGTCCTGGATCTTCCAGGCGTTTGAGAGATCGAACTCGCCGGTGAGCCGGAACAGGCACGTGTCATCGCGCCGAGCCGAGTGGATCTGGCCAAGATGCGGCATGCGGCCAAAGTAACCCGAGCAGGGGTCGGAAAAGACAGGTATCCCCGGAATTTGGGAAAACAGCCGTAGTCCCGAGGCCGTTCGGCCCACGAACGGCGGCGAAAACCGAGCATGGCAAGGAAGCAGGCTCGAGATAGGGCTCTGCCCATCTCGAGCCGATGACGCAGCCAGGCGAAGGTTTGCAGCCGCCGCGGTGGCGGACGACCAACTGCCTACCAGCGGTAGTGGGCGAAAGCCTTATTCGCTTGCGCCATGCGATACACGTCGTCCTTGCGCTTGAAAGCCGCCCCTTGCTGGCTTTGCGCATCGAGTAGCTCGCCGGCCAGCCGATCCGACATGTTCTTCTCGCGACGCTGCCGCGCGAACTCGACGAGCCAGCGCACGGCGAGCGTGCGGGCGCGCGGGGCCGGCACTTCGACCGGGACCTGGTAGGTGGCGCCGCCGACGCGACGGGACTTGACCTCGAGCACCGGCGTGAGCGCCTTGATCGAGGTCTCCAGCGCCTCGACCGGCGCCGCGCTGGTGCGGCGCGAGAGCGTCTCGAGCGCCTCGTAGACGATCGTCTCGGCCGTCGACTTCTTGCCGTCGACCATGACCTTGTTCACGACCTGCTGAACGAGCTTCGAGTTGTGTACCGCGTCGGCCTCGATGGGCCGGCGTCCGGCGGCTGCACGACGGGGCATCTCGTATCTCCTACTTGGCCTTCACGCCGTACTGCGAGCGCGCCTTCTTGCGGTCCGAGACGCCCGCGGCGTCGAGAGTGCCACGCACGACCTTGTAGCGCACGCCTGGAAGATCCTTGACTCGGCCACCGCGAACGAGGACGACCGAGTGCTCCTGCAGGTTGTGGCCCTCGCCCGGGATGTAGGCGGTGACCTCCATGCCGTTGGTCAGACGCACACGGGCGACCTTCCGCAGAGCCGAATTCGGCTTCTTCGGGGTGGTCGTGTAGACGCGCGTGCAAACGCCACGCCGCTGCGGAGCGGCGAGGCGCTTCTTGCGGCCCTGGCCGGACTTGAGGCCCGGAGTCGCAACCTTGCGCTTGGGCTTGACGCGGCCCTTGCGTACGAGCTGATTGATGGACGGCATGTGCCCGGCGATGCTAGCAAGCACCCTGTGATTCGCCTCTACCGTGCCCCCTGGTCCACGAATGTCGAACGCGTGACGCTCGCCCTCGGCCACAAGGGCCTCGAAGCGGAATCGATCTGGATCGACTACTCGGACCGCTCCCTCGTCGAGCAGGTCAGCGGGCAGCCCCTCGTGCCGGTCGTCGACTTCGGCGGTGAGGTGGCCCATGACTCGGCGCGGATCATCAAGCGGCTCGACGAGCTCTATCCCGATCCGCCGCTCTATCCCGCTGACCGCGCCCGCGGCGCCGAGATGGACGTTTTCATCGAGTGGTTCGACGGCGTCTGGAAGCGGCCGCCCAACGAAATCGAGCGGATCCTCGGCCTGCCCGAGACCGACCCGGACCAGATCAACGAGCTCGCGCGCCTGATGGAAGAGTGGCTCGACTTCTTCGAGTCGATGCTCCAGGGCCGCGACTACCTCTTCGGCGGCGAGTTCTCAGCCGCCGACTGCATCGCCTACCCGTTCTTGAAGTACGCGGCAGGTCGGGACCCGGCGGACGATGAGCTCTTCCACCGGATCCTCGACCGGCACCAATCAGTCGAGGGCCGGCCCCAGCTGGCCGCGTGGATCGAGCGGATCAGGCAGCTCCCACAGGCGTAGGCGCATCCTGTAGCGAGGACAGCGGCCGCGGCGCGGGGCCGACGTACTTGGCAGTCGGGCGGATCAGGCGGCCGGTGCGCTTCTGCTCGAGGATGTGTGCCGACCAGCCGGCGGTGCGCGCGCAGACGAACAGCGGCGTGAACAGGTTCGGCGGGACCTCGGCGAAGTCGAGCACGACCGCCGACCAGAACTCCACGTTCGTCGCCAGCACGCGGTCGGGCTTGCGCGCCTTGAGCTCGGCGAGCGCCGCCCGCTCGAGGTCCTCGGCGACCGCCGCCCGGTGCGAGCCGAGATCCTTCGCCGTACGCCGCAGCACGCGGGCACGCGGGTCCTCGGCGCGGTAGACGCGGTGGCCGAAGCCCATCAGGCGATCGCCGCGGTCGAGCAGCTTCTTGACGTAGCGGTCCGCGTCGCCCTCCTGCTCGAGCTCGTCGAGCATCGTGAGCACGCGCGACGGGGCGCCGCCGTGCAGCGGGCCTGACAGCGCGCCGACGGCGCCCGAGAGCGAGGCGGCCACGTCGGCGCCGGTCGAGGCGATCACGCGGGCGGTGAAGGTCGAGGCGTTCATGCCGTGTTCGGCGGCGGAGATCCAGTAGGCGTCGATCGCCTTGACGTGGTCGGGATTGGCCTCGCCGCGCCAGCGGATCAGGAAGCGCTCGGGGATCGAGTTCGCCTTGTCGACCTCGGTCTGGGAGACGGGCGGGCGCCCGGTGCCACGCGCCGACTGGGCGACGAACGAGAGGGCCATGACGGAGGCACGGGCGAGGTTGTCGCGCACCTCGGCGTCATCGATGTCCAGCAGCTCCTTGAAACCCCACTCCGGCGCGAGCCGCGCGAGGGCCGACTGCACGTCGACGCGCGGGTTGCCCGACCGGATCACCAGCGGCCACGGCTCAGCCGGCGGCAACCCCGGCCTCAGCTGCCCGTCGACGAGGAGTCCCCACACCTGCTCGAACGGGACAACGCCCACGAGCTCCTCGATGTCTACGCCGCGATAGCGGAGCGCACCGCCCTCCTTGTCCGGCTCGGCGATCTCAGTCGCGAACGCGACTACGCCTTCGAGGCCGGACTGAACCTCACCATTTGCCATGCCTCGGAATCTATTCGGTGAACCGAAATGAGCCCCGAAAATTTGCAGGGCTCATGCCGAGGCTTGCGCAGACAGGCGGAGCGGCGCCGGGGTGACCCAGGCGGCTACGAGCACGAGCAAGAACGCGAAGCCCTGGACGATCAGGCCGATCGGTGTGTGTGCCAGTGGGTCGCCGAAGACGAGGATGCCGCCGCTGATCGCGGTGACGTTCGCCGCGGCGCTCGTGAGCGTGATGACCGGGACGGCCTCGCCCTTCTGTAGACCGCCGGCGGACGCGTAGAAGGCCAGGACCGAGGAGAGCAGCGTGGCGGCCATCCAGGGCGAGAGCAGGCCGAGCGCGCCGTCGTGGCCGACGGTATGCGTCAGCGCCTTGATCGCGACGTCGGAGACGCCGAACAGGATCCCGGCGGCGACCCCAAGTGCCACCCCGTGGTGCTCGTGCGGGACGCCCAGCTTGTGCGACATGACGAGGAGCGTGCCGACCACCAGCAGGCTCGACTCGAACGAGATCATCCCGGCCAGCGAATAGCCGGAGTGCGCGTTGCCGCCAAGAGGCAGCGTGATCGCCAGGAGCGCCAGTCCCAGAGCGGTGCAGCCGACGCCGATCCACTGGCGCTTGCCGAGCTCGAGGCCGAACACGCGCTCGGCGAGGACGGCGAGGAACACCAGGCCGCCTGCGATGACCGGCTGGACGACCGACAGAGGTGCCATCGCCATCGCGGCAACGTGGAAGATCCACGCCAGCACCGCCACGCCCCAGCCGATTGCGAACCACCTGGAGCCGAACAGGCCCTTGGCGCTCACGAGTGGGTGGCGGATGTCCACCGCCGGGGCCGCGCACGCGCCCCGGTGCTTCCAGAGGAATCCGAGGTTCGTCGCGAAGGCGCAGACAAGCGCCAGCAATATGCCGAGCTGTACGGTCAAAAGGAGGTGTGGGACTCGAGTCCGGGCCGATGGAGGGCGGTGCCGACGGACTCGTTATGCCCGTGTATCGCCAGTTTCAGGCGTCGACTTAACCCTAGAGACGAAAAAATCATTCTGCATAGACAAACGTCACAGCTCAGTGAACCCTTGCTAAAGCCCGTGTTATTCGTTGATGTCGATGGCGTAATAAGCGTGTTCGGCTTTCCGCACGACGGTCCTCCACCAGGGCGGATGCATTCAGTCGACGGAATGCCGCACTGCCTCGTTCACGGGTGCGGCGAGCGCCTGGTGAGACTCTCGCAGACTTACGAGCTCGTGTGGGCCACCGGCTGGGAGGAGCGGGCGAACGAGCACTTGCCGCACCTGCTCGGGCTCGGTTGTGGTTACCCCACGCTCCACTTCGACTTCGAGCCACAATGGGGCTCGGCGCACTGGAAGCTGTCAGCCGTCGAACGCTACGCGCGCGATCGGCCCGCTGCCTGGATCGACGACAACTTCAACGAGGCCTGCCGCTTCTGGGCGCGCGAGCGGGAAGCCCCGACGCTACTGGTCGCGACCGATCCGGCGATCGGCCTGACCGACCAGCATGTCGAGGATCTCGAGGCCTGGGCTCGCCGCGCTGCGCGCCGGAGCGACTAGCCCCCCGCTTGAAGCGAACGCCTTGGCCTGCGGGCTTCTGGTCGCCGACGAGCGTGACCCGCAACGGCGTCCCGCGGGCACGTCAAAAGATTGCCTGGTACTTGCGCGACAGGAACCAGCCGTGGCCGGCGCGGTTCTGACAGCGAAGCCCGGTCGGACGCGAAGTGCAGCGGAATTTCCCTGCATAGAGCTTGGACCTGCCGTATCTGAGTACCGGGGCCTGCGAGTCCAGGGCGGTATCGCCGGCGCAGATGACGTGCGCCCTCCCGCGCGGGCCCATCGACAGCGGGCCCCAGTCGAGGTCGCAGCCGTGCGGCTTGTACTGAGGCTGCGAATACTTCGTCGCGTAGCGGGTGTCGCAACGGATGTAGTGCCCGTCGCCGACGCAGTCGATGTTGTGCGACGGGGTCTGGAGGCTGAAGAACGAGCTGGCCGCCAGCAGGAGCGCGATCACAGGGCGAGCCTATGCGAGATGTCGGGATCGAGGAGGGCTTGCCTCCTCGATCCGTCCATCTGCAAAACAGCTCGGGCTAGGAGTCCTCGCCGCCCTCGCCCTCGGGCGGCAGCGCCATGTCGGCGAGCTCGTCGGCGAAGGCCTGGCCGTCGCCGCCGTCACCGAACCCGAAGTCGCCGAGGTCGCCGTTGCCGGTCAACCCCAGCTCCTGAGCGAGCTCCGTCTCGTCCAGAAGGCCCATCTCCTCCGGGGAAGGGCGGGCGATCGGCTCGGTCGGCTCGATCTCCAGGCGGCGGTAGCGGCGGAGACCCGTCGCCGCCGGGATCAGCTTCCCGATGATGACGTTCTCCTTCAGGCCGAGCAGGCGGTCGGTCTTGCCCTCCAGCGCCGCGTCCGTGAGGACCTTGGTGGTCTCCTGGAACGACGCCGCCGACAGGAACGAGTCGGTCGCGAGCGAGGCCTTGGTGATGCCGAGGATGATCTCCTCGATCGTCGCCTTCTCCTTCTTCGCCTTCTCGATCTCGTCGTTGACTCCCGCGATCTCGTGGCGGTCCGCGAACTGGCCCGGCAGGTAGTCGGAATCGCCCTTCTGCTCGACGCGGACCTTGCGCATCATCTGGCGCACGATCAGCTCGATGTGCTTGTCGTTGATGTCGACGCCCTGGGACTTGTAGACCTTCTGAACCTCGTCGACGAGGTACAGCTCGGTGGGCGTACGGCCCCGGATCTCGAGCATCTCGGCCGGGTAGACCGAGCCCTCGTTGAGCTGGGTGCCGCGCTCGATGCGATCGCCCTCGGAGACGAAGAGGCGCGTACGACGCGGGAACGTGTAGCTCTCCTCCTCACCGTTGTCGAGGGTGACGATGACCTTGCGTTGCTTCTCGGTGTCCTCGACCGACGCGACGCCGCCCTCACGCGCCAGCTGGGCCAGGCCCTTCGGCTTGCGCGCCTCGAACAGCTCCACGACGCGCGGCAGACCGTGCGTGATGTCCGCGCCGGCGACGCCGCCGGTGTGGAAGGTCCGCAGCGTCAGCTGCGTGCCCGGCTCGCCGATCGACTGGGCGGCGATGATGCCCACCGCGTCGCCGATCGCGACGGTCTTGCCGGTCGCCGGCAGGATGCCGTAGCACTGCTGGCAGACACCGGCCTCCGCACGGCACTTGAACACCGAGCGGACCGGGATCGTCGCGTCCCCATCCTCACCGAACGCCTCGTCGAACTCCGCCAGCGCGGCGTCGTCGATGATGTTGCCGGCCTCGAGCAGCACGCGGCCGCGCTTGGTCGTGACATCACCGGCCGGGAAGCGGCCCTTGATCGACGTGTTGATCGCGCCGTCGCGGTAGAGCGGCAGCTCGAGCGCCTCCGCGGTCCCGCAGTCCTCGATGCGGACGATGACGTCCTGCGCGACGTCGACCAGACGCCGGGTCAGGTAACCCGAGTCGGCCGTGCGCAGGGCGGTGTCCGCGAGGCCCTTACGGGCGCCGTGGGTGGAGATGAAGTACTCGAGGACCGTGAGCCCCTCGGCGAAGTTCGACTTCACCGGACGCTCGAGGATCTCGCCCTTCGGATTCGCCATCAGGCCACGCATGCCGGCGAGCTGGCGGATCTGCTTGAACGAGCCTCGGGCTCCCGAGTTGGCCATCATGTAGATCGGGTTGAGCTCGTCGAAGTTCTTGATCATCTCCTCGCCGACCTCGTCCGTCGCCGCGTTCCACTTCTCGACGACCGCGTCGTGGCGCTCCTCCTGGGTGATGAGGCCCATGTCGTACTGGTCGTGGATCTCCGCGACCTCGCTCTCGTAGCGCTCGAGGATCTCCTCCTTCATCGGCGGGATGACCGCGTCGTTCTTGGAGATCGTGATGCCGGCCTGCGTCGAAAAGTGGAAGCCCAGCTCCTTGAAGGCGTCCAGCACCGTTGCCGTGGCGTAGGCGCCGTACTCGCGGACCAGGCCCTCGATGACCTCGTTCATGTCCTTCTTCCGCAGCGTGCGGTTGACGAACGGGAACTTGGCCGGGTCGTACTCGTGCGGCTCCAGGTTGTCGCGGAGCGCGCGGTCAATGCGCTCGATGAAGATGATGCGTCCGACCGTGGTGAGGATGTGATGCTCCTCACCGGGGCGGCGGTACTCCGCCAGGTCGTGCAGCTTCACCATGCCGTGCTCGTAGGAGAGCTCGGCCTCCTGGGCGGAACGGAACACGTGCGGGCGCTTGCCGTCGCCGCGCTCGTTCCACTTGCCGGAGCGGAGCTTCTCCTCGAGCTCGCCGAGCTCGGTGTCGCTCGGCCCGTACGTCAGGTAGTAGGAGCCCAGCACCATGTCCTGGCTCGGCACCGCGAGCGGCGCACCGTGAGCCGGCGACAGGATGTTGTTGGCCGACAGCATCAGCAGCCGCGCCTCCGCCTGGGCCTCAGCCGAGAGCGGGAGGTGAACAGCCATCTGGTCGCCGTCGAAGTCGGCGTTGAACGCATGGCAGACAAGCGGGTGGACCTGGATCGCCTTGCCCTCGACGAGGATCGGCTCGAACGCCTGAAGGCCGAGCCGGTGCAGCGTCGGAGCGCGGTTCAGCAGGACCGGGTGCTCCTGGATGACCTCCTCGAGCACGTCCCAGACCTCGGGGATCATCGAGTCGACCATCTTCTTGGCCGCCTTGATGTTCTGGACCGACTTGCGCTCGACGAGGCGGGCCATGATGAACGGCTTGAACAGCTCGAGCGCCATCAGCTTGGGCAGGCCGCACTGGTGGAGCTTGAGCTCGGGGCCGGCCACGATGACCGAACGGCCCGAGTAGTCACCTCGCTTGCCGAGCAGGTTCTGACGGAAGCGACCCTGCTTGCCCTTGAGCATGTCCGAGAGCGACTTCAGCGGGCGGTTGCCCGGGCCGGTGACCGGCCGGCCGCGGCGGCCGTTGTCGAACAGCGCGTCGACGGCCTCCTGCAGCATGCGC
>DATBDN010000009.1:0-7095 GCA_036269895.1 Thermoleophilaceae bacterium
CTTGAAGTTCTGGACGCGGTGCTTGAGACCGTCCACGCCGCCGACTGAGTGCAGCGCCACGATCGTGAGCGGCAGCAGGCTCGCCACGATCACGAAGAACTGCAGCACCTCGTTGTAGATCGCCGAGGTGAGCCCGCCGAGGGTGATGTAGACGAGCACGATCCCGGCGGCGACGAGGATCGCCACCGACACCGACCAGCCGATCATCAGATGGATGATCAGCGCGAGCGCGAAGAGGTTGACGCCCGAAATCAGAACCGTCGCGACCGCGAACGTTGCTGCGTTGAACGCGTGGGTTGCCTCGTTGAACCGCAGCCGTAGGTACTCGGGCACGGAGCGCACCTTCGCTCCGTAGTAGAACGGCATCATCACGATGCCGAGGAAGATCATCGCGGGCACCGCGCCGAGCCAGTAGTAGTGCACGGCCGGCACGCCGTACTGTGCTCCGTTGGCGGCCTGACCCAGGATCTCGAGCGCCCCGAGGTTCGCCGCGATGAACGCGAACCCGGTGATCCATGCGGGCAGCGATCTGCCTGAGAGGAAGAAGTCGAGGTCGGTCTTGATGGTCAACCTCGCGACGAACCCGATTCCTAGCACCACCATGAAGTAGACGGCCAGGATTCCGTAGTCGACCGTGGTCAGGTTCAGGGTCAGCATGACGTCCGCTCGTGCGCTTTCTTCGCTGTCGCAGTCGCGAGGCGCTCAGACGATTCGCGGAGCAGGCGCGCGGCGTGCTCCTCGCGATCCAGCGCCCAGCGATACTCCGCGAAGGCCCAGGGTGCGTCTCGCTCGGGCGCTGCTCGCCAATCGGCGTACGCGCCTCTGGCGTTGGCGGCCTCCTCGCGCCAGGAGAGGTAGCTCTCGAGAAAATCGTCCATCAGGAATGGCGATTCCTCCAGGTGCGGCGCCGAATCGAGGGCGCCACTCGGCGAAACAGGGTCCCAGATCATCGGCCGAGTCCTCTGTACGCCGCGGCCCTGGCGGGCGTGAAGTGCGGCTCGTAGGCAAGCGTCTCGACGACTGTCTCTGTCCGGCACACCGGGCAGAAGAGGAAGAAGCTGAGCAGCTTGCGATTGCTGTCGTAGCGGGACGTGGTGTCGAAGAGGTGATCGCACATCGCACCCGGGAAGATCCCTCACCGGGCGCTGTTTGTCTGCGCCGCAGGCGTCCATTTCCAATGCGGGCCAGCAGGAAGACTCGACCCTCCTGCCAGCCGGGGGTCAGGTGCGACCAACGCTTGCAGCGCGACCCCGCGCGTGCCCGTCGCCCGGGAGCGCAATCCAGACATCGGCGCCGCCTTCGACGCGATTGCGCGCGCCCGCGCGGCCTCCGTGTGCGGCTGCGATCGCCTCGACCAGCGAGAGCCCGAGCCCGCTGCCCGGTTCGCTGGCGCGCGCCTCGTCGCCGCGTCCGAAGCGCTCGAATGGGTGTGCGATGAGCTCGTCGGGGAAGCCCGGTCCCTCGTCGATCACATGGAGCTCGACCAGGTCGCCGTTGCCCTCGGCGACCAGGGTGATGGTGCCCCCGCCATACAGCAGCGTGTTTTTGACCAGGTTGTCGAGCGCCTGCGCAGTGCGGTCGGGGTCAGCCTGCACCAGACGCTCCTCGGGAAGCTGGTCGCGCACTATGACGCCGCGCCCGCGCACTTCCGCCGCGGCGTGCGCGCGTGCGGCGGCGGCCTCGAGCAGCGCGCGCGCCGCCAGTGGCTCGGGGTTGACCGGAAGTCGGCCCTGGTCGGCGCGGGCGAGCACGAGGAGGTCGTCCGCGAGGCGAGACATGCGCCGCGCCTCCTCGGACGCCGACTCGAGCGCAGCGCGCAACTCTTCTGCATCCCGTTCGCCGAGCAGTGCCAAGTCGACCTCCGCGCGCAGCGTCGTCAGCGGGGTGCGCAGCTCGTGACTCGCATCGCTCACAAGCCGCCGCTCGCGGGTGACGGCGGTCTCCACGCGGTGGAGCATCGCGTTGAGCGTCCGGCCGAGCGCGTCGATCTCGTCGTTCGACTCGGACACCGGCAGCCGTTCCGAGAGCTGGCGCTCGGTGATTTGCTCCAACCGCGCTCGCATGCGGTCGACCGGGCGAAGGGCCGCCCGCGCCAGCTCATAGCCCGCGACGCTCGCAACGACGAGCGCGAGCGGGCCGGCGATCAGCAGCAGCTTGCGCAGACGCGCGAGCTCGTGGTCGCGGAGGGCGACCGATTCGCCCACGGCGAGCGCGCGAACCGTCCCGTTGCGCGCGGTGGCCGGGATCGCGCGGATCCGCAATGACGCGCGGCGGTCGATGCGCCCCGGGCGGTGGACGGCGCGAGCGGCTTCGCCTCGCGTGAGCAGCCGCAGCGGCCGGGCCTTCGCCGAGCTGGCGAGAACGCGTCCGTCGGCGGCGTAGACCTGCGCCAGCCCCACGCCACTCGTCGTGACGGCGCCCACCCGTCCGACCCTGACGAGCGCCTCGAGGTCGGCTGCGTCGCTCCTCAGTGCGGCATCGATCTGCGCGTCGAGGTCGCTGCGGGACTGCGCGTAGACAAAGACCCCGGCGGCCGCCAGCACGGCCGCCATCGCAGTCGCGAACGCGATGGTCAGCCGCACGCGGATCGGCAACCGCGGAAGGTGTGGGTTCACATCGACCACCTCGGATGCATCTAATGAGTCGCTCACCTTGAGTGCCGAGTCTTGCTCGCGAGATGACGACGCAGCTTCACGCTCTCGACCCCGCACCAGAACAGCTGGACGCGCCGCTGCTCGAGATCGTCGTGCCGGTCTACAACGAGCAGGTCGTGCTCGAATCTTCGATCCGGCGCCTCCACCGGTACCTCACCGAAAGCTTCCCGTTCACGTGGCGCGTGGTGATCGCCGACAACGCGAGCAAGGACGACACGCTCGCGATCGCTCGCCGGCTCGCGCACGAGCTGCCCGGAGTCGATGTGCTGCATCTCCCGGCGAAGGGCCGTGGACGGGCGCTGCGGGCCGCGTGGTCGACGAGCGATGCCGAGGTCGTCTCCTACATGGACGTCGACCTGTCGACCGACTTGCGCGCACTCCTGCCGCTCGTTGCGCCCCTGCTCTCCGGCCACAGCGACCTCGCCATCGGCACGCGGCTCGCGCGCGGGGCGCGCGTCTCGCGGGGCCCGAAGCGCGAGTTCATCTCGCGGAGCTACAACCATCTGCTGCACGCGGCGCTGCACGCCCATTTCTCGGACGCCCAGTGCGGCTTCAAGGCCGCTCGCGCTGGCGTCGTCCGCGACCTCCTGCCGGAGGTGCGCGACGACGGCTGGTTCTTCGACACGGAGTTGCTCGTGCTCGCCGAGCGGCGCGGGCTGCGGACGCATGAGGTGCCGGTCGACTGGGTCGACGACCCAGACTCGCGCGTCGACATCATGAGGACCGCCCTTGGGGATCTGCGCGGCGTGGCTCGGCTCGCGGCCGCGAGCCGCGTGTTGCGGTTCGTAGCCATCGGCATCCTCTCGACGCTCGCGTACGCGCTGCTCTTTCTCGCGCTCCGGGATTGGCTCGCCTCGGGCGCGGCCAACGCGCTCGCGCTCGCGGCCACCGCCGTTGGCAACACCGCCGCCAACCGGCGGCTCACGTTTGGCGTCCACGGTCGCGACGGGCTGCTCCGCCAGCACCTGCTGGGCGGGCTCGTGTTCATGATCGCGCTCGCCCTCACGAGCGGCGCGCTCGCCGCGCTCCACGCCCTCGTCCCGCGGCCGTCGCACCTGCTCGAGGTGATCGTGCTCGTGTTGGCGAGCGCAGGCGCGACGCTGTCCCGTTACGCCTTCATGCGCTGGTGGATCTTCGCTGACGCGGTGTCGCGGGGACGCTTGCCGGCGGCCCCCGGCGAGGGCGCGGCGCAGCCGGCCGCGCTCGCCAAGATCGCCCGCGGCTGAGATCGACCTGTCAACTCCCTTGTCGAGACGCAGCATTCAGGCAGCCCCCAGGCGGTAGCCCGCGCCGCGAATGGTTTCGATGGTCTCAACCCCGAACGGCCGGTCGAGCTTCTCGCGCAAGCTGCGGATGCAGCCGCTTATGACGTTCGAGTGGTGCTCGTGCGCAGCGTCCCACGCCCCCTCGACCAGGCGCCGCCGCGACAGCAGCTCGCCGGGGTGGCGCATGAACACCTCCAGCAGTTGGACCTCCTTGGTCGTGAGCGAGATCTCGGTGTCGCCGCGGCGTACAACGTGCATCTCCGGGTCGAGCGTCAGGTCGCCGACCCTCAACACGGCGGCTCGCTCGGCCGGAGTTCGCCGCGCGAGTGCACGCAGGCGCGCGCCGAGCTCGCCGAAGTCGAAGGGCTTGGTGAGGTAGTCGTCGGCGCCGATTTCGAGGCCGGCTGTCCGGTAGTCGACGGCGTCGCACGCCGTGAGGATGAGTATCGGCGCTTCCACACCCGCTTCACGCAGGCGGCGGCAGGTCTGCAGGCCGTCGATGCCCGGGAGCATCAGATCCAGGACGATGACGTCGTAGGCCGTTGCCGCCGCCATCCAGAGCGCGTCCTCGCCGCGCCTCGTGGTGTCCGCGAGAACGCCGGCTTCGCGGAGCCACTTGCTGATGAGCTCTGCGAGCTTGGCCTCGTCCTCGACGACTAGCACGCGCACGAGCGGCATTGTCCCCGGGGGCGATGTCTTCGTCATTGGCCGCGCGGCGACTCTGCGCGGTAGGTCGTAGGGCGCAGATGACCGGTGCCGGCCGGCGACCGCGCCTGCCGCGGAGAGCACCGGCAGCAGCGCCCGCTCATGAGCGGCTCACCTCTCGGCAGCACGATCCGACGCATGTCGCTTTACCACAGCGGGAGTCTGCTCCTGGGGAGCCTCGGCGACGTATCGCCGATCGCCTTGGCGCTCGCGCTGACGTTTCACCTCGCGAAGCTTGGTACGCGCGCCCGGGCGTGGCACAACATCGTACGCGCGGCATACCCAGCCGATCGGCTCGGCTTTCGAGAGACGCTGGCGGCATTCCTGGCCGGCGTCGGCGTCGACGCCGTTGTGCCCGCGCGCGCCGGCGAGCTGGTGCGGCTCGGGTTACTGAGGAGCCGGCTCGCGAGCTCCACGTTTCCCGGCCTCGTGTCGACTCTGTTTGCTGAGTCGGCGTTTGACGCGGTCCTCACAGCCGTTGTGATCGCGACCGCGATCGGGGTTGGCTTCGGTGCCGACGTGCCTGGCAGCGCCGTCATCCGCGAGCTCGTCGCCCAGCATGGTCTGATCGTGGCGCTCGTCGGATCTGGCGTCGCTCTGGCCGCCGGCTGGCTTGGCTTTCGCCTCCGCGCCAGGATCCGCTCGTTCTTGGTCGACGCCCGCCGCGGCCTCGCTGTCTTCGCCCAGCCGATGGAATACGTCCGCAGCGTCGCCTCGTGGCAGGCCCTCGGCTGGGCGCTCCGCGTCGCCTCGGTGTACTGGTTCCTGGTGGCCTTCCGCGTACCCGCGAGCCTCGGGGCGGCACTCTTGGTGGTAGCCGTGCAGCTCGTAGTGGCGACCGTTCCAGTGACTCCAGGTGGCGCTGGGCCGCAGCAGGCGGTGCTCGTGCTTGCACTGTCCGCGACCGCTGCCGCGACGGTCCTCGGCTTCGGCATCGGCATGCAAGCGGCAACCGTGATATCCGACCTCGTGCTCGGTGGAACCGCTCTGATCTTCTTGACCGGGTCTCTGCGCTGGCGCCGGCTTGTGGGTTGTCGTGATGCAGCCCCGATCCGGCCCATCGGGGCGTCGCACGCAACTGGCGGTGTCTGACTGCAGAGCGACCTGACGCGCTACTGGATCCGCCCGCGGATCAGTTCATCTGCACTTCCGCGGAGGGCGTTCCACGAGAGGCCCTCGCTCAGAAGGGCCGGCACGCCGAGGAGCAGTGCGGTTGTGACCTCGATCGCCTGGAGGACGATTCCGTATGCGAGCGCTTGCCCCTTGCCGGCGCCGTACGCCGCGAGCACCACGATGCAGGCCGCCTGGAAGATGCCGACGTTGGAGGGCGTGGCCGGCACCACCGCCGTGACGTTCACAGCGAGCAACACGCCGGCGGCGGCCGCCAGGCCGGAGCGGTGTTCGAGACCCAAGGCGTAAATCACCGCGTAGCACGCGAGCCATTGGAGGGCCCAGGCCGACAGCTGCGCGAGCGTGGCGTGAAGCCCGGTGCCGGGGCGGCGAAAGACGAACAGCCCACGACGGAGATTGCCCATCTCGGCCGCGGCAATGCGGGCGGCGTGTCGCACGGGGCGTACGCGGGAGGACCTGAGGCGCCGGAGGAGTGGGGGAGCCACCACGATCGCGAGCGCGATGCCGACCGGTACTGCCAGCGCGAGGCCTATGGCGGCCGTGTGTCCCTTGAAGAGGCCGGTGCCCGCAACCGCCCCAGCGGCGAGAAGGCCGAGCGCGACGACGTTCAGGAGGGTCTGCGCGAACACTGTCCCGGCGACGGTCGCGAACCATCGGCGGGCGTCGCCCAGCCGTCGGCTCACGATCCACGCGCGTACGGGCTCGCCGAGGCGTCCTGGGAGCGTGGCGGACATCAGGACGCCGATCATGGTCGCACCCACGGCATCCCGCCGCCTTGCGAGCGTGCCGGCGGCCCGCAGCACCGCATACCAGGCTTCAGCGCGCAGAACCATGGAGCTGCACATGAGGAAGAGTGCGGCGAGCGCCCACGGGATGTCGACGGAGAGAAGCGCGTTGCCTATTCGCGAGAGGCCAATGTGCTCGATGGCCCACGCCGAGAGGGCGAGCCCGGCCAGTGACACCACCGGCAGGGCAATCCGGCGGTCGACGCTGATCACCTTGGTCGATGCGCGTTGACCACCCGGCGCACGGCCTGCGCCGACAGCTCGCGCTTAGGCAGGAAACCGGCGGCCTCCAGGAAGACCCGGTTGTCGTCGACGATCAGGCAGCGGACGCCCACCACCAGAGCGTCGCAAGCGATCTGCCGTCGCGCAATCCAGCTAGCAGGAATCCACAGCGGCTCCCGAGCTCTGACATGCCCGCACGTAGGCCGCCGGGCGCAGACGAAAGAGTCGCCCGTCCGACGATGACGGAGGCACTCTCCGCGCGGACGATTCGGGGCGTTCCTGCCGGGTGGGCACGCCGAGCTACCGATGCCGCCGCCCGGCTCGTTCCTCAAA
>DATBDN010000010.1:0-4003 GCA_036269895.1 Thermoleophilaceae bacterium
CCCAGCGTGGAGTAGACATCGCCGCAATAGAGCGTGCGATCGCGGGTATCGAGGAAGGCCACGTGGCCGGGCGTGTGACCCGGTGTCGCGATCACCTCGAGCGAGCCGACGCGGTCGCCGGCGGCCAGCAACCGCCCCGGCTTCGTCTTCCGGCGGCTGAAGCTGCCGCGCTTCTTGGCGAGCTGCTCCTCCTCCGGGTCGAGCGACATGTCGCCGGCCAGGAAGCGTGCGTCGCGCGTCGAGATCGACACCTCGACGTCGGGCAGCTGGGACGCAACCTCGTCGAGCGAACCGACATGGTCGGTGTGCGCATGCGTCAGCGCGATGCGGACGATCGGCCGCCCGAGCTCCTGCGCCTTCGCGAGCACGACCTTGCCGGAGCGTGGCACCAGCGTGTCGATCAGCGTGAACCCGTCGTCCTCCTCGACGAGATAAGCGTTGACGAATCCGAAGCGCGAAATCCGTATGACCTGGGACATGTCGCGCACGCTACCGAGCCACGCCGAGATCGCGTGCTGTGGGAGGATCCGAGCCCATGGGAGCACGCACGTCGTACACGAACGGAACCTTCAGCTGGGTCGAGAACGCCACCACCGACCAAGCCGGGGCGAAGCGCTTCTACACGACGCTGTTCGGCTGGGACTACGACGACCGGCCCGTGGGCGACGGGATCGTCTACTCGATGGCGCAGCTCGACGGCAAGAGCGTCGCTGCCATCTCTCCCCAGATGCAGGACGAGCGCGAGCAGGGCATCCCGCCGCACTGGAACAACTACATCACCGTCGAGAAGGTGGACGCCGTGACACAGAAGGTCGGTGAGCTCGGCGGGCAGGTGCTGGCGGGGCCGTTCGACGTCATGGACGTGGGCCGCATGTCGGCCTTCATGGACCCGACCGGTGCCGTGGCGTTCCTGTGGGAGCCGCGCGCGACCATAGGCGCGGAGCTCGTGAACGTCCCGGGCGCGTTCTGCTGGAATGAGCTCGCCACCCGCGACACCGACAGCGCGGAGCGCTTCTACTCACAGCTGTTCGGCTGGCAGTTCGACCGCGCCGGGCAGACCGAGGCGCCCGCGTACTGGATGATCGTGAACGGCGACCGCCAGAACGGCGGCATGCGCCGGATCGGCGGTGAGCTGCCGCCCGGCACGCCGTCCCACTGGCTCGTCTACTTCGCCGTCGAGGACGTGGACGGGGCGGCTGAGCTGGCGGCCGGAAACGGAGGCGAGGTTCTGCTGCCGAAGGTCACGATGGGCGACTCAGGCGCCTTCGGCGTGCTGTCCGATCCGGCTGGCGCGCCGTTTGCGGTCTTCGAAGGACGGTTAGACGACTAGCCGTGTGCTTCGAATTCGACGCTGTCCCACCTGACCTCCCGGTCGACATCCCGCGCGCAGGCGGCGGCGCTGCTGCCGAGGTGCTCGAGCTCGAGAGCGCCGATGGGACGATATTCTCGGCCGCCTTCGCCGGTGCGGCCGAATCGCGGGGCCCGGCGGTGGCCGTGTATCCGGACGTGCGCGGCCTCTACCCGTTCTACATCGACCTTGCGGAGCGCTTCGCCGAGGCCGGCCACCACACGGTGGTGGTCGACTACTTCGGGCGCACGGCCGGGCTCGGCCCACGCGACGAGGGCTTCGACTACACGTCACACGTGCCGCAGATTCGCTCGGCGCAGGTCCAGGCGGACACCTGGTCAGCGCTTCAGCTCGTGGCGGAGCGGACGGGCGAGCACCGTGCCGTGACGGTCGGGTTCTGCTTTGGCGGCGGCGAGTCGTTCCTTTCGACCACGAACACCGAGCTGGGCTTGGTGGGAGCCGTGGGCTTCTACGCCGGCCTCGATCGCTCGAGGTGGGGCCTCGAGGGGCCGCTCGACCGTGCCGCCGACATGCACGGGCCGCTGCTCGGGCTCTTCGGCGGAGCCGACCAGGGCATCACGCAGGCACAGATCGACGAGTTCTCAGGCCGCCTCGACGGCGCGGGCGTCGTGCACGACTTCCACGTCTATCCCGGCGCCCCGCACTCCTTCTTCGACCGCAAGCAGGAGGAGTACGCCGAGATCAGCGAGGACGCGTGGCGCCGCGTCCTCGCCTTCCTCGCCGCTAGGAATCAATAGAGGACATGTCCGCGTAGCGGTCGCCCGCCGCCACGTCCCTCGGCGCGACCTCGTCGAGCCGCTGCAGGTCGTCCTCCGTCAGGTCGATCTCTGCCGCCGCGGCGTTCTCCTCCAGGTTCTTCACCTTGGTCGTGCCGGGGATCGGGACGATGTCGTCGCCCTGCGCCATGACCCACGCCAGCGCGAGCTGGCCGGCGGTCACGCCCTTCTCGTCGGCGATCTGCTTGACCCGCTCCACCAGCTCGAGGTTCTTCTGGAAGTTCTCACCCTGGAAGCGGGGGTGGTGCGCGCGGAAGTCGTCTTCACCGAACTCGTCGGGCGACTGGAAGCGGCCGGAGAGGAAGCCGCGCCCGAGCGGGCTATACGCGACGAAGCCGACGCCGAGCCCGCGGATCGTCGGCAGGATCCGGTCCTCCGGGTCGCGTGACCACAGCGAGTACTCGGTCTGCAGCGCGGAGATCGGATGCACGGCGTGGGCGCGCTGGATCGTTTCGGGCGACGCCTCTGACAGTCCCAGGTAGCGGACCTTGCCCGCGTCGACGAGCTCCTTCATCGCACCGACCGTCTCCTCGATCTCCACGCTCTTGTCGACCCGGTGCTGGTAGTAGAGGTCGATGTGGTCCACGCCGAGCCGCTGCAGCGAACCGTCGCAGGCTTGGCGCACGTACTCGGCGTCGCCGCGTATGCCCAGGCGCTCGCCGTTCTCACCGCGCACGTTGCCGAACTTCGTGGCCACCACGACATCGTCGCGCCGGTCTGCGATTGCGCGGCCCACGAGCTTCTCGTTCGTGAACGGCCCGTACATGTCCGCTGTGTCAAAGAAGTTGACTCCGAGTTCGAGCGCACGCTGGATCGTGCGAACCGCCTCGTCCTCGTCGGCCTGCCCGTAGAACTCGGACATGCCCATGCAGCCGAGGCCCATGGCGGATACCTCGAGTCCCTGCTGACCAAGCTTTTTCGTCTTCATTCGATCATTGCCTCCGCGATCAGTTCGTAGGAGCGTCGCCGGGCGGCGTGGTCGTGTGTGATCGTCACGACCATCACCTCGACAGCGTTGTATGCCTTGGCTACCTCTTCGAGCCCGCGCTTCACCGTTGCCGGCGACCCAAGCACTGCCCTGCGGCCACTCGGAGGTGGCCGCGTCTCCAGATAGCGAAGCGCCTTCTCGACAGGGGGTACCGGGATCGGCCGCCCGCTACGCAACATCGAGAACGCCATGCGGCCGCTGGAGGCGAGCCGCTCGGCTTCCTCGTCCGTCTCCGCGCAGATGGCCGACACGCAGACCATGTCTGCGGGGTCGGCGCCCTCGGGGTTGATGAAGTCCGCGAACGCGTAGGGAAGCCCCCACTCCTGGGCCCAGGTTGCGCTCTGGTGGGACGACCCGAGCAGCCAGACCGCGGGTTTCTCGGGCCGGCCGGGCAGCGCCTGCGCCAGGTGCTGGAACGGGAAGCCGTCGGGCAGCGTGCCGTTCAAGTACCCCATCAGCTCCGCCATCTGCTGCGGGAAGTCGTCGGGCGCTGCGTCGCGACGATCGCGCTGCAGCGCGTACATCGTCAGCGGGTCGGTGCCAGGCGCGCGCCCGATGCCCAGGTCGATGCGGCCAGGGAAGAGCCCGGACAGCAGGCTGAACGTCTCGGCCACCTTGAACGGGCTGTAGTGCGGCAGCATGACCCCGCCGGAGCCGACGCGGATGCGGCTCGTGGCCGAGCCGATCGGGCCGATCAGCGCCTCCGGGCTCGGGCCCGCCAGCATCGCGCCTCCGTGGTGTTCGGCGACCCAGTAGCGGGTGTAGCCGAGCTCGTCCGCCAGCTGCGCCAGGTCGATCGTGTTGCGCAGCGCATCCGGACCGGTCGAGCCTTCCGGGATCGGCGATTGGTCCAGGACGCTCAAGCGCATC
>DATBDN010000011.1:0-2310 GCA_036269895.1 Thermoleophilaceae bacterium
TCGACGAGGCCGCCGTCACCGCAGCCGACGTCGAGCACCCGCGAACGCGGGGACAGCGCGCCGAGCAGCAACGCGTCGAAGCCGCGCCACCAGAGGTCGCTCTCCACGCTACGACTCGCGCTGCTCCCAGCGGCGCAGGCCCCGGTCGGGATCCCAGGCAAGTCCGTACCGGCCTGGGGCGAACTCGACGAACCCGGCCGAGTCGACATCCACCGCGAAGACGTGGTAGTTCGGCTCCTCGGGCTCCCAGTCGATCCGGGCCTTGATCGCGGCGCGGTAGTGGTCCCGCCGCTCGCCCTGCTCGACCGGCGCCGCGCGGCCGTAGAGCTTGAAGTCGCCCTCGTCGCCCTGGCGGCGGGAGACGACGCTGTGGACGACGAGACGCGGGTCGCGCAGCAGGTCGAGCGCCTTCGGCGAGCGCCACATCATCCCGAGCATCAGCTCGCCGTCGACGAACTCGGGCTCGACCGGGCTGATCCGCGGCCAGCCGTTGGCGCGCAGCGTCCCGACGAGGCAGAGCTCGCGCCCGCGCAGCCGCTCCTCGCCGAGCGCGGCCAGCTCGGGAGCCGCCGCTGCGAACTCGTCCCAGCGCATCGCCTTCGAGCCTAGCGGCACACCGCAAGAACGTGGCTGCCCGGGCGTCTGCTCAGTAGGGGAAACCAAGAAAGGGTGATTTCGATCAAATGAAGCGTTGGCTGATTCTTCCCGTACTGGTCGTCGGAGCGCTTGCGCTGACGGCGATCGGTCTGGCTGACCCTGGGCACGGCAACAAGAACAAGCCGAACGCCAAGGGCGGCAAGCTCGTCTTCCACGTCACGACGACGGACCACGGCTGCGACTTCCGGTCGTGGGCGACCGACACGCTGCGGCGCGTCTACAAGGTGCGCCGCAATCACGACGGCTCCTACACCCTTCGCCGTGAGGACAAGGGCCGTTTCGTCACGCTGGCGGGCCCGAGCCCGAGCGCGGACCCGTGCCCGGACGTCATCCGCCGCGGCAAGCACGGCGCAACGCTGGATGCGGGCAAGACCGGCGGCCTGCACGGCTACCTGCAGGGCACGGTCACGGGCGGCACGTTCAACCCGTCGGCCACCTGCACGGCCGAGTGCTCGAGCAGCGACTTCGTCTCGGCCTTCTTCACCTCGGGGGCGCAGTTCACGTGCAACAACGGCTACGCCGGCTGTCGCTTCAGCTTCGAGTACACGGCTCAGCGCCACCACCGCCAGGGTCTTCGTTACCACCACTGGGTGGACCGCGGAACCGACGGCGTGCACGAGATCTTCATCGGCGACATCGCAACCGCGTAGCCGGGGAAACATCTAGCTCGACTGGAGAGGCCCGCGAGAGCGGGCCTCTCGCATTGTGTGATCCTTCCGCGTCGTGAGCCCCCAGCGCCGCACCGCGCTCGTCTCGATCGTCGCCGCGTGCGTGCTGATCGCGGTCAAGCTCGTGGCCGGGATCGCCACCAACAGCCTCGGGCTGCTCTCCGAGGCGGCGCACTCGGGCACCGACCTGATCGCGGCGATCCTGACCTTCGTCGCACTGGGGGTCGCCGGCCGTCCCCCCGATTCCGGCCATCCGTACGGCCACGGAAAGGCCGAGCACCTCGCCGCGCTCGCCGAGGCGGCAATCCTCGTTGTCGTGAGCCTCTTGATCGCGTGGCGTGCGCTCTGGAGGTTGCTGGGGCTCGCCGGGGGGCAGGTCGAACCCCGCGGCTGGGCGCTGCTCGTGATCGGCGGTGTGATGGTCATCGACGCCGGTCGCGCCTACGTTTCCTACCGGACCGGCCGCCGCTACCGGAGCCCGGCGCTACAGGCGAACGCGCTCCATTTCGCCAGCGACTTCGCCGGCTCGACGGCGGTGCTGGTCGGCCTCGTCGCCGCGCGGGCGGGCTACCACTGGGCCGACTCGGCGGCTGCGCTCTTCGTGGCCGGGCTCGTGCTCGTCGCGGCCGGACAGCTGATGCGCGTCAACGTCGACGTCTTGATGGACCGCGTGCCGCCCGATGCGCAGGAGGCCGCGCTGGCGGCGATCGACGGGCTTCCCGGAATCGAGCTGCGCCGGCTGCGGATGCGGCAGGCGGCAGGGCGGCAGTTCGCGGACGTGGTGATCGGCGTGCCGCCCGGTGCCGCCGTCGGCCAGGGCCACGCGGCGGCCGACGCGGTCGAAGCCGCGGTCCACGGCGCGCTGCCGGACAGCGACGTCGTCGTCCATGTCGAGCCGCAACAGGACGAGGCGGCCCTGCGCGAGCGCGTGCTCGCCGCGGCGCAACGAGTGCCACGCGTGCGCGAGATCCACAATCTCACCGTG
>DATBDN010000012.1:0-27961 GCA_036269895.1 Thermoleophilaceae bacterium
CGCCGCGGCGGAAGTGCGCGGGCGCGGCGTCATAGTGCGCGACCAGCTTCCCGAGGAGCGTCTGTTGCAGGCTGACCCCGACCGCACTGCGCAGGCGCTCGACAACCTGGTCAAAAACACGCTGCTGTATGGCGGGGGCACCATCACCCTGGTCGCCGAGGGCAACGGCGACCAGGTCGAGCTCCATGTGATCGACGAGGGACCGGGCTTCCCCGACGAGCTCATCGCACACCCATTCGAGCGCTTCGGACGCGGCGACGAGGCGCGCGCCAGCGAACCGGGCAGCGGGCTCGGGCTCTCACTGGTCGAGGCGATCGCAGCCGCACACGGAGGCCGCGCGGGCGCGCGCAACCGCCCCGCAGGCGGGGCCGACGTCTGGATCGCACTCCCGGGCGACCACGCGTCGCGCACCCCATAGCGAGCCCCGGGGGACCGCTAGGCGTGCCAGCTTTGGATCGCGGGCAGAAGGGCGACGGCCAGCGCCACGCCGCCGCCGCCCGCCGCGACCACCAGCGTGCTTCTCAGACCCGTGCCGGGGACGCGGGGTGTCGCGCTCCAGGCGTTGGACAGCGAGCGGACGACCCGCGGGACGTAGGCCAGGAAGTGCACCCCGAACACGACGCCCCAAACTACGAAGCTCACCTTGTGGATCTCGAGCAGCGTCCGCGCTTTGTGTCCAGTCGCGAGTAGGAGCACGCCGCTTGCGAGCACCGCGATCGTGGCACCCACGAGCACCGGCGCAAGCACCCGGAGCGCAAGTCGGGGCGGCCCCTTCTCCCTGTAGGCGCGCGAGCCGCCGTAGTAGCGCAAGAACCGGTAGCCCGTGCTTCCGAGCTTCACCAGAACCGGCGGGATGAGGACGAGCCCTATGAACATGTGCGCTCCGACAAGCCCTCGCATGTGTACGACCGTTATGCCCTCGGCCACCAGCAGGCCGACGAGTGCCACCGCGGTCGTGCTCGTGAGTAGCTCGTTGCCCTCCGTACCGCCAAAGCCATCGCGCCGCACGAGGGAGGCCACCCTAAGACGGCGCGCGCGTCGCGGTGACGAGCCGGCTTCATCTGAGGCGTGCGCACGCGGTTGCATCAGACAGGCAGCCTTGCCGCTGATCATGAAGCTGCGGTGAGGGCCGGCTGAGCGCCCGTAAAAGCCCGCGTAGCGAATCGCTCCCCCAGCAGACGACGCAGCGACGACACGATGCCGCGACTCCTGCTAGCAGGAGGGTCGAGGTTTCCTGCTGGCCCGCACTGGAGATGGAAGCCTGCCGCGAAGACAGCGGTCACCCCGTGCGGGATCTTTCCGCGTGCGATGTGCGATCACCTTTTCGACACCACCTCCCGCTACGACATCGAACGCAAGCTCCTTACCTTCTTGATCTTCTGCCCGGTGTGCCGGAACGAGACGGTCATCGAGACGCTTGCCTATGAGCCGCACTTCACGCCCGTCGGGGCCGCGGCGCACAGAGGAGGCGGCGAATGATGTGGCGTTCTGTTCCGCAGAGTGGCGGCCTCGGTTCGGCGCAGCGCCGCGAGGTGTCGCCGCGGCTCGTCGACGACTTCCTCGAGAGCTACGTCTCCTGGCGCGAGGAGGCGGCAGCCGTTAGAGGCGCATACGCAGATTGGCGAGCAGCGCCGGAACAGGACGAACTGTTCGTGGTGTACGGGGAGGCGTTGGACCGCGAGGAGCACGCCGCAGGCCTGCTGCGCGAATCGGCCGAGCGGATTGCGACTACAGAGGAAGTGAGCGGGAGGACGTCATGCTGAGCCTGAACCTGACCACGGTCGACTACGGGATCCTGGCCGTCTACTTCATGGTGGTCCTGGGGATCGGGTTCGTCGCCAGGCTGACGATCAAGACCGACATCGACTTCTTCCTCTCGGGTCGATCGCTGCCCGCGTGGATCACCGGGTTCGCGTTCATCGCCGCCAACCTCGGAGCGCTCGAGATCCTGGGCCAGGCCGCCAACGGAGCGCAGTACGGCGTGCCGGCCGTGCACTACTACTGGCTCGGCGCGGTGCCCGCGATGATCTTCCTCGGCATCGTGATGATGCCCTTCTACTACGGGGCGAAGGTGCGCTCCGTGCCCGAGTACCTACGACTGCGGTTCAACGAGGCAACCCACGCCTTCAACGCAGGAACGTTCGCGGTCGCGACTGTTCTGATCTCGGGCGTCAACCTCTTCGCGCTCGCGCTGATCATCCACCTGATGATCGGCTGGTCGGTTTCGGTGGCGATCCTGGTCGCCGCCGGGATGGTGCTCGTCTACATCACGCTCGGCGGGCTCACCTCGGCGATCTACAACGAGGTGCTCCAGTTCTGCGTGATCGTCGCGAGCCTGCTGCCGCTGACGATCGTGGCGCTGCACAGCGTCGGCGGAGTCGACGGCCTGAAAAACCGCGTCGCGAACTTCAAGCCTCTCGGTGACCCCGCGCTCCACGCCTGGCAGGGTCTCGGGATCGGCCACGTCACCAACCCGCTTGCCTCGGATTGGGTAGGGCTCATCTTCGGCCTCGGGTTCGTGCTGAGCTTCGGTTATTGGACCACGAACTTCGCCGAGGTGCAGCGCGCCCTCTCGGCGCGCAACCTCTCGGCAGCGCGGCGCACACCGCTGATCGCTGCCTTCCCGAAGATCTTCCTTCCCGGGATCATCATCCTTCCCGGGCTGATCGCGGCGGTGACCGTCAGCGGCCTGGGCGGCAGCGGTGTGAGCCAGCAGTACAACACCGCGATCCCGCACCTGATCGCGAACTACCTGCCCGAGGGGATGCTGGGCATCGCGGTCACCGGACTGATCGCCGCGTTCATGGCGGGCGTGGCGGCCAACGTCACTTCGTTCAACACGGTCGTGACGTACGACCTCATCCAGTCTTACGTGGCGAAGAACCGGAATAGCGACTGGTACCTGCGCGCCGGCCGGTTCGTGACCGTCGCGGGCGTCCTGATCTCGGTGCTCACGGCGTTCATCGCCAAGGGCTACTCGAACATCATGAACTACATCCAGACGCTGTTCTCGATCTTCAACGCGCCCCTGTTTGCGACCTTCATCATCGCCATGTTCTGGCGTCGCGCGACGGCCTGGGGCGGATTCTGGAGCCTGGTCGCCGGAACCGTCGCGGCATATGGGGTGAATCGGCTGAACGCCTACCACGTGATCTTCCACTTCGGCTCCGCATTGAGCGCGAGCTTCTGGCAGGCGATCATCGCCTTCCTGGTCGATGCCGTGGTGCTCGTGGGCGTGTCGCTCGTGACTCAGCCGGTGCCGGCCGAACGCCTGCGCGGTCTTGTATGGGGCCTCGACCGCGACCCCGAGCCCGAGGAGAATGCCGACCCCCGCGACAAGCTGTGGTGGCGCTCGCCCAAGCTGCTCGCCGGCGTTGCCATCGCCCTGCTCATCGTGCTGAACATCATCCTCATCTAGGACGGAGCTTCCATGTCCGAGCCAACCCAATCACTCGATCCGAGCCGGGCTACCGGCGAGGACGAAGACCGCGTATTTCGCGCAGCCAATCGATTCGACATTCGCCGGCTGATCGGCGGCGTGTTTGTTCTCTACGGCCTCGTCCTCACGCTGCTCGGGATCTTCGGCAGCGCGCACATCAAGAACAAGGCGGCCGGCATCAACATCGATCTCTGGGCCGGGCTCGGCATGCTCGCCTTCGCGGCGCTCATGATTGCTTGGGCGCTGTGGCGACCGGTCCAGCCGGGGCCCCGCCTGACCTAGTGACTTGGCCGGTGGAAGCGCGCTCTCACCTCGGGTTCACCGCCACGGCCCACGATTGTCGCCGTGGCGGTCCACAGTCTCGACGTACGCACCGCGACGCGCCCATCCGGCGTCGTCGCGAAGAGCCTGGCCGCGACGGCGCCGCGACTGGCAATAGCTGCGCTTGCCGCTCTCGCTGCGGTGCTGCGGTTCAAGGGTCTCGGCTCGATGCCGCTCAATCCGTACTACGACGCCGCCGTTCGCAGCATGGGCTCGTCATGGCACGCGTTCCTGGTCGGCGCCTTCAACCCGAACGCGACCGTGGCGATCGACAAGCCGCCGCTCGACCTGTGGCTCCAGGTGGCGACCACGAAGCTGTTCGGGTTCACGCGCTTCGGGCTTCTGCTCCCCGAAGCGCTCGCCTCCACGTCGGCCGTCGTGCTGCTTTACGACGTCGTTCGTCGCGGCTTCGGCCGCATTGCCGGGCTCGGCGCGGCTGCGGCGCTGGCGGTGTTGCCGGTGGACGTGATGACTGCCCGCTCCGACACGATGGATGGCGTCACGATGGCGCTGCTCGCCCTGGCCGCGTGGCTGGTCGTTCGTGCCATCGAGAAGGGGCGCTCGCTGGAGCTCTACGCCGCCGCGGCGGCCGTAGGGCTCGCATTCGAGACGAAGCTGTTCGAGGCGCTCGTTCCGCTGCCTGCCCTGGTCCTCCTGTTCCTCATCGGGAGTCGCGCGCCCTGGCGCCGTCGCCTGGGGCAGCTGGCGCTCGCAGGTGGCGTGATGGCCGCTGTCGGGATGGCCTGGACCGTGGGGTTCGCGCTGACGTCCACTGCGGACCGCCCGTACCCCATGGGCTCCACGAACGGCAGCATCTGGGACACCGTGTTCGTCTACAACGGCATCGGCCGACTGACGAGCACGTCCACCCGGACGGCCGCGGATACCCTCAGCCCGCCGGGAGCGACCCGTCTCCTGTCCGCGGGACCACTGCACCTCAACCTGCTCCTCGGCGAGGTCCTGTTCGCCGCCCTGACGTTCGCAGTTGTCGCCTGTCTCTTCAGGCTCACGCGGGGCCGCCTACGAGGACGCGGCGGGCTGCCGCTCGCGCTGGCCGTGGCGATGGGCACGTGGCTCGTGCTCGGCGTAACCGTGATGAGCTTCATGCGGCATATGCCGGTGCGCTACCTCGAGCCGCTCGCCCCCGGGATCGCCGGCGTACTCGGGATCGGCGTCGCATATGCGGCCCGTGCCGTGGTAGGAGCCGCGGCGCGGGCCGGCCCTGCGATCGTGCCGTACATCGCGGGGTCGCTGGCGGTCCTGGTCGCCCTGGGCTCGAGCCTCGTTTACGCGCGCGCGGCCGGGAAGCTGCCGCCGGCTGCGCTGGTGGGCGCGGCGGGCGCGGCGATCGTCGTCGGCGTTTCCGGCGTGCTCTTCAGGGTGCGCTCGGCTCGAGGGCTGGTGACGCCGCTGGCCGGGCTGACGGCGGCCTTGGCGCTCGTTGGCGTCCTGTCCACGCCGGCTTCGGAGTCGTTCGCGCTGCAGCGCGCGCATGCGAGTGACAGCGGCTCGCTCGGAGCGATGCCCACACGCACCGTTTCCACCCTGTCAAGGTACTTGACCAGACATCGCGGCAGCGAGCGTTACGAGTTCGCCGCCGTCGAGGCAGACATCGCGGCACCGCTGATCGTGGCCGACGACCAGTCCGTCCTCATCCTGGCGGGCACCCCGTACCACGGGCTTGTGTCCCCGCGCGGCCTCAGCCGTGCCGTGCGTGCCGGCGAGGTCAAGTACGTGCTCCTCTCCCGCTCGCCCGCCGACCACCTGCTCCATCCGTTCCCGCCGAGAACGGCTCGCGAGCAGATCCCGGCGTGGGTGATCCGCCATGGGACGGACGTGACGCGCCAGACAGGGCTCGGCGGCTACGGGATCCTCTACCGCTTATCCGCGCGCGCGGGTTAGCAGCGCCGCGCAGATCACGCCTCGCCCGGGCCGGACGGCAGCCGGAACCGGCTGAGGAAGCTCCAGACCGGCTTTGCGGCGTTGACACCGGTGGGATTGTGCTTCGGGATCGGGTGGCTCCTCAACCCAGCCGCGGCCGTGTCCCCGCCGGGCCAGCCGTGGTCCGTGCCCGCGAGGCGAAGGTGCTCGACCACGCTCCCGCCGGCGCAGTCCACCCAGCTGAGCAGCGTCACGGCGTGCGATGGCGTGCTGCGCCGCGCCGCGCCGCGGCAGGCGTCGAGCTCCGTCCACTGGCCCAGGAACTGAGCGACGCTTCCGTCGTGATCCGGCCCCTTGCCGCCGTAGGGCACGACCTGGTCGCTCGTCCCGTGGATCTCGAGCACTGGCAGCGGCCGGCTTGGATGGCACGCTCCAAGCGGGCTGTAGCCGCCCGCCACCGGAGCGATCGCGGCGAGCCTGTCGGTCAATTCACAACCCAGCCGGGCGGTAAACCCGCCGCCGTTCGACGCGCCGGTCGCATACACGCGCGATGCGTCGATGCAGCCCCAGGTCTCCGCGCGGTCGAGCAGCGCCCGAACGGCGTCCACGTCCTCGTGCTGCGTCGGTGAGAGCTGCCAGAAGGTGTCGTGTGAGGCCTGCGGGTACAGGACCGCGAAGTGTTCGCGATCGGCGACGGGATTGAGGCCGTAGTAGGTCGAGACGAAGCGCGCCCCGTAGTGCGCTCCGTGGAAAGCGAGCAGCAGCGGCAGCCGTGCGCGCGCGCCGCGCGGGACGTGCAGGAGAGCCTCGCGCTGCTTGCCGTTCACGGAGAACCGCACCATCCGATCCCCGGGGCGGCAGAGCTGAGACGTCTGAGAAGCGGCCACGTGGCCGGCTGAGTTGCTGTGCGTGGCGATGGCGGCGACTGCCGCCGCCACGCACAGACCGAAAATGATGGCGCTCCTCTTCCTCATGGGCCTGGGGCCGCGGCAGGCTAGCCCCCGAACCTAAGCGAGCGTCAGCCCTTCATCAGGAGCCAGATCGTCACGCGCTCACCGCCCCAGTCCTTCTCGTGGAACGAGCGCACGAGGTAGCGGCCGCCGCTGATCCTGACGGTTCCGCTCAAGGGCAGCTTGACGAACGCGGCCGAGTGCATCGAGGTGCGGAGCTGGTGGGAGCGCTGGCTGCGAATGACCACCTGAAGCTTGGGATGTTCGCGGTGCAGGAGCCGCACGACGCCGATCTCGTCCTGCATCGACACAGCCAGGTTGCCGAGATTGCGGCCGTCCACGCCGCGTAGCGTCATATGGGACGCCGGAATGACGAACGGGACACCCTGCTCGCTGACTAGGCGCGACCCCTGGACGATCCGCAGCCTCGAGACGTGCCAGTGATACCAGACGTCCCGATACTGCTGCGTGATGTATCCGCGTGCGGCGCTCAGGTCGCGCGAGCCGAGCAGACGCAGGAGCGTCGGGTCGCGGCCGACGCTGTGGAGCGTCTGGATCGCGCGCGTGCCGTGCACCTCGCCCGCGTACTGCTGCTTCGCGAAGACCGTCAGACGGTCGATGGCGAGAGCGGCGCGGCTGGGCTTCGGGGCCGCGGGCTTGGTCGTCGCGGCGGTGGGCCTGGTCGCGGCGGGCCTTGTGGCCGCAGGGCTCGCGTGGGGCGCGCCCGAGGATGCGGCTGCGGCCCCACAGCCGGCGATCGCGACCGCTGTGACCGCGGCGGCCCCGAGCTTGCGGGCGCGGCCGACAAACGACCGGACATGGCTGTTGGGAATCGACGCCTTCAACTCTCTACCTCCGTTCGCTTGGGCGCCGATCGTCGCCCTGCGCGATGAACCGCCCATGAGAGCCGCCGCGGACTGACAGGCAGGTCTCCAAGCCCAGGGTCGGCGCTGTCGGTGAATGCTTCATGAGTGCACCGTCTACGCCCCCGGGAGCAGGCCGGGGAGGCGCCCTGGGGCCGATGCCGAATGCGCTGCCGCGCGGGACGATGTCGGTCGTGCGCGTGCTAGTGGTCGACGACGATGCCAAGCTCGCAGAGCTCCTGGCGAAGTGGCTCCGGAACGCCGGCGTCGTCACCGATACCGCCCACTGTGGCGAGGACGCGCTGTGGATGGCCGCTGCGACTCCCTATGACGTGATCATTCTCGACCTCGTCCTGCCCGGGATCGACGGCATCGAGACATCCCGACGGCTTCGAGAACGCAAGGAACGCGTGCCGATTCTGATCCTCACGGCACGCGATGCCGTGGACTACCGGATCGCCGGGCTCGAGGGCGGCGCTGACGACTACGTCACGAAGCCGTTCCACTTCGGCGAGCTCGCTGCGCGCCTGCGGGCACTCGCACGCCGACGGCCGGCCGAGCCCACAGCCATCCTCACCGTCGGTGACCTCCGCCTCGACCCGGCTACGCACGGTCTGCGCCGCGGAGACACCGACATCCCGCTCACGACCAAGGGAGTGCAGCTTCTCGAGGTGTTCATGCGCCACCCGGGCGTGCTGCTGTCACGGCAGCGGCTGCACGAGGCAGCATGGGATGCCGGACATGAGCACCGCTCGAACGTCATAAGCGTCTACGTCCGTTACCTGCGCGAGAAGATCGATCGCCCGTTTGGACTGGAGACGATCGAGACCGTTCGGGGCGTGGGCTATCGCCTGAAGCCGTCGTGAGACCCGACGGCCGGGGGTTCGTCTCCCCGCCGAATTCCGGGTAGCACCAATGTGAGTTGGCGACTGCGCGTGCGATCCTGATGTCGTGCCCCTGCGGTTACTCATCGTCGACGACAACGCGGCGTTCCTCGCGGCGTCCCGAGCGATCCTGTACGGGCCCGAGCTCAGCGTGGTCGGCGAAGCAGCAACGGCGGCGGAGGCCCTTCAACGTGCTCAGGAGCTCCAGCCCGACCTCGTGTTGCTGGACATCGACCTCGGCGAGGAGAGCGGGTTCGACGTGGCGAGGCAGCTCTCGGTCTCGACGGGCTCAGCCGCACCGCACATGATCTTCATCTCGGCACACCCCCCCGAGGACTTCGCTGACATCGTTGCCGACAGCCCGGCGCTCGGCCTCATCCCGAAGGCGGAGCTCTCTTCCGCCGCAATAACTGGCGTCCTACGCAGTCACGGGACCGCCTCGGACGCCGGCAATCAACTCGAGTCCAAGTAGGCGATCACCGCGAGAACACGGCGGTGATCTGCCTGTGTGGCCGACAGGGGCAGCTTCGACAGGATGCTGCGGACGTGCTTCTCGACCGTTCCCTCTGTGACCCACAGCCGGCTCGCGATACCAGAGTTCGACCGACCCTCGGCCATCAGCGCCAGCACCTCGCGCTCCCGCGCGGTGAGCTCGGCTAGCGGGTCCTCTTTGCGCCGGGCGCCGACGAGCTCCTGGACGAGCCCGGGGTCGACCACCGAGCCGCCCCTCGCGATCCGCTCCAGCGTGTCGACGAACTCGTCCACGGCTGTGATCCGACTCTTGAGCAGATAACCGGTCCGCGCGCCGGTCGCGAGCAGCTCCATCGCGTGCTCCACGTCGACGTGGGCAGACAGGACCACGATCCCGATGTCCGGCGACTCCTCCCTGATCACGCGCGCGGCGTCGAGCCCCTCGGTGGAATGCGTGGGCGGCATACGGATGTCCACGATGACGAGGTCGGGCTGGGCGTCGCGGACTATGTCGAGGAGCTCGCGGCCGTCCCCGGCCTGCCCGACGACCTCGAAGCCGGCGCGCTCGAGCAGGCTCGCCAAGCCTTCGCGGAGCAGAACGTCGTCTTCCGCGATGGCGACCCGGCGCGGTTCGACGCTGCCGGCCGTACGTCCTGTCTGAGGGTCCTCGTGCGGTCGCGTGACGGAACCATTATCTGCCACCCACTGCGGCAGCGCGAGCCGCGCGGCCTTCACTACGGCTAGCAGTGTCTACTTCCACGACTACCAGCACGCGCAGCCGATCGTCGTACTGGCGGCATGGGCGACCGTGGTCTTCGGCGCGATGGTGCTCGCGTCACGCCGGCGTGGCGTGAGCCCCGCAGAAGCCTGACCCGCGGGCGCGATCAGCGTCCACTTGGTCACGGGGCCGAGCCGTCCGCGTCGTCCATATCCGGCCCGGGCGGCTGAGGATGCACGCGCCGGAACCGCGGGTGCGACGTGATCGGCGTCATCGCTCGGCGGCCTTGCGGCAGCGTCGTACCGCAGCGCGGGCAGTAGTCGATGCTCGACCAGCGAGGGACGCTGAAGCCGATCCGACCACAACCTGGACACTCGACGTAGGCCATGATGATCCTCCTGACGGACCGAGATGCTTTTCGAGACGCCACGATCCCGCGCGTCAGCCGGCCTGTCATCGCTGCCAGTGACAAACCGCGCCCCCCGAAAGCCGCACTACGGAGCCCCCGGCTGGCCGGTATGTGACCACTTGGCTCATCCGCGATTCACGTTCGCGCTGTCGAGTTGTCGCGACATGAGCGCAGCCGCAGCCACCGCCACCGCCACCGCCACCGCAACCGCCAGCGAAGCCGAACGACGCACATTCCTGCTGCAGCGTGTGCAACCCGCGATGACCGGGCTGATCGACGGCTCGCTCTCCACGCTCGCGCCGATCTTCACGGTCGCGCTCGCCACGCAGCGCCCTCACTATGCGTTCTTTGCCGGACTTGCTACCTCGATCGGCGCCGGTGTGAGCATGACGTTCTCCGAGGGGCTCTCCGACACCGGTGATGTGACCGGTCGTGGCAACCCCTTCCTACGCGGCTCGATCACCGGGTTCGCGACCTTCCTCGGCGGGATCCTGCACTCGATGCCGTTCCTGGTGGCGAACTATCACGTCGCGCTCGTGCTCGCGGTCTGCGTGGTGGCGCTCGAGCTCGTCGTTCTCGCGATCCTGCGCTGGCGCTTCTTCGGCACCAGCTTCCTGCGTTCGTTCGCCTCGATCGCCCTCGGTGGCGCGATCATCACCCTCGTGGCCGTTGCGCTCGGCCGCGCAGCCGGCTGAGCCTCACGCCTGCCGGGCGTGGTTGCAGCTAGCCGGAAGGGCGAAAGTTGCAATGGCGCGGTGTCGAAATGGGCGCCTGCCACGAAGACAACGGGCGCTCGAAGACGGATCGTTCTCGCTGTCATGTGCGATCACTTCTTCGACACGACGACGCGCTACGACGGCAACCGCCGCTTCGCGGCCGCGTTACGAGGCGGCGCGTGCGGCAGACCAGGCAGCGCTGCGCTGAGGGGGACCCTCGGCGACCCTAGGCTCCGCGCGCGGTGGCGTAGCCTCGCACCGTGAGGACCCGCGGTCCTTGGGGCGGGCTGACGCTTCGCGCCGTTGTCGCAAGCGGACTGCTTGCCGTCCTCGTCGCAGTGGTCTTCGCGGTAATGCTCGTCGCGATCATCGATGAGCGCCGCGCGGCAGATCGAGCGGCGCGCTCGCGGGTGCAGCTCGCGTCCGCGGACAACCTGCTGAAGCTGCTGGTCGACCTCGAGACGGGACAGCGCGGCTTCGTGATCACGCGCAAGGAGCGCTTCCTCCAACCCTGGAAAGCTGCGCTCACGGCGTTGCCGACCGGCGCGCGCAAGCTCGCGCGCAATGCGGACGACCCGAGTCAGGCTCGCCGCGCGGCGGCGATCGCGCGCGCGGTGAGCTCGTACGTCCAGGAGTACTCCGTTCCCCTCGTACAGGCGGCTCGCCGGGGCGATCCATCCGCGCGCAGCGTCGTTGCGACGGAGCAGGGCAAGCGTCGCGTCGACGCGCTTCGCCTGCAATTCAGTCGCTTCACGCAGGCGGAGCGCGACCTGATCGACTCACGCCAGAATCGCGCCGACGCGGACAGCAACCGCGCGGTCGTCGTCGCCGTCGGCGGTCTGGCATGCTCGCTGCTCCTCATCCTCCTGTTCGGCGCCTACCTCACCCGGCAGGTGGCGGCGCCCGTTCGCCGCGCGGCCGCGATGGCGGGCCGGCTCGCGCGCGGGGACCTCAGCGCACGCACGCCGGTCGGCGGTCCGGCCGAGGTCGGGGAGCTGGAGCAGGCGCTGAACATGATGGCGGGCTCACTGGAGGCCAGCCGCACCGAGCTCCGCGCGTCGCGCGCACGGGTCGTCGCGGCAGCTGACAGGTCTCGCCACCAGATCGAGCGCGACCTGCACGACGGCGCCCAGCAGCGCCTGGTCACGCTGGCGCTCGGAGTTCGCACAGTCGAGGCGATGGTCCCGCCCGAGCTACCCGACCTGAAGCGGCGCCTGGCCGCAATGCGGGCCGCGATCAACGGGGTGCTCGAAGAGCTCCAGAAGATCTCGCGCGGGATCCACCCGGCAATCCTGTCGGCCGGCGGGATCGGGCCAGCGCTGAAGACGCTTGCGCGTCGCTGCCCGGTTCCCGTGGAGCTCGACGTGCGCTTTGCCGGCCGGCTCCCCGAGCCGGTCGAGCTGACTGTTTACTTCGTCGTGTCCGAGGCTCTCGCGAACGCGGCGAAGCACTCCCATGCGTCCTTGGTGAAGGTCCGGTTCGAAGCCGAGGGCGGCGGCGCCCGGCTCGAGGTGCGCGACGATGGAGTCGGAGGCGCGAACGTGCGCCGTGGCTCAGGTCTGGTGGGCCTCGGGGACCGGCTTGCGGCCGTCGGTGGCAGCTTCGAGGTGCTCAGCCCGCGCGACGGAGGGACGGTGCTGCGCGCCGAGATTCCGATCGGCGAAGTGCCCGCGGCGCCGGCTGTGCATGGCGACCGACCCGGAGCCGCCGCGGACTGACAGGCAGGTCGTAGGGCGAAAGCTACGACGCGGAGACGGCGCGCAGCCGGTAGCCGGCGCCGCGGACCGTCTCGATGCTCGTCACGCCGAACGGGCGGTCGATCTTGTCGCGCAGGTAGGCGACGTAGACGTCGACGACGTTCGAGCGGTTCTCGTAATTCATGTCCCAGGCGCCCTCGAGCAGGGCGAAGCGCGAGAGCACCTGGCCGGAGTGGCGCATGAAGACCTCGAGCAGCTGCAGCTCCTTGGTCGAGAGCCGGATCTCGACGGCGCCGCGTCGGACCTGGTGCGCGGCGACGTCGAGGCTCAGATCGCCGACCGCGAGCACGGTTCCGCGCGCGACCGGCCCGCGCCGGGCCAGCGCGCGCACGCGCGCGAACAGCTCGCGGTAGTCGAACGGCTTCACGAGGTAGTCGTCGGCGCCGCTGTCGAGCCCCTGGATGCGGTCTTCGAAGGCGTCCCGCGCGGTCAGCATCAGGATCGGCGTGCGCACGCCGCTGGCGCGCAGCCGCCGGCAGGTCTCGAAGCCGTCGATGCCGGCGAGGTTGATGTCGAGCATGAGCACGTCATAAGGCGTCGCGTCGGCCATCCAGAGCGCGTCCTCGCCCGTGATCGCGACGTCAGCCAGCATGCCCTGCTCGCGCAGCGCCTTGCGGATCAGCGCCGCCAGCTTCACCTCGTCCTCGATGACCAGGACCTTCATTGGGCCTCGAGCGTCCCACGGCGCGGCGGCGGGGTCAAACACGCTGCGCATGCTCGCGGGGCGTTGTGAAAGCAAGGTGAGACGCCGCTCTCACCTGAGCTTCACCGGCGTGCGCGAGCGTTGCTCAAATGTCGACCACCGAACTACGGCCCCCGCGCCTACGCACCAACGTTTTCACGCAACGCCTCGCGCTTGCGTTGGCCTCCGGCGTGATCGGCGCGGCGGCCGTGACCGGCCTGTTGTACGCCACGGGCGCGGCCGGAGATGGAAAAACGCAGGTCGTGCAGGAACTCGTGCGCGGCGCCAACGGCTCCGGCTCGTCCAGCGCGCTCGACGCCAGCGCCATATACGCAGCGGCCGTACCGGGCGTCGCGGACATCACCTCGACCACTACCAGCAAGACGAGCTCGGGGGCGGGCGCGTTCCCGTTCAGCCCTCCCGGTCGCTCGCAGACCGCGACGGGCACCGGCTTCGAAATCGACTCCAAAGGCCACATACTGACCGCGGACCACGTAGTCGCGGGCGCCTCTTCGGTCAGCGTCAGGCTCCAGGACGGTACGTCCCGCAGCGCCAGAGTGCTGGGGACGGATCGCTCCACGGACGCGGCGGTGCTCGAGATCGACGCGTCCGGGCTGACCATGCATCCGCTGCCGCTCGGCAGCTCGCAGGCGCTCGGGGTCGGTAACCCCCTCGCGGTCATAGGCGATCCGTTCAACTACAACCGCAGCTTGAGCACCGGCGTCGTCTCCGCTCTGAATCGGACGATCCAGGCGCCCGATGGCTTCACGATCGCCGACGCGCTCCAAACCGACGCCGCGATCAACCCGGGCAACTCGGGCGGCCCGGTCCTGAACGCGCGGGGGCGGGTGGTGGGGATCACCGACCAGATCGCGACCGGCAGCTCCGGATCGGACAGCTTCACCGGTGTCGGCTTCGCCGTCCCGATCGACGACGTCAAGGCCGAGCTCTCTCAGCTCCAGCGGGGCATCCACGTGTCACACGCGTACCTCGGCGTCGGCACCAGCGAGGCGAACGGCGACAACGGGGCGCCGGTCGCGAGCGTCCCGTCGGGCAGCCCGGCCGCCCAGGCCGGTCTACGCAGCGGCGACTTGGTGACCGCTGTCAACGGCAAGGCGATCCACGGTCCGAACGGCCTCGTCGCCGCGGTCGAGGCGCGCCGCCCCGGTGACAAGCTCACACTCACCGTGCAGCGCGGCTCGGACCACATCACCGTGACGGTGACCCTGGGAACGCAGCCGCGGCAAAGCTGACGCGCGAGGAACGGCGATGGTCGTGGCCGAGGAGGGCAGCTTCACGCGTGCTGCGGACCGCTGCAGGTGGTGCAGTCAGCGGTGTCGGCCGGCGTGCACACCTGGAGAACCCGCGACGCGCTCAGTGTTCGCACCCACGGCTGCCAGCACGCCGTCCACCACCGCGCCGACGAAGCGCTCGTCGAGGGGCTGATGCAGGTTGAGCAGGCGGTGGTAGATCGGCCCGTAGAGCATGTCGAGCGCCAGTTCGATGTCCGTCTCGGCTGCGATCTCACCGCGCGCCGCGGCCCGTTCGAACGCGGAGCGTCCGGGCGCACGCCGCGGGCCCACGAAACGCGTCTGCCAAGCCTCCAGCAACTCCGCGTCGCTATGAAGCTCGACGGTGAGAGCCGCAACCACGCGGCCGTACGGAGCGCTCAGCAGCCGGCGGACCCATGGGAGCATCAGCGCTCGCAGGTCCTCCCTGAGCGAGCCGCGGTCGATGTCCTCCGGGAGCGGTGACTCCCAGTCGCTGAACATCGCGTCGAGCGCGAGCAGCTCCTTCGACGGCCACCAGCGGTAGATCGTGGCCTTGCTGGCGCCGGCGCGCTCCGCTACTGCATCCATGCTGATCTCCGAGAGTGGCCGCTCCTGGAGCAGCTCGGCCGCGGCGGCCAGGATTGCGCGCCGCGACTTCTCACTGCGCGGGCGTCCTGGCCGCCGCTTTCCGGCTTCCGTGCCGACGACCGGCATCAGCGTGCCTCGACGCCCGTGATGAACGCGGTGGCGTTGTCGTCCAACGCGAGCGTCGTGGCGTCGACGAGACCGTCAACCTGCTCAGGCCGGCGGAAGCCGACGATCGCTCCGTCGACGGCCGGGTTGCGCAGCGTCCACGCGATGGCAACGGCGCCAGGAGTGGTGTCGCGCGCCTCAGCGACCAGCTTGAGCCGGTCGACGATCGCGAGATTGCGCGACAGCTCCGGTTCCAGGAAACGGGTGTCGGACTTGCGCCAGTCGTCATCAGGCAAATGCGCGAGCCGATCGCGCGTCATCCTGCCGCTCAGAAGTCCCGACGCCATCGGCGAGTACGCGATCACGCCGATCCCTTCGCGTTTGGCGAACGGGAGGATCTCCGCCTCGATGCCGCGGTTGATCAGCGAGTATGGGGGCTGGAGCGTCTCGACAGGAGCGACGTCCGCGATGCGCTCGAGCTGTTCCACGTTGAAGTTCGATACGCCGATGTGGCGGATGAGCCCCTGCTCCTTGAGCTCAGCTAGCGCTGCCCAGCCCTCACGGATGTCAGCGTCGGGGTCCGGCCAATGGATCTGGTAAAGGTCGATAGCGTCCACGCCCAGGCGCTGCAGGCTGTCGCCGGCCTCGCGCAGGATCGAGTCCCGCTTGAGACTGTGCGCGACGTTGCCGGCGCCGTCGTTCAGCAACGACGCCTTCGTGAAGACGTAGGGATGCTTGCCCGTCTCGGCAATCGCGCGGCCGACGATCTCCTCCGAATGTCCGAAACCGTAGGCCGCCGCAGTGTCGATCCAGTTGATCCCGTGCTCGAGGCCGCGGGCGATCGCCTCAACCGACTGCTCGTCGTCCTGCGGTCCCCAGCCGCCCTCCCAGCCAGGACCGCCGATCGCCCAGGCACCGAATCCGACACGGGTTATCTCCATCCCCGTGTCGCCGAGCTCTGTGCGTGTCATCTGTAGCTCTGCGGTTGCCATATTGGTCCTTTCCGTATAGATACGAGTCGTTTCGTTTCGAAATGCTAGCACAGACGGACTGCGTGGAGGTCACCCGGCTGTACGGCGCGGTAATCGCACGCGTTGACAGTCCCGCCAAGGCAGCCACCTCCGCACAGGCCTCGGCAGCGGAGGCGCGGCCTTTGGACGGGGCCCAGAGACGAAAAGACCCTACTCACGCAGGGTCTTTTCAACACTCGCCTGTTGTGGGCGATGGTGGACTCGAACCACCGACCTCCTCCTTATCAGAGAGGCGCTCTAACCGACTGAGCTAATCGCCCGGACGGGAGGCGATTCTAGCCGCGCGGCTCAGGTGTTCTTGCGCAGAATCAATTCCGCCAGCGCCACCGCTTCGGCGGGATTTTCGAAGCTGATTTCGGCGCGCACGCCGGATGCCGTCGCCTTCACCCTCACGTCATGGCCCGTCGCTGCCGTGAGTGCGTCGGAGGCTGCCGCCATAGCGTCGACCAGGTCGGCCGGCGGATGCGTGCGCCCCCCACTCGGAGCGGCCCCGTCCAGCTTCTGCTGCTCGGCCTTCGCGCGGTTCTCGGTCTCCTTGACCGACCAGCCTGCAGCCACGGCCTCGCGCGCAAGGCGGCGGCGCACGTCGTTGTCGCGCGTCATCAGCAGCGCACGACCATGTGCGCCCGTCAGCTCGCCGCACTCGATCAGCTCGAGGACGTCGTCGGGCAGGTCCAGCAGCCGGATTGCGTTCGCGACCGCCGGCCGGCTCTTCCCGATTCTGCTGGCGAGCTCGGCCTTCGAGACCCCGAGGTCGTCGACGAGGATCGCGCAGGCGCGCGCTTCGTCCACCGGGTTGAGGTCCTCGCGCGCGACGTTCTCGAGGAGTGCGAGCTCGAGCCGCTCGCTGCCCTCGGCGTCGCGGATCATCGCCGGGACCTGCTCGAGCTTGGCGATCTTCGACGCGCGCAGGCGCCGCTCACCGGCGATCAGCTCGTAGGTGCCGCCCGGAAGCGCCCGCACAACGAGCGGCTGGAGCAGGCCTTTGGCCTCGATCGACTCCGCCAGCGCCAGCAGCGACTCGCCACTGAACGCCTTGCGCGGCTGGTCAGGGTTCGGCCGGATCAACTCGACGGGAATCTGGCGGAGGCCCGGCTCAGCGTCCTCCTGGCGTGAGGTCCCCGGCAGGATCGCCGCGAGCCCGCGGCCCATGCCACGTGACTCAGCCACGGGCGGCCACCTCCTTCGCGAGTTCGAGATATGCGAGCGAGCCCGGGCACTGCGGGTCGTGGAGCGTGACCGGCACGCCGTAGCTCGGGGCTTCGCCGACGCGGACGTTGCGCGGTATGACGGTGTCGAAGACGAGCTCGGGGAAGTGCTCGCGCAGCTCGCGCTCGACGTCGGCTGCCAGCCGCGTGCGGCCGTCGTGCATCGTGATGACCATCCCCGCCACCGTCAGCCGCGGGTTCATCTCGCGCTGGATCAGCGAGACGGTGTCGAGCAGGCCGGCCATGCCCTCCAGCGCGTAGTACTCGGCCTGCACTGGGACGATCACGCGGTCGGCGGCGACCAGCGCGTTGACCGTGAGCGGGCCGAGCGCGGGCGGGCAGTCGAGCAGCGTGAGCGTGTACCGCTCGCGGACGTCACCGAGCGCGTCGCGCAGACGGGTCTCCGACCCGGGCAGCCGCGGCAGTTCGACGTTGGCGCCGGCCAAGTCGGGCGTCGCGGGAACGACCTCGAGGTCGCGGACGGCCGTGGCGTTGGCGGTATCGGCGAGCTTTGCGTCGCCGGCCAGGCAGTCGTAGATGTTGGGACTCAGGTCCTTCGCGAGGCCCAAGCCGACGGTCGCGTTGCACTGCGGGTCGAGGTCCACCAGCAGGGTGCGGTGACCGCCGCCTGCCGCGCAGGCGCCGAGGTTGACGGCCGTCGTGGTCTTGCCGACGCCGCCCTTCTGATTCGCGATCGCGTAGACGATCCCCATTTCGCGTCGAAAGCTAGGCGTGTAGGCGGTCGGAATGGTCAGTCTCCTGTAACGGTTCGGCGCTGAACTGTCGCCTCCTGCAAGCATGGCGCGGATGGCGGAACGGCGGATCGTGGCGTGCGGCGGAGCCGTGTTCGTGGATGAAGCCGGCTCGCTGCGGAACTACATCCTGTCGCTGGCGCGGCAGCCCAGGCCGCGCGTCTGCTTCCTGCCCACGGCGACGGGCGACCACCCGGACGCGATCGCGCGCTTCTACAGGGTCGCCGCGGCGATGGACTGCCGGCCGTCGGACCTGCCGCTGTTCAGCCGCGAGGTGGAGGACCTGGAGGCGTTTCTCATGGAACAGGACGTCATCTGGATCGCCGGCGGGAACACCGCGAACGCGCTGGCGGTGTGGCGCGTGCATGGAGTGGACCGGCTGTTGCGACGAGCGTGGGAAGCCGGCTGCGTGATGACGGGCGCGAGCGCCGGGATGAACTGCTGGTTCGAGGCGTCGGTGACGGACTCGTTCTCGCTGCGACGACTCGAGGGGCTGCGGGACGGACTCGGGTGGCTGGCGGGCTCGGCTTGTCCGCACTGGGATGGGGAGGAGACGAGGCGCCCGGTGTACCGGGACCTGGTGGCGTCTGGGTTCCCCGACGGGGTGGCGGCGGAGGATGGCGTGGGGTTGGTGTATTCGGGCGTCGACTTCGTCGAGGCGGTGTCGTGGCGGACGGATGGAGCGGCCTGGTTCGTGTCTCGGGCTGGGGACGATGCGGTCTCCGAGGAGCGCGTGCCAGCTCGGGCGCTGTGAGCGGGGGCGCGGTTGGTCGTCCGCCGGCCGCTGCGCGCTGCGGGCGATTTGACTGCGGCGACCGAGGAGGGTGGAGCGGGGCCGCGTTGAGCGGTCCGCCGGCGGTCGCCTGGTGCGGGCGCTTTTAACTGCCGCGACCAAGGCCGGGTGGAGCGCGGCCGCGTTGGCGGTCCGCCGGCGGTCGCGCGGTGCGGCGCGACGTTCGGCGGCATCGACTGGGTTACTTGGGAGCGCTCGAGCGCGGGTACGTGCCCAGTCGGTGCCGATCCGGGCCTCCGCATCATCGACTGGTCAATTAAGGGGGCTATAGGACCGTTAAGTGCCCACTCGATGTCGGGGGCTGATCCGACTGGTCAGTTAAGGGGCCTATGGACCACATAAGTGCCCAGTCGGTGCCAATCCGGCCGCCGCAATCGCCCCGCGATCTGCCACGCCGGCCAGCCCCGCCACCCCTTGGCCGCCGCAGTTCACAAGCGCGGCAACCCTCGACAACCCTCAACCGGCAGCGACAACCGTCAAGCCAAAGGCCGCTTCGCAGCCATCCCAGCCCGCCGCGGAAACCGCTCCGGCGTGACGCCAACCTTCCTGTAAACGACTAGGTTCCGGTCGCGCACCTCAGGAAAAGGCTGAACCTCTACTACAGCCTCCGCCTGAAGCCCAACCTCGACTGCAGCCTGAGCCCCGCGCGCCTCCTCGTCCGGATCGCGCGCCCCCTTCCACGCGACGAACATGCCACCGTCGACCAGCAGCGGCGCCGCGTACTCGACCAACACCGGCAACGCCGCCACGGCGCGCGCGGTCACCACGTCATATGTCTCGCGTCCGCCCCACGCCGCCCGCTCCTCGGCCCGCATCGGCAGCGCTCTCACGATCTCGTTGTCCAACCCCGCCGCGTGTGTCAGGCGGTCGATCACCGCGCACTTCTTGGACGCCGACTCGATCATGTCGACCTTCGCCGAGGGAAGCGCGACGGCGAGGACAAGGCCCGGGAAGCCGGCGCCCGAGCCGATGTCCGCCATCCACCGGGCTGCTCGAACCTCCGGCACCTCGAGACCCGACAGCGAGTCCGCCACATGGATGTCCACAGCCTGCTCCGGGTCGCTCACAGTCGTGTGCGGATCCGGCTCGCGCGCCAGCGCGTCCAGGACCGCGGCCAGCGCCGGTGCGGCGTCCGAATGGAGCCCATAGCGGGCGGAGAGCTCGTCGAGGCGTTTCTGAGAAACGCTCAGGAGCCGCGCTGCAGGGGCGAGACCACGAGCCGGCGCTCGGGCTCGTCGCCCTCGCTGTGGGTTTCGACGTCCATACGGTCCGCCAGGTAGTTGTGGACCGTCTTGCGCTCCGACGCGCTCATCGGCTCCAGCTCCACCGGACGTCCGAACCGCAGGGCCTCCGAAGCCGCGCGATCGGCCTGCCGCTGCAGCGCCTCCTCGCGCCGCTGCCGGTACCCCGCGGCATCGACGACCACTGTCTTGCGCTCGTCGCGGTCGTGGAATGCCGCTCGCCACGCGATGTGCTGCAAAGCGTCGATCGTCTGTCCGTGGCGGCCGATCAGCCGGCCCATCTCGTCGGGCCCATCAACCGTCGCTCGGATCTCTTCGTCGTTCTCGGTCACCTCGACCGCGGCATCCAGGCCCAGCGCCCCGATGACACGCGAGACCACCGCGCGGACGCGCTCGACCGGCTCCTGCGGAACCTGGCTCACCGGCGGCGCCCCGAGCGCTTCTTCTTCTTGCGTGGACCAGGCGGCGGCGCCTTGCTGGCCTGATTGGCCTGGGCGGCCTTCGCGCCGTTCGAGCCAGACGCTTCGGCCTTTGACGGTTTTGCAGGCTTTTTCGACTTCCCATCAGTCGCAGCAACGGCCCCCGCGGGCGCTCGGGCAGCGATCGGTTCCGGTGGCGGTAGGAACTTCTTGATCGCCAACTGCTGCCCGATCGTCCAGAAGTTCGTAGTGATCCAGTAGAGGATCAGGCCCGCCGGGAAGTTGATCACGAACGTGACGAACACGAACGGCAGCGCCAGCATCATGATCCGCTGGCTGCGGTCAGCCGTGAAGGTCGTGATCAGGCCCGAGACCAGCTGGCTGCCGACGTAGAGAACGAGCAGCACGCCCAGCGCCGCGCCGGTCGCCTTGTCGGTGATGTCAGGGATGAACAGGAAACCCTCGCCGTGCGCGCCGGGCACCTGGCCACACGGGACCGCTGTCTGACCGCACACGTCCATCCGGAGGTCGTGGCGCAGCATGTAGAAGAGCGCCAGGAAGAACGGCAATTGCAGGAGAATCGGGAGACAAGAGCTCAGGGGGTTGACCTTGTGCTCCTGGTAGAACTTCATCATCTCCTGGTTCATGCGCTGCTTGTCGTCCTTGTAGCGCTCCTGGATCTTCTTGATCTCAGGCTGGAGCCGCTGGAGCGACTGCATCGAACGCACCTGCTTGAACGTGAGCGGCAGGATCAGCAGCCGGATCACGAACGTCAGGAAGATGATCGAGAGCCCCCAGCTGAAGCCGACCGTGTCGTGCCAGAACGTGAGGATCGACTCGCAGAAGTCGATCAGCGGTTGCAGGACGTTGGCGACTGGAAGCATCAGGACGTGCGCGTTCGGAAGATCGTCTGGGCCTCGACCGGGTCAAACCCGCCGTGGCTCCATGGGTTGCAACGCAAGAGCCGCCAGGCCGCCAGCACGAGTCCCCTGAGGACCCCGTAGCTGCGGATCGCCTGCACGGCGTACTCGGAGCAACTCGGATGGTACTTGCAGCGGCGCGGGAGGGCCGGGGATATGAACCGCTGGTACCCGCGGATCGGCGCCACCAGGACTCTCCTCATTTCCTCGGACCTGCCTTCTCGAGCAGCTCGTCGAGCTCGAGCTTGATCCCGGCAAGCCCCTCGCGCTCCGCCAGCTCGGCGGCATCGGAGCGCGCCACCACGACGAAGTCGTGCTTCGGTGGCAAGCGCTCCTCCGACTGCCAAAAAGCCTCCCTGAGCAACCGCTTCACCTTGTTGCGCTCGACCGCGCCGCCCACCTTCCGGCCGACTGAAAGCCCGAGGCGCGGGGCAACGTCATCGTCGCCCTCGCGCGGGAAGGAGTACAGGACCAGGTGCCGGCCGGCGTGCGATCGGCCTTCCCGGTAGACGCGATCGAACTCCGCGCTTCGGGACAGGCGCCGGCGCCTGGCTCCGGCCATCGGCTACGGAGTCAGTCGCTTGCGCTGCTTGTCGCGGCGCCGCTTCAGGACGAGGCGCCCAGCCTTCGTCTGCATGCGCTTACGGAAGCCGTGGGTGCGAGCCCGCTTGCGCTTTTTGGGCTGGTACGTGCGCTTCATCGGAAGCCCGAGTGTAGCCCGCCACGAATTACCCGAATTTCCGCGCTCGTTGCAAGAGTGGCCGTCAGGTCGTCATAACGGCGCGCCAGACCGGTTGTATGCTCGCGCTTCCTCTCGATGCCGGACCGCCGGACAGCCCCCGGGCTGGGGCCGACTCGCCTTGCCTGAAGACCTCCAGAAGACATGGAAAGAGATGCGCGAAGCCATGCGCGCAGAAGTCACCGACTTCATCTTCCACGTATGGATCGAGCCGCTGGAGCCCGCTGGACGAGCTGGGAACAAGCTGTTCATAGCGGCACCGGGGCACGTCCGCGGCTGGGTTCGCGAGCGCTACGGCGATCTGCTGCGTGACGCCGCCTCGCGCGTCGCCGGAACGCGCATCGAGATCGATCTCGTCCCGGAGGACTGGGAGCCGCCGGCCGCGGCGACGGAGCCGGCCCGGCGTCAGTCGTCGGCGGCGACGGTCGGGCTGAATCCCAAATACACGTTCGAGCAGTTCGTCATCTGCGACGGCAACCGCTTCGCGCACGCGGCCGCGCTTGCCGTCGCCGAGATGCCCGGCCAGGCGTACAACCCGCTCGTCCTCCACGGGCCGCCCGGGCTCGGCAAGACGCACCTGCTGCACGCCATCGGCAATTTCATCGCGCGCTATGGCGATGATCTGACCGTCCGCTACGCGACGGTGGAGACCTTCACCAGCGAGTTCGTCGGCGCGGTGCGCAGCGAGGGCGCTGCCGGCTTCAAGAGCCGCTTTCGTGGCGCCGACGTGCTGCTGATCGACGACATCCAGTTCCTCGCCTCCAAGCAGCGCACCGAGGAGGAGTTCTTCCACACGTTCAACGCTCTGTACGAGACCGGCCGCCAGCTCGTCTTCACGAGCGACCGCCCGCCGTCGGAGCTCGCCGGCCTCGAGGCACGTCTGCGCGAGCGCTTTGAGTGCGGCCTCGTCATACCGGTCGAGACCCCGAGCCCAGCGGCGCGCGAGGCGATCCTCCGCAAGCGGCTGATCCAGGACAACGTCGAGATGGACGACGATGCTCTGCGCCTGCTCGCCGAGAGCGTCAACTCGAGCGTCCGCGCCCTCGAGGGCGGCCTGATCAGGGTCGTGGCCTACGCCTCGCTGCGCGGCGAGCGCGTAACGAGCGACGTCGTGCGCGCGGTGCTCGGCCGCTTGCCTGCCCCCTCCTCGCTCCCGGCCCACAGCGCTTCACTCGAGGCGATCCAGGAAGCCGCTGCCGCTGCCTTCGACCTCTCGCGCGACCGCCTGCTGGCACGCGACCGCAGCCCCAAGGTCGCGCTGGCCCGGCAGATCGCCATGTATCTCGCGCGCGAACTGACTGATGTCAGCCTCCCCGAGATCGGCCGCGGCTTCGGCCGCGACCACTCCACAGTTGTCCACGCCCACAAGCGCATCGCTGCGGACATCGCTGCGGGCGGCCCGGCGGCCGTCACTGTCGACATGCTGCGCGAGCGTCTTGCCAGCCGGAAGGATTGACAGAATCGCGCTCCCCAATGGCATCCTCGGCTGCTATCCCCGTATCAACACCCCCTACTTCTTCAAATGGAGTCCTTAGTCAGATGAAGCTGTCCGTTTCCCGTGAGGCATTCCTCGCTCGATTGGGCGTGGCTGCGCGCGGCGTCTCGACGCGCAGCTCGATCCAGACGCTGTCGGGCGTCCTGATCCGGGAAGACGGTGGCGGCGTCGAGCTGCAGGCGACCGACATGGAGATCGGGATCCGCGTGAAGGTCGCCGCGGAGGTGGAGAGTGGCACGCAGCCCATCGTCCTGCCCGGCCGACTGCTGCTCGATGTCGTTCGTTCGCTTCCGAACGATGACCTCTCGCTCGAGTACCGCTCTCAGACCCAGGACGTGGAGATCGTCTCGGGCACCGCGCGCTTCCACCTGCGGACGCTGCCGACAGAGGACTTCCCGAAGCTGCCGGAGACGGAGGACGCGCCATCGGTGAGTGTTCCGGCGCAGGCATTCATCGACACGGTCAACCGGGTCGGGCGGGCGGCTTCGCGCGACGAGGCGCGGCCGCATCTGACCGGGGTGCTGGTCTCTGCCAGCGGCAACGAGCTGCGGATGGTCGCGACCGACTCGTATCGCCTGGCCGTCAAGGAGACGAGCCTCGAGTCGGCGCTGGCCGGCGAGCTCGAGGTGAACGTGCCGGTGCGGGCGCTTCAGGAGCTCACGCGCGTGGCGGCGGCCGACGGCGTCGAGCAGATCGACGTGACTGCGAAGGAGAACCAGGTCATCTTCCGCGCCGGCGACGTCGTCCTCTCGTCGCGGCTGATCGAGGGGCGGTTCCCGAACTACAAGCAGCTGCTGCCAGAGTCGTACGAGCACGAGCTGCGCCTGAGCCGGGCCGAGCTGCTCGACGTCGTCAAGCGCATCAGCCTGATGGCGCAGAAGAACGCGCCGCTGCGGATGAAGTTCGAGGACGGCGCGCTACAGGTCTCCGCCGAGACGCCGGACACCGGCGATGCGCAGGAGTCGCTGCCGGCACCGTTCAAGGGTGAGACGCTCGAGATCGGATTCAACCCGGAGTTCCTCCAGGACGGGCTTGACAGCGCCGAATCAGACGAGCTGATCTTCAAGCTGATCAGTCCGCACCGCCCCGGCCTCATCCAATCTGGCGACGACGGCGGCTTTATCTACCTGGTCATGCCCGTCCGCTTGAACGTCTAGCCGCGATGCATCCCGATAGGCGGCGTCCTCGGATCAGGCCGTGCAGAGCACTGTCCCGATCCTGCGCCCTTGCCTCTCGGGCGCCGCTGGGCTAGACGCGTATGCGCGCTTCGCGGATTCGGCTGCGCGACTTTCGTTCTTACGAGCGCGCCGAGGCGCAGCTCGGGGACGGGCTCACGGTCGTGGTTGGTCCCAACGGCGCCGGCAAGACGAACCTGCTCGAGGCCGTCTACTTCGCCCTCATCGGCCGCTCCTGCCGGACATCGAACGAGCGCGAGCTCGTGCGGATCGGTGCCGAGCTGACTCGGACTGAAGCTGAGGTCGAGGGTGAGGATGGCGCACATCTGCTCGAGGTCGGGTTCAAGCCGGGCGAGCCGAAGCGGATGCGGATCGATGGCGCCCCAGTCGATCGCTTCGGTCCCGAAGCACCACGGCCGCTGACGGTCGTGTTCCTCCCGGAGCGCCTCGAGCTGGTCCGGGGAGGGCCATCCCTGCGCCGCGCGCATCTGGACCAGTTCGCGGCAGCGGTCCACCCGGCGTTGGCCGACCTGCGTTCGCGCTACGCGCGCGCCCTCGCCCAGCGCAACGCCTTGGTCGCCCGCCACAGCGTCGCGCCAGGCATGCTCGACCCGTGGGACGCTGAGCTCGCGCGGCTCGGCTGGGAGCTGATGAAGGAGCGGACGCGCGCATGCGAGACGCTGGCGCAGCCGTTCGCGCGGCTGGCGGCCGAGCTCGGTCTGCCCGAGCGTGCCGAACTCGCCTACCGGCCGCGCTCACATGCGACGACTGCCGCCGAGCTGCGCGCCGAGTTCGCCGAGCGCCACGCGGCCGACCTGCAACGCGGCTTCACGGCTCACGGGCCGCACCGCGACGAGCTGCTGCTGGCGCATGGCGGCCGCCCGCTGCGGACGCTCGGGTCGCAGGGGCAGCAGCGCGTTGGCCTGCTCGCACTGCTGCTCGCCGAGCGGGAGGTGCTGCTAGACATCCGCGGCCGCCCGCCGCTGATGCTGCTCGACGACGTCATGTCCGAGCTCGATGCTGAGCGCCGCCTGCGCCTGGCAGAGCTGCTGCGCGGCGGCGGCCAGGCGATGGTCACGGCGACCGAGGCCGAGCACGTGCCGGGCGCCGGGGACGAGGCGGTCGTGACGATCAACGTCGAGCCGGGGGCTTTGGTGGCAACGTGAGGCGACGGGCGCCGGAACGCTTTGCCGACATCCTCCGCGACGCGGTGGACAAGGCCGCGCCCGATACCCTTCTTGCACGGGTCCAGGCAGTCTGGCCGGAGGTCGCCGGCGCGGCGATCACGGCCGAGGCGGTGCCCTCGACAGAGCGCGAGGGAATCGTGACGGTGGACTGTTCCGGGGCCGTCTGGGCGCAGGAACTGACCCTCCTCGAACCCGAGCTCGTGGGCCGTCTGAACGACCGTTTGGAGGGCGTTCAGGCCCGTTCGCTGCGCTTCAAGGTGAAGTCGCCGTAACAAGCGTCGCATCAGAGCATAAAAAGCGCCACATTGCAGGGAAATCATCCTCCTCCGCGCAGGCTTTCCCGCAGCTTCGCCTGCTAGCATAGTTACAAAGGTCGTGAGCCCCCTGCGGGGGGCTCTTCGTATGTAGAGAGGCAGTCTTTTGGCGAAAAAGAAGGAAGACGCAGGCAAGGCGAACGGCAGCTACAGCGCCCAGGACATCACCGTCCTCGAGGGGCTCGAAGCCGTCCGCAAGCGCCCCGGCATGTACATCGGCTCGACCGGCCAGCGCGGCTTGCATCACCTGATCTACGAGGTGGTCGACAACTCGGTCGACGAGGCACTCGCCGGCGAGGCGACGCAGGTCGAGATCGTCATCCACCCGGACAACCGCGTGACCGTCATCGATGACGGCCGTGGAATCCCCGTCGACATCATGAAGAAGGAGGGCAAGCCGGCGGCCGAGGTCGTGCTGACGGTCCTCCACGCCGGCGGCAAGTTCGGCGACGGCGGCGGCTACAAGGTCTCGGGCGGCCTCCACGGCGTCGGCGTCTCGGTCGTCAATGCGCTCTCCGAGGAGCTGGAGTTGCGCATCTGGCGCGACGGCCACGAGTGGATCCAGAGGTACGAGCGCGGCAAGCCGCTGACCACGCTCGAGAAGGGCGCCAAGACCGACCGCCGCGGCACCCAGATCACGTTCCTGCCCGACCTCGAGATCTTCGAGACGATCGAGTACGACGACACGATCCTGACCCAGCGCTTCCGCGAGACCGCCTTCTTGACGCGCGGCCTGAAGATCGACTTCGCCGACATGCGCGGTGAGGGCGAGAAGCACACCTTCCAGTACGACGGGGGCATCGTCGACTTCGTCCACTACCTGCACTCGCAGGGCACGCGCTCGCCGCTGTCCAAGAAGGTGGCCTACATCCACGACGGGGGCAACGTCGGCGAGGTCGAGGTCGCGCTTCAGTGGAACGACGGCTACCAGGAGTCGCTGCTCTCGTTCGCCAACAACATCAACACGCACGAGGGCGGCACGCACCTGTCCGGCTTCCGGTCGGCGCTGACACGCACGCTCAACGCCTACGCGCGCTCCTCCGGCGAGCTGCGCGAGAAGGACGACAACCTCACCGGCGAGGACGTCCGCGAGGGCCTCACGGCCATCATTTCCGTGAAGGTCGCCGACCCGCAGTTCGAAGGCCAGACGAAGACCAAGCTCGGCAACCCGCCGGTCGAGGGCTTCGTGCAGCAGGCTGTCAACAAGGGTCTCGCCGAGTTCCTCGAGGAGAACCCAGCGGAGGCGCGCGCGGTCATCAAGAAGGCGATCCAGGCCTCGCGCGCGCGCGAAGCTGCGCGCAAGGCGCGGGACCTGACGCGGCGCAAGTCGGCGCTCGAGAACACGCACCTGCCCGGCAAGCTCGCCGACTGCTCGGTGCGCGATCCGGCGCTGGCGGAGATCTTCATCGTCGAGGGCGACTCGGCCGGCGGTTCGGCCAAGCAGGGCCGCGACCGCAACACGCAGGCGATCCTGCCGCTGCGCGGCAAGATCATCAACGTCGAGAAGAACCGCATTGACAAGGTTCTTTCCAACACGGAGGTGCAGGCGCTGATCACGGCGATCGGCACGGGCATCCGCGAGGAGTTCGACATCGAGCGCCTGCGCTACCACAAGGTGATCGTCATGACCGA
>DATBDN010000013.1:0-16891 GCA_036269895.1 Thermoleophilaceae bacterium
GCGCGCGATCTGGGCGGCGTTGCGGTTCCGGCATCTGCACTCGGCGCGTCGAGACGGCGATCGTTCACGCGGTTGCTTCCTGCTCATCGGGCGCGGCGGTCGAAGTTGCTTGCTCGTGCCGGGCTTTCTCGTCGTGTCGCCATTCAGCCCAGACGGGAGCGAACACGGCGCACACCATCGAGATCGTGACGACGATCAGGATGTACGCAAAGAGTCCGAGGACGACGCCGAACGAGCCGAACGCCTTCGCATTCTGGTTGAGGGTTGGCCCGATCCAAAGCGGTGAGGTGGCGACGGTCCCGCCGACGACGAACGTCGCCAGCAGCGCCCCCGGCAGGAGGGAGCGCAGCGAGATCTTGCGATGGAGCAGAAAGCGCGGCGTCCAGAGCCAGAAGACCAGCGAGCCCGCGATCCAGACCGGGAGCAGCGCCAGCCAGCCGGCGGTTCGGAGCGCCGACGCCGACAGCGTCATCAGGGCGAGGAGCCCGCTGAAGACGAAGAACCAGATCGTGAACAACCCCTGGTCGGCTGCCGAGCCGACCCGGATGCGCCACGCGCGGGCGTACACGTCCTGGTACAGCAACCCGATCGACAGCCCCCAGACCAGAAACCCGATCACCACCGTCAGCGAGGCGGCCACCAGGTTGTTCGCTGTGGTACCGAACAGGTCATGGACGAGGCTCGCCGTCTGCCCATCGAGCTTCATGTGAGAGATCAGATGCTCGGCATAAACATTCTCGTCCCCTTTGGCCTTGTTCAGGAGCGCGATGATCACCAGCGCGGTGGGGAACACGGACAGAGTGACGTACGCCGACGCCGCAGCGCCCGAGTTACGGCTCGCCTCGAAGTAGCGGCGGAACCAGATCAGCGTGAGCCGGCCGAGGCTGGTGTCGACGCGGCTACTCAGCCAATCGCGCGCCGCCGATAGCCGGCCACCATTCGTGCCCCGCGCGTCCACGCCGGGCGGCGTAACCGAGTCCTGACTCTCGCGGTCCTGACTCACGGGGCGTAGAGCGCGATGATCTCGGACGGCGCCTCACCGCGTCTCGGGCGGTCGCACGTGAAGCGCGTCGCGGGGTCGACGTGGTGGAAGAACGCCCAGTAGCCGGCGCAGAGGTAGTCGAGGCCCGGCTCGCCTTCGGGCGTTCGGATGAGGCGCTCCTTCGCGCAGCCGCCGTGGCAGGAGAAGCGGACTTCGCACTCGAGGCAGTAACGCCGCGTGGTCTCGCGATTGTCGAGCCCGAACTGCCGTTGCTGCGGCGATGCGACGAGGTCGCACATGTGCTGTTCCGTCACGTGATCGCCTCCCTGACTCCGCGTTCGCGGCGTGGATCGTCGTCAGCGCGTTCCACTCGCGTCAGTGTTCTGATACCCGGCGACCAGGACATCAGTGGTCTCCTGCGCCATCGCGCCTCCTTGCAGCCGAACGCCAACCTAAGCAGCCGTCGGCGACGAAGCCTCATCCCGTCCGGATGAACCCGCTCGACACCGTGGAAACGGCGCCGTCCACGGCTATATCGCTGCGCATCTGCTTCCGCGGCTCGAGCAGCGACGAGCGGCCACGTCCGCCGCGGCTCCGAGCAGCGCATCCTCACCCAGCCACAACCCAAGCGCCAGCGGCGTGTGTGCCGGGGCCGGTGTGACACAGTCTGCCGGTGACGGACGAATCGCGAGATCTTGCGCTGCGCGTTGTGACCGTGATGGACTCGTCGCGGCCGAGGTGAAGGGCGTGCTCGGCTTCGGCCACGAGTCCGAGGCTTTGCGTTGCCGCGGCGGAATCGGGTCGTACGTCTTGACGCCGATCTAGGGTGCATTCGTGAACCTCGTCTGGGCAGTGTTGATCACGGCGGCGGTCGTTGCGATTTCTGTTACGGCGATGTTGGTGGTGCGGCGCAGTGCGCCGGAGGGAAGCTACTTTGCGGATGGAGATCGCGCGGCGGGCGTGTTCGGCGTGCTTGCGACCGGTTTCTCGGTGCTGCTCGGCTTCATCGTCTTCCTTGCTTTCACGAGCTACGACCAGTCGCGCACGGGTGCTGAGACGGAGGCGCTGACGGTCGTGCAGCAGGTCGAGACGGCGCAGTTCTTCCATGGGAAGGTGGCCGCTGAGTTGACGGGCGAGCTTGTTTGTTACGGGCGATCGGTTGTGAACGATGAGTGGGTTCGTATGCGTGCGGGGACACTGGGCGACAGGCTCAATCCGTGGGGCGTCGACCTCTTCCGTACGCTGCTGACGGTCGAGCCGAAGACCGCGAGCGAGCAGTCGGCCTATGACAAGTGGCTCGAGCAAACGTCGACTCGGGAGGAGGCGCGGCAAGATCGCGTTCACGGCGCCGCCGGTGTGATTCCGACGTCGTTGTGGATCGTGCTGTTCTTCATCGCGGCGGTGATCTTCGTGTACACGCTCTTCTTCGCCGATCGCGGCGAGCGTGCAATTGTCCAGGGGCTGCTGATGGGATCGGTGGTGTCGGTGATCGTGACGCTGCTGCTGCTGTTGCAAGCGCTCAACAACCCGTTCCACGGCGGCGTCGGTGGGCTCGAGCCGGTCGCGATGAACCGGACGCTCGGACTCATCGACCAGGTGCTTCCGAGGCTCGACGCGAAGGTGCGGGTCCCCTGCAACGCTGAGGGAGTGCGGACGAAGGCGTGACGCCGGAGCGCAGCCGTGTGGACGAGCGACTCGACGTCGTGGCGACTGTGCTTCTCGCGCTCGCGACGGTCGCTACCGCCTGGAGCGGCTACCAGGCGAGTCGCTGGAACGGGGAGCAGGCGAAGGCCGCGGGCCGCACGAGTGCGATCCGCATCGAAGCGGCGCGGGCGCAAGGTCTCGCGCAAGCCGAGTCTCAGATCGACGTGGCGACGTTCTCGTCGTGGGCAGACGCCTATGCGCACAAGGACACGTTGCTCGCCGACTTCTACTTCAGGCGCTTCCGCAAGGAGTTCAAGCCCGCAGTTCAGGCCTGGATTGCGACTAGACCGCTACGGAATCCCGATGCGCCACTCACCCCGTTTGCGATGCCCGAGTACAAGCTGCAGGCCGGCGAAGACGAGCGCAGGCTGGATGCACAAGCGGAGCTATCTGCGGCGGGCGTGGTAGGTGACATCCAGCGCTCGTCGAACTACGTCCTCGCTGTCGTGCTCTTCGCCGCAGCGTTGTTCTTCGCAGGTGTCAGCACCAAGCTGCCGACAGCGCGGCTTCGGCGAGCATTGCTCACCCTCGGATTACTCGTCTTCGGAGGAACCCTGGTCTGGCTCGCCACGTTCCCGGTCAGCATCTCGGTCTGACGAAACGCTGCTCGACCGTGGGTAAAGCGACAACGAACGCGCGAGTCTCGCGTCCCGGCCGCCCCGGCGCGCTGGCGCCCATCCGCTCGCGTAGACGGCAAAGCGATCGGAGCCGAGGAGATCGGGCTAGGCGCGGCGGCGCCGGGCGATCTGCGAATCAGCGGTCGGAGCATCATGTAGACCGCGAGCCCCAGGAATGGGACGACAAGCATGCCGAGCGCCCAGGCGATCTTTCCTACTGCAGAGACATCCGGTCGCCGGAACAGGTCGAGGACGGCGCGGAACCACATGAGCAGGAAGAGCAGGACCGCCGCGCCGATAAGGAGCCGCCAGAGCATGCGTTGCCCGAGTCCACGGCGCGCCGGCAGCGTGAGGTCAGAAATTTCGCGCCGCTCGCAGTCCGTATCTCGAGCGTTCGCGGTCACGGTCTTCCGAGCTCGTGATCTCGTAGCACGTTTTTCGCGACTGTCGCTATCCAGATCCAGGGAGGAAATGCGCTCTGGGCGCGAATGGGTTATAGATTCGCCAAGCGGACCGCCATAGGAGGTAGCCGAATGGATTCTCCGCCGCTGAGCTTGCGCCTTGCTGCAGAGGCACTCGGTACGTTCCTGTTCTTCTTCCTGGGCTTCAATGCGATCGCGGTTGCAACTGACCTCGGCGGCGGCGCAATCAGCGCGCTCGGGATCGCGTTCGCTTTCGGGCTGGGTCTCGCGCTTGCGATCACCGCCCTCGGGCACGTTTCCGGCGGGCACTTCAATCCGGCTGTCTCCTTGGGCCTTGCGGCCGCGCTGAAGTTCCCGCCGAAGGAGGTTGTCCCGTACTGGATCGCGCAGCTTGTGGGGGGTTTCGTCGCGGTGCTTGCCGTGGCGGCGGTCTATTCCGAGCGGGCCACTGATGCGCTGACGACGGCGCCTGGCATCGGCATCTCGAACTTGGGTGCGTTCGTGCTCGAACTGATCGTAACCGGGCTGTTCGTCATGGTCATTACGACCGTCGCGACCGACGATCGCGCCCCGTGGAAGGGCGTGATGGCGCCGCTTCTGATCGGACTCTTCATCTTCACTGCGGCTGATGCCGTAGGACCGGCTTCCGGCGGCTCGTTCAACCCGGCTAGGTCTCTCGACCCGGCGATCTACAACCTCGACTTCGGCAAGATCTGGATCTATCTCCTCGCGCCGCTCATCGGCGGGTTGCTCGGTGGTGCGATCCGCGTCCTGTTCGACCCGAGGCGCGTCCACGAACCCGCGACGATCCGCGCGACCGGCGGCCTGCCGCAGTCCGTGACCAGGGACACCACCGACAGCTGAGCAGCCGCCCCGCGCCGGATTGGCGTGGTCGCGAGCGAACGACGGCCTGCGCTATCGCTTCGCCGGGGCTTCCGTGTTGCCGGGCCAGATGCCTGTCACCTGCTCGAACCAGCTCGCTCCGGCACGGTCGGCGGCCGCTTTGACACCGCCGAACACCGCGCCCTGAACCGCCGCGGCAGAGACGACCTCCGTCCAGCTCCGGTAGGGCGTTTTGCGCTGGTGGAACCGCGTCATCGCGTACGCCTTCGCGCTGGTGACGGACGAGTACCCGCCGTTCCGGCTGGGCGCCTGAACATGGCTCGACCCCGCGGGCCGGCCCGACGCGGTAACTCTTCGTCGTAGACTCGCGGTTTTGTGCGATCACATAGCGATCGACGAGCGCGTCGAAGCGCACCGGCTGGCCTAACACCGTGCTTTGTAGTTGCGGGACGAGACTTCGTCGTCGGGAATGACCCCTCGGCGCCAGGTCGGGTGACTACAGACGCATCTAATTCCCTGAAGCTGGAAGAGGCCCTGACAAAGGCATTCGTCGTCACGCGTCGCCGCTCCGCCGAAGGCGGGCTCGCGCGTCGATCAGTCGGGTGATGCGACCCGGGCGGCGGCGACGGCTTCGAGTCGGGAGTTGACGCCGAGAGCCCGAAAGAGCCGGCGGATGTGGTTTCGGACCGTCTCGGTGCTCAGGTGGAGCTCGGCGGCGATCTGCTTCGTCGAGCGGCCGTGCTCCAGAAGATGGAGCACCTCGACCTGCCGGGGGGTCAGATGCGGGGGTGGCGCCGTTGGTGTGTGGTCGGGGTGTTCCTCGATCAGTCCGAACACGCCGACCACCCGCTCACCGTTCTTGAGCGGCACCGCGCTGAGCTCTACGGCCACGCGTGTACCGGCGGTCGAGACCAAGAAGCCGCTTGCGTCTGTCGCCGGGGCGGTGCCGAGCACCTTCTGGGAGAACAGCTCGCGGGCGCGCCGGGTTTCCTCGGGCGCGACGACCGAGGTGTAGTGGCGACCGCGAATATCGCCGAGCAGCCGCTCAGCTGCCGGATTGATCCAGCGGACGATCCCCGTCGTGTCGAGGACGTAGCTCGGGACGCCGACGCTGTCCAGAGCCTGCTCGACGTCGCCGCCGACTTTCAGGCCGGTGGCCATCACGGAAGTGTGGCTGATCCGCGACACCCAACCGTCACCGGTGAGCTGCAGATGAGCCAGGCCGGGTTCGACGGAGACCTCGATTCCAGGATGCTGTCCTGGGAGAGGAGATTCTCCGCTGTCGTGTCGAGACCGAGGAAGTATCCGGAGGAGCTCCCCCGCGCCCGCTCCCGTCGATCTCCAGCCCAGACTGCGAGTGTCGGTTGCTACCTCATGTGCCGGTGAGGCGTGAAGGGATTATCGGGGCCGAAAGTCCTCGAAGCGCGGGGCGTACGGACCACGTCGTCGAACCTCGGAACGCCATCTCAGCCATCGGTAGGGATGTCGAACCCAGCGGAGATCGATCGGCTCGGTGGTGCGGAACCAACTAAGCGGTAGTCCCAGGGCGCGCGGCTCGGTTTCGTCCATTCTGAGCCGCCTGCCCCGGTGCTCGCCGGGCATGCTCGACTCGGTGTGATCCGGTTGATCCCCTTCTTCGTTCACGTGTCTACGACCAGGATACGTCCGCCCGCTGCCACGCACGCTTGTCATTCGCAACTCACTCGCGCCTGCGAGCGGCTCGGCATCCAGGTGGCCTAGCGCACGGTTCGCGCTTGCCAGAACACCCAGATCGCTACTGCGGCGGCTGCCCCGAATATGACCGCGAGCACCCAGTGCCCGCTTGCCAGGAAGACAAGCGCCAAGAGCACGAGAACGCCCGCGATCAAACCCGCGCGCCGAAGGATGCGCTGGCGCGCCTGTCCTCTACCCCCCACGCTCATAACGTGACCTCATGGTCTGATCCCACGGACAACATCTCAGCACTACGAGGTTAAGGCGTCCAGCATCAGGCGTCCAATATCGTACCGGCGGCGCCTCAAGGGCATTCCTGAACTCGCGCAGTCGACGGCGCTCCGCGTAAGCGTGGCGGAACCAGTTCTTGCCGCTCTTGTCCGGCCAACCGTGACTCGCCAGCTCCGCGCTTTGCTCGACGTGTCCGCCCGCTGGGCTCCTCGTGTGAGGGAGCTAGCGTTGTGGGATGCCTGATGTGACATGCCTGACCACCGTCGTCTTCGATCTCGGGGGCGTGCTGATCGACTGGGATCCGCGCCACTTGTACCGGCAGCTGTTCGAGGACCCGGATGAGATGGAGTCGTTCCTTGCCGAGGTGACGACGGCGGAGTGGAATGGGCACCAGGACGCGGGGCGACCGTGGGCCGAGGCGATCGAGATTCTTGTCGCCGAGTATCCGGAGCGGCGTGAGCTGATCGAGGCGTTTCATCGGCGTTGGCCCGAGATGCTGGCGGGGGAGATCCCGGGAACCGTCGACGTGCTGGCCGAGCTAGGCACCGCGGGCGTCCGGCTTGTCGCACTCAGCAACTGGTCGGCCGAGATGTTCCCGGTGGCACTGGAGCGGTTCGAGTTCCTGGCATCGTTCGAAGGGATCGTCATCTCGGGCGAGATCGGAGTGAACAAGCCCGACCGGCGGATCTTCGAACACCTCACGCAGCGGTTCGGCATCGGACCTGAGGACGCGGTCTTCGTCGACGACTCCGGAGCGAATGTCGACGCGGCAACCGACTTCGGCTTTTGCGCGATCCAGTTCACCGACGCCACGGCGCTGCGGCTAGCGCTGGTGCGACTCGGGCTCCTCCCGGATGTCCGGCTGGTTCCCAATGGGAGAACCGAACCGCTGGTCAGGAGGGAGGTAAGCGGAGTTGACAACCACGCGGGAACAGGCTCCGACCGACCTCATTGTTGCGCCGCGGCCCTAGACTCTGAGCGTGCGAAGCACGGCGGCGTATTTCAGGCGGACGCTCCGCGCAGCGAGGCTGGCCGCTTCCGACAAGCGGATCCCGAGACCGGTCCGATGGCTCGCGATGTTCGGGCTGCTGCCTATCCCAGGACCGTTCGATGAGGCCGTGCTACTCATCGCGATGGTTCCGCTCGCGTTGTTCTATCGGGCGCCGCTCCGGGACGCGTGGAGACGCGCGGCCTCGTGAGTCGGCGAAAAGGGAGGACGAGCAACGGCCGCCGGTCCTCACGTTCGGCGTCGGGCAAATTCACGGGTCGAAGGGTTGCTCCCCGCCGCTGCGTGATCGTGTCGTGGCGGCCCTGCTAGGTGGGTTCCGCCGTACCGAACTCGTCGACCATCTGGGCGTGCTCGGGGCAGAGGACATGGCTGATCCTCGCCGTACCGTCCTCGAAAACAGACGCCCACTCAGACAGGAGCGGAGACCTTCCCGGCGCACGATATTCAGCCGGAATGAGAGCGCCGCACCATGCGCAGCCAGCGTCGAAGGCAGCCAGGTGACCTTGCCCGAGCGGCCGGGCGATGACGTCCTTCCGGAAGCGGCCGAGCCTCACACGCCCGGGCTTTTGGCCGGCGGCCGGCGTTCCAAGTGCCACGCGGTGCCGCCACACATCGGGCACCGCTCAGGCGCCATACGCGAGCTGGCGCCATAGGCGCAACTCGTGCAGCGAAAGCGCTTGAGCGCGACGACTGCTCGCGGGAGCTCAATAAGTGCACTCATCTGGTTCCTCTCTTTCGCGGCTTGGGCGGCACCACAGAGGAGGCCCGCCAGGCGAACTCAGGAGCATCGGAGTCGGAGAGGAGAGTCGAGCCTCGGCGGCTTCCGCGCAGACGCTCACGCGCACGAAGACCTTACCACCTTCCGCTTACCACCTTTCTCACCTCCCAGCTCGCTTCCAAGAATTCGGGCGTTCATCGTGTCGGGAGCTGCCGAAGCGAGACCTCTTCGGCCTGTGACTGCCGGCCGAGACCTCGCGAAGCAATACGTTCTGAGCAAGACGTAACTGACCGTACGCCGTATACCACTGAGCTTCGCCCTGGCCCGAGAGCACGCCTGACCTCGCTCAAGGTCCCGCGATCGCTCGTAGCGAGCCGCCGCGGGCGCGCCGGCGTTGGTTGCCATATCGAGTTTGGTACTCACTCCGTTGACGACACCGTGCTGCTGCCGCAGGATTGTGTGATGGCTAGCGGCATCAGCGGCGAGGGCCGCCCCTTCTGGGTGTTTCTGGCGGTCGGCGCGGTGGTCGGCGTGGCTTTGGGAATCGTGGTCGCCGTGACGACCGATATCCCGCTGGCTCCTGAGATCGGGCTCGTTGTCGGCCTCGCGGCCGGGTGGGGTGTGAGGCTCATGCGGCAGTGACGGCTCAATCCGGTTGGCCAGGCGCGGGATAGCCATGGTCGCTGGCGCGGGCTACGGATGGCCCTCCACGTCGAGTGCGGGAGAGCCGTTGGAGCCTGGCAGATACCAGTTGTGTTCGCCGTAACCAGGCCCGAGGGCGATCAAATGCGTCGCGAGGAGGGCGGGCAAGGTGACCGCCCTGCACACTCGACTACGACGTTCGGCGCAGTACGTGGCGCACCGTCGCCGCGTACCACCGAGCGCACGCCGGACTCGTTCAAGCTGTCGCAGCTCGTTGTGCAGCACGTACAGCAACGGCGTACGAGCGATGACGTACGAGCGATGCCGTACAAGCGATGCCGTCACGTTATGAACAAGGCCATTGACCTTGATCTTCAACTTGCTCGCCATACCCACCCTCCGTCGATGACTGCGTGCGGCGACACGGCCAGGTCGGATGTGAGACGGTCACACCTTCGCTCCTCAGCAACAGGAAGGATTCGATAAATGCCCGTCTTGATTCGGCACCGCCCCGCCGGGATGACCCCAACCCAGTACGACCAGACGGCGCCGCCGCTGATCGAGAAGCTGAAGCAGCAGCCTGGCTTTATATTCCACGTCTCCTACGAGGACGCCGGCGGCTTCGTTGTGGCCGAGGTGTGGGAGACGCAGGAGCAGCACGACACCTGGTTCAACAGAGACGTGAAACCGGCGATACCGGTGGAGATAACGCAAGAGGTGGTCGAGCTCCACAGCGTCCACACGCCGTAATCCGATCGGCCGGGCCCGATCCCGGCGTCTTCACCCCCGCGAGACAGGCCCCCATCGTTCAGCGTCCTTCGAGTGGGAGGGGGATCCCACGTACTCGAGCAGTGCGGTCTTGCCCCACGCCCGCCTCGCCGTAACCCGTCAGCACGCCGCTCTGGCCGTCGCGCGCGGCCTTCAGCGCGCGGGCGAGCACGTCGCGTTCGCGCTGCCGGCCGAGCAACTGCTCGCCGGGTCCCCTCGTGACGATCTCGCGAGCATGCCACTGGTGACACGACTAAGGGTTTCCGGGATTCGATCGCTGCCCGCGGCGGCGACGATGCCGCCGTCACGACAGCTTGGAAAGGAGTGAGTTTGACAACCGCAATCATCGGCGCCGGGAACCTCGGGAGCGCGCTCGCACGGCACCTCGTAGCGGGCGACGAGCTCGTCGTCCTGGCGGCGGCAGACGAAGCACACGCCAAGGCGCTTGCCGACGAACTGGGCACGAATGCGAGCGCTGCCTCGGTGGAAGACGCGATCGCGGGCGCAGACGTCGTCGTGCTCGCAATCTGGCTCGACCAGGCCAGGGAGGTGGTGCCCGCCCAGACCCGCCTGCTCGAGAACAAAGTCGTCGTCGACCCTTCCAACCCGATCGGCTTCGACGAGAACGGGCAGATGATCCGGACGCTGCCCGAAGGACAGTCGTCCGGCTCCGTGGTCGCCGGCCTTCTCCCCGCCGGCGCGCACTACGTCAAGGCCTTCGGGAGTCTCGGCGCCGACCAGCTCGCGACCGGAGCAAACCAGGAGCCGCGGATCGTCCTCTTCTATGCCACCGACGACGATACTGCCGGGGAGACCGCCCAACGCCTCATCAGCGCAGCCGGCTTCGTGCCCTTGAAGGTAGGAGGCGTCTCCGACGCAGGGCGGATCGAGGGCCCCGACGGAGATCTCCAGGGACGGATCCTGGATCTCGACCAGGCACTGGCCGAAGTCGCAACGGAAGGAGCGAAAGCATGACCGCAACCGACACGACTGCTCTGCCGGGCTACGCGCCGATTCCGCGCCGGGCTCTGGGCCCCGCCCTCAACGAGCAGGGCTACTACGTCGGCCGCGTCGAGCGCAACCTCTACTGGATCACGGACGGCACCTACCAGTGCGCGTTCCTGACGACCTCGGACGGCGTCGTCCTGCTCGACGCACCGCCCACGATCGGCAACAACATCCAGCGGGCGATCGACGAGATCGCCGCCGCAAACGGCGTCACCAACAAGGTCGAGTACCTCATCTACTCGCACCACCACGCCGACCATGTGGGCGCCGCGTCGCTGTTCGACAGGAACGTCACCCGGATCGGCCACGAGGAGACGCGCCGACTGTTGCTGCGCGACGACGATCCTGCCAGACCGCCGAACGACGAGACGTTCGGCGACCGCCGAACGCTGGAGATCGGCGGCGAGCGGATCGACCTGGCTTGGCACGGGCCCAACCACTCGCCCGACAACATCGTCATCCACCTGCCCGATCACGACACGCTGATGCTGATCGACATCGTCAACCCGGGCTGGGTACCGATCTACCAGTCGAACCTGACCGAGGACATCCCGGGCTACATCGAGGCACCGGCGAACGCGCTCGCCTACGCGTGGAAGCACTTCATCGGCGGCCACAACGGCCGGCTCGGCACACGGGACGACGTGACGCTGCACCAGCAGTACATGGCCGACCTCGCCGAGAGCGCCCGCAAGGCGATCGAGTCCGTCGATCCCACTCCCTACTACGAGCGCTACGGCGAGAACGTCTGGGGGGCCGTGAAAGGGATCCTCGACGAGACCGCCCGCAGGACGGCCGCGCCCGTACTCGAGAAATACACCGGTGTGCTGGCCGCAGCAGACGTCTTCACCGAGAGCGTCGCGTTCCAGGTAATGCAGTCGATCCGCCTCGACCTCGGCTACGGGTCCTGGATACACCCCTGATGGCCCGCCTGCCCGTCCGCCCGCTCGGCGACCAGCTGGTGGCCTCGCCATCGAGCTCCACCGCGACCGGGCCCGCGAGTAGACGGTCGCTGACGTGATCGAGATCGTGCTCACCGAGAGGCTCTTGAAAGAATGAGCGTCGACGTGACGTCCCGGAAGCGAGCTCCGGTAGCGAGTCGCAAGGGTCGGGAGTTCCTGCGTAACGCAGACCCGGTTCTCGCGCAGCTGATCGACGCGCGGCCGGGGTTCCGTCCGCGGGCGTGGATGGACGAGCTGCCGGTGCTCGACGCCTTTGGGACGCTGGTCTTCCAGGTCGCGGGCCAGCAGCTCTCCGTCGCGGCGACCCGGGCGATCGTCTCCCGCCTCGAGAAGAACTTCGGGGGGCACATGCCGACGGCGGCCGTACTGCTCGCGGCGGATCCGGAAGTCCTTCGCGCCAGCGGGTTCTCCTATCGCAAGGCGGCGACGTTACGGGCGCTCGCGGAGCGGTTCGTCGACGGTCGACTGAGCGACGAGTCGTTGGCCCAGATGACGGACGAGGAGGTCGAGGCGGCGTTGACCGAGGTCCCGGGCATTGGCCTCTGGTCGGCGCGCGGGTTTTTGCTCGTGGCCCTGGACCGGCCCGATGTTTTCCTCTCCGGCGACATTGCGCTTCGTCGGGCAATTCAGAGGTCCTACGGCTTCGACCACGTTCCGAGGGAAGAGGAGATCGCCGAAGTGTCGGACCGCTGGCGACCGTACCGGAGCCTTGCAGTGAGCTACTTGTTCGCCTCGGAATACGGGGAAGGAGCCGGATGAGCTCCGCCGACGGTAGCCGACGCTTCCCACGACACCCGAGGAGAACAACGTGACGGACGTAACTACGCCCAGCTTCGAGACCGACATCAGGCCGCTGTTTCGCGAGCGCGACCGAGGAGCGATGCTCAGCGCGTTCGATCTCTGGTCGTACGAGGACGTCAAAGCGAACGCCGACAGGATCCTCGCAGCGGTTCGCACCGGCTCGATGCCTTGCGACGGCCGCTGGCCGGAGGAGCAGGTCGACCTCCTCCAGCGGTGGATCGACGGCGACACGCCCGATTAGTGCTCCCTCGGGCCAGCTTTCAGACGCCGGCGAACGTCCTGGTATTCGGCAGACATGATTGGTCACAAGAAGATTGGGTTCTTATCGTTCGGCGCCTGGCATCCGGACGGAGGGCTCACCCAGACGGGAGCCGAGGCGCTCCGTCAGACGGTCGAGCTCGCGGTGGCGGCGGAGGAGATCGGGATCGACGGTGCGTTCGTGCGGGTTCACCACTTCGCACGCCAGCTGGCTTCGCCGTTCCCGCTCCTCGCTGCGATCGGCGTCAAGACGAGCCGGATCGAGATCGGCACGGGTGTGATCGATATGCGCTACGAGAGTCCGCTCTACATGGCGGAGACGGCGGCAGCCGCCGACCTGCTCTCAGGCGGTCGGCTCCAGCTCGGGGTCAGCCGCGGCTCGCCCGAGCCGGCCTGGCACGGTGCCGAGGCGTTCGGCCACTCGCTCGACCCCGACGACGCACGCGAGAAGACGGCGCTGTTTCGGAGGGCGATCAGCGGCGCGGGGGTTGTCCGCGCCGATGTCGGCGGTCGGCCTGGCGACGCAATGCTGGCCGTCGAGCCGCAGTCGCCCGGGCTCGGTGACCGGATCTGGTGGGGCTCGGGCACCCGGCAGAGCGCCGTCTGGACCGCCGAGCAAGGGATGAACCTGATGAGCTCGACGCTCTTGCTCGAGGACACTCAGGTGCCGTTCGACGAGCTCCAGGCCGAGCAGATCGAGCTCTTCCGTGAGGCGTGGACGAAGGTCGGCAACGACCGAGAGCCCCGCGTCTCGGTCAGCCGCAGCGTCATCCCGATCACCACCGACCTCGACCGCCGACTCTTCGGCAACGACGCGAACGCGGACCAGGTCGGCTGGCTCGATGGCGCGATCAGCCGCTTCGGCCGCAGTTACACGGGCGAGCCCGACCGGATCGCCGAGGAGCTCGCCGCCGACGTAGCAGTCCAGGCTGCCGACACGCTTCTTCTTACGGTGCCCAGCCAGCTCGGGGTTGAGTACAACGCAGCCATGCTTACCACGATCGCCCGCGAGATCGCGCCGGCGCTCGGCTGGAGTCGAGTGAGCGGCGCCTCACCCCTCAGCTAGCGAAGACCTGAGCTTCAGCACAGGCGACAAGACAGCGACTTTGTTGGCGGGACGCGCTATCGTCTCGCCGTGGCGCGGAAAACGCGGGCTGACACCGCTGACTCGATCTCACGGCTGGCGGACTCCAGCGAGGACGCAGTCCGCAATCTCGTCGCCTTACCACTGCGGATGCTGATAGGGACTCTCGACTTCCTCGAGGCACAACTTCACAAGGCCTCCGACACGCTCCGCGAAATCGATCCGCTCGACGAACGGGTCGTCCAGCTCGAGAGGCGCGTCGACTCACTCGAGCATCAGACGACCGGTCGCAGGCAGAGCTCACGCACGACAACCGCCGCCAGACAGACGACGCCGACACCTTCTTCGGTCGAGCCGCAACGGGTCGAGCAGAGCACCGATCGCCACGAGGAATCGGCAGCGCCAGACAGTGCGGCGAGCCAAGGCGAGGTCTGAGGCGCTAAGCAGCTCGCAGACCGAATCCGCTAGATAGCCATTCGACGACTTCGCGGATCAAGGTGGCCGGTAGCAGGCCCCAACGCGGCAACTGGGTCGTGCGGAGAGGGGGGCGCCTCAAACAGAGACCGACGACATCCGCCGGGCAACGCTGTTCAGCGATCGGCCAGAAGTATCGCGTGCGCGAGGGCCCAGCGTCCGCGTCAGCGCCCGGCGGGATCTGATTCGAAGCCCTCAGGGTGGCGCGGTTCGGGCGACGCGAACCGGTCGATCAGTCTCTCCAGTCCTGCGCTCGGCGGGTCGAGGATCAGGTCTGCGACGAGCGCCGTCCAGCCGGTCTGGTGGGTCGCGCCGAGGCCGGCGCCGTTGTCGCCGTGGAAGTACTCGTTGAAGGTCAGGTTGTCCTTCCAGGCCGGGTCGCTCTGAAGCTTCTCGGTGCCGCCGTAGACGGCGCGCCGTCCGTCGGGCCCGGGCAGCCAGATGGAGACGAGCCGGTCGGCGAGGTCCTGGGCGATCTCGCCGAACGTGTGCTGCCGGCCCGAACCGGTCGGGTACTCGAGCTTGAAGTCGTCGCCGAAGAAGCGGTGGTAGAGCACGAACTGGCGGAGCGCCAGGTAGTTGACGGGCATCCAGATCGGGCCGCGCCAGTTCGAGTTGCCGCCGAACATGCTCGTCGTCGACTCGGCCGGCTCGTAGTCGATCCAGGCTCCGGGAACGCCTTCGAGCGTGTACGGGTTGTTCTCGTAGCGCTTGGAGACTGCGCGGAGCCCGTACGGGGAGAGGAACGCCGCCTCGTCGAAGAACTCGCGGAGCGTGTGGCGCAGGTCGTCGGGGTCGATCACCGAGAGCAGCACCGTGCGATCGTCCTCCCCCACCTGCCGGACCCGCCCGATCATGCTGCCGCCCGTCTGCTCGTAGCTCTCGCGCAACCGCGCAAACCGCTTGCCGAGCTTGTCGGCCGCCTGCGTCGCCTGCGTCGGAATGCCGACGGCCGGAAGCACGGGAAGCAGTCCGGAGATCGTCTGCACTCTCACCTGGGTCGTCTCTCCCGACGGGTACACGAGCCGGTCGTAGAAGAAGCCGTCCTCGGGGTCGTAGAGGCCCTGCTGCTCGAGCGCGCGGGCGATCAGCACGAACTGTTCGAGGAACTTGATCACCATGTCCAGGTAGACCTCGTTCTCCTCGGCGAGCACGATCGAGATCACGAGCATCGAGAGCGTGTAGTAGGCCATCCACGCGGTGCCGTCGGCCTGCTCGAGCGTCATGCCCTCTGGCAGGTTCGAGCGGTCGATCGGGCTGATGTTGTCGAGCCCGAGGAAGCCGCCGCTGAAAACGTTGTTGCCGTCGGCGTCCTGCCGGTTGACCCACCAGGTGAAGTTGATCAGCAGCTTCTGGAAGATCCGCTCCAGGAACTCTCGATCCCGGGCGCCGTCGATCACGAACACGCGGAGCGCCGCCATCACGTGCACCGGCGGGTTGACATCGTCGAAGTTCCACTCGTAGGCGGGCAGCGCGCCGTTCGGGTGCAGGAACCACTCGCGCAGCAGCACGATCAGTTGGTACTTCGCGAATGCGGGATCGAGATGCGCCCAGGGGATGCAATGGAACCCGAGATCCCACGCCGCGAACCAGGGGTACTCCCATGGATCGGGCATCGCGAGCACGTCGAACGCGTCGAGGTGGCGCCAGTCGCTGTTGCGCCCGTGGCGGTGAGCCTCGGGCGGCGGCGGCTCGCCCGGGTCGCCGTCCAGCCACCGACGCACGTTGTACGGGTACATCTGCTTGCTCCAGACGAGGCCGGCGCACGCCTGGCGGAGGATCCGCATGTGCTCGGCGTCAGTGCCTTCCGGTGCGATCGCCGCATAGAACTCGTCGGCGTCGGCCTCGCGCGCGGCGAGAACCTTGTCGAACGTCGCTCCCGCCCAGGTCGGCGCCGCGCCGGGCTCGTGCGGAGGCTGATGGAGGCGGAGCCGCAACTCGGCCTTGCCGCCGGCCGGCGCCCTGACGACGTAGCGAAGCGCGGACTTGGTGCCGAAGCCTTCGGGGTTGACAGTGGCCGCCCCCGAGACGACGTGATCGTTGATGCCGTCCTTGGGGTACGGCGTCGTCGCCTCGGAACCGAAGACGCGCGGCGCGTTCGACTCGTTCTCGCAGAACAGCGCCTCGGGCGCGGAGCCGCCGGGACCCGGTGCGCCTTCGAGCCGGTAGCCGGCGAGCGGATGGTCGGCCACCACGAGCGCCGAGCCGTCGGTTTCGATCCGGGGACGCACGGCTTCGTCGCTCCACGACCACGTGTTGCGGAACCAGAGCGTCGGCAGCACGTGGATCGTCGCCTCGTCGGGCCCGTGGTTCTCGAGCTCGATCCGCATCAGCACCTCGGTCGGCGAGGCCTTCGCGTAGGTGACGTCGACCGACCAGTAGCGATCGCCGTCGAACACGCCCGTGTCGAGCAGCTCCAGCTCCGGGTCGTGCAGGCCGCGACCGTGGTTGACGAGCTGCTCGTACGGAAACTCTCCTTGCGGATAGTGGTAGCGCCAGCGCAACAGCGCGTGGCTCGGCAGTCCCTCCAGGTACCACCAGTACTCCTTGACGTCCTCGCCGTGATTCCCCTGCGGCCCGGTCAGGCCGAACATGCGCTCCTTGAGGATCCGGTCGTTGCCGTTCCACAGCGCCAGCCCCAAGCAGAGCTCGTGG
>DATBDN010000014.1:0-27392 GCA_036269895.1 Thermoleophilaceae bacterium
GAAGGGGCGGCAGGGTCCCCGACATCGTCCGCCAAGGAGACGAGGTCGGGACCGCGTCGATACTGCCGGGTTGATCTAGTCACCCCAGGCAGCCCGGGCTGCGGGTGAAGACAGGTGCGCAACCTCGGTCCGCACTTCTGCTTTCGGGTGGATGGTACGCCTTCGCTGACGCGCCGCCCGCTATCGCGAGGGACGACGGGCGGGCGCCGCCGGGACCGTCCAGCTCACGCCCGCCCCCGGACGATTAGCGGTATCTTCGGCCGTCGTTTCAGACGACAGTACGTCGCAGATAGAGGCTAGGGACCTTACGGCCCGACCTAAGTCGAGAGGCGAATGCCGCCGTCTCGTGCATCAGCGCGGTGCGCGAGCCCTACGCCCAACTCGAATCGTACGCACGCGCGAACCTCGCCTTCGCTTCGCAAGCCAGCGTCCGTGTACCGCTAGGTGAGACCCTCCAAGTCCTCCCGAGCGGACGCCGCAGTGACTCGATCGAGACACCTCCGTTTCGCACGCTCGCTGAACGATGAGTTTGGCGACATCACTTGGTCTCTATGGCGAGAACGGCGAAGAGAGGAGCGATCATGCTGGCGCAAAGCACGGCGTTCAGTGGAATGGGTGCGAGCGACATAGAGGCGGCACACCGCTTCTACAGCGAGACACTCGGTGTCGAGACCGTCTGGCTCGACGAAGAGAACGGCTTGATGTCGCTGAAGCACGGCAACGGGCACGAAACGCTTGTGTACCGCAAGCCGGACCACGTCCCAGCGAACAACACCGTCCTGAACTTCAGGGTCGACGACATCGACGCGGCGGTCGACGAACTGGTCGCCCGCGGGGTCGAGATCGAGCGCTACGACGAGTTCCCCCAGGACGAGAAGGGGATCCTGCGCGGCCGTGCCGCGAACCGGGGCCCGGACATCGCCTGGTTCAAAGACCCCGCAGGCAACGTCCTGTCCGTGCTCCAGGAGAGCTGACCTTGTGCGAGCGCCGGAGCCGTCCAAGCCCTGGCGCCGGCGGTAGGCCTTATCCGCCACAGATGAGGCTGGGCTTGTCGAAGCTGTCTGAAACGTTGCCGTCGGGCAGCATCGTGAAGTGCGAGACCTCGTGGAACATGATCGAGCTTCCATCGGAGCCGGCGGCTCGAACCCGTGAACGTCTAGTTGGAGTTCTACGGCGGGACCGAAGGGCGACACCGGCACCCGAGACCCGGCGCCCGCGCGATCCTCGCGCACGCGCTCGGCGCCAGGTGGCTAGTTCGCGACGAGGGCGGTAACGCGCTCGACGCGCTCGCCGAGGTCATGCCACGTTTCACCACGATCGTCGCTCCGCAGCAGCGTGCCGTCGCCGAGGCCGGCGAAGAGGCTGCCGTCAGCGCTCGCGAGCGCGTAGACGTGAGAGTCGAGCGGCCCCTCTACCTGCTCCCAGTGGCCGTCGGCGCTCCACCGGTACACGGCTGAGTCCGAGGGGCCGCCGCCGTGCGCCTGGAACGGTCCCGGCGCCGCGGAGACGAACCAGCGCTCGGGGTCCTCGGGGTCCACGGCGAGCGCCCACGCGTAGCGGCGCTCGCGACCCGCGTCGGCGGGGGCCCAGGTCACGCCGCCGTCGCGGCTCCAGGCTGCGCCGTCGCCACCAGCCTCGTACGCGCGGCCGGGCACGGTTGGGTGCCAGGTGAGACAGTGGACATCGCGCGCCGCTTCAGGCCGATGGTCGCTGAACGACTCGCCGGCGTCGTCGGTTCGCATCACGCCGCCCAGCTCGATGCCCACCAGCACGACATCGGCGTCGTGCGGGCTCGGCGCGATCCAGCGGACGTGTGATGTCCACGGGCGCGGCGGGAAGCTCCAGGTCGGCTTCGACGGAATCTCCTGGAGCGCGACGAGTTCCTCCCACGTCTGGCCCCGGTCGTGGCTGCGGAAAAGCCGACTGGGCTCCGTTCCGGCGTAGACGGCTCCATCTACCGGGCTCACGGCGACGCTGAAGACGTCGTGCTCGGGCATACCGGAGTCCTCGAAGGTGTCACCGCCATCGGCGCTCCGCTTGAGCCCGCCGCCACGGCAGCCCACGTAGACGTCGTCGCCGCGGGCTGCCAGGCATTGGGCGCCCGATCCTTCCAGGCGTGTGCCCGTACCGACTCGCACGAAGGCGTCGCCGGTGGTCACGAGCAGCTCCATCGTCGTCAGACTAGAAGCTCGGCTCGGGCGTGGCGACTACTTCGGGTTGTCCGGGTTGCTCCCGCCCCGGCAGGCGCTCCCGGGATTCAAGACGTGCGGGTCGAGGCCGAGCTTGACGTCCTGCCCGAACGACTGCGACCTAATTGAACGCGTCTCTGACGAGCTCATAGTTGTGGGAGACGAGGCCGTCGCCGCCCGGGATCAGCTCGCGGCGCGGCGGCTGGGAGGCGCGCCAGGTCCGAGCGGCAGGTCGAGTTCGCCGAACATCACCTGCTCGCCGCAACGGTCGCAGCGGAGATCCGGGCCCACGTTGCCGCCACAGGCTGTGTGGACGGTCAGCCGGGGCGGACCGCCCGGTGCTGGGTAGTGCCGGTCGCCCCACTTCATCAACACGAAGAGCACGGGCCCGAGCTCACGTCCTTTCTCGGTGAGGAGGTACTTCGGTCGCCCGGGCCGCTCCGGGTCCGGCACGCGCTCCAGCACTCCCTCGTCGCAGAGCAGCTTGAGCCGGTTGGTGAGGACGTTCGACGCGATTCCGAGGCTCTCCTGGAAATCCTCGAACCGCTCGATGCCAACAACGGCGTCGCGGAGGATCAACAGTGTCCAGCGCTCGCCCATGACTTCCAGCGCTCGTGCGATCGAGCAGACCTGCTGCGGATAGTCGCGCTGCAGCACGCTCGGAGGGTAGCTGGCTTGCTTGACAAAAGCCAGCTATGTCGCATAGCCTGGCTTGCATGACGCAAGGAAGCTCACCGTTGAGGAACGGCTTTCAACTGACCAGGCCCGATGACGCGGCCGCGGAGAACCTCGACATCGCTCTCGCGCGCAACCGCGCCTTCGCCGCCGCCGGCGGTCACGAAGGCGCCGTGGTCTTCCCGAACCTGCGCCTGTTCGTGATCACGTGCCTCGATCCGCGCGTCGATCCCGCGCACTTCCTCGGCCTGGGCCTCAGCGACGCGATCGTCGTCCGCAACGTGGGCGGGCGCGTAACGCCGGAGGTGATCAGCGACGTCGCATTCATCAGCCAGATTGCCGAGAACGTCCTGACAGAGGGACCCTTGTTCGAGGTCGCCTGCATTCACCACACCCAGTGCGGGGCGGGCGCGCTCGCCGATGACACGTTCCGCCACCGCTACGCCGATCGGATCCACGCAGATGAGTCGACTCTGCTCGAACACGCGGTTCTCGACCCCGCGGTCAGCGTGACGACCGACGTCGAGCGCCTCCGCTCAGCCGATGCGATCTCCGCTCGTGTCGGAGTGTCCGGGCACGTGTACGACGTGACGACCGGTCTGGTCCAGACCGTCGTGCCGGCGTGGCGGGATCCGACCGGTGACTGAGCCCGACCGGCGCTCCGAAATGCTGATCCTCCACGACGAAGCGCGAAGCGCTGGCCCTAGCCGTCGAGTACCGCCAGATCGAGCTGGGCGAGGCGCTCGGGATCGGCCAGGAAGTCCATCTCGACGATCTTGCCGTCGCGCACCGTGACGGCGCCGACCGAGAAGGGGCGACCGTCGCGTGTCGCCACCGCCCCGACGGCGCCGTTGACGAGCGCCAGGTGGACGACGAGGCCCATCTGCGAGTAGGCCTGGGCCTGGCTCGCGACGGCCTCCGCGCCGCGCACTTCGCGCACGCCGCGGCCGAAGTCCTGGCGCAGGCGGACGTCGGGGTCGAGAACCGCGACAAGCGCGTTGAAGTCGCCCTCGCGGGCCGCCGCGAGGAAGGCGTCGACGACTTCGCGCTGGCGATCGAGGTCGGGGTCGGGCGAGGTGCGCTCCCCTTGGACCCGTCGCCGGGCGCGACTCGCGAGCTGTCGGGTCGCCGTGGGCGAACGGTCGACTATCGCCGCGATCTCTTCGAACGGGACGGCGAACATGTCGTGCAGGACGAACGCGAGCCGCTCCGCGGGCGACAGCGTCTGGAGTACGACGAGCAGCGCGAGACCGACCGAGTCAGCCAGGAGCGCTTCATGCTCGGGATCGGTGCCGTCCAGAGGGTCGACGATTGGGTCGGGGATGTACGCGCCGAGCGGCTGCTCGCCGCGCGTGTTGCGGGAGCGCAGCATGTTCAGCGATACGCGCGCGACCACGGTCGTCAGCCAGCCGCCGAGGTTCTCGATCTCGCTCGCGTCGGAACGGCTCAGCCGAAGCCAGGCCTCCTGCACGGCGTCGTCGGCCTCAGTGAGCGAGCCGAGCATTCGGTAGGCGACTGCGCGCAGATTCGCCCGGTGCTCCTCGAAGTGCTCCGCCAGCCACTCCCGCTCGTTCATGTGTCACATCCCTCCCGTGCGTCGGGTCATACCACCACGACCCCTGAACGCGAAGAAATGTGACAACGACCGGCAGCGGGATGACCCGAGGGTGTCGTAATGCACGCTCGTAACGGTCCGTAGTGCGTGGAGCGGGTCTCGAGTGTTCGAGGCCCGGCGCCGCTTCGTCTACAAGAACGGTTGATCCCGTCTGAACGCGTGTCGTGGAGCGACAGGTGCAGTGCTTCGTCAGATCGCCCGAGCGCTCGCGGGATTGGCGCCGGCGAGCGATGGCGGGACGACCGCCTGAGCAGCACCGCCGGCTGCGATGGCGGCCGATGCCATCGTGATGATCAGGCTGTTGAGTTGAACGGGATTCATCGAAACGTCCTGGTTGGTTCTGACCTCTCAGGAGTAAGAGACGCCGCACGCCGTGATCTATTCCCGCGCGCTCCGCCCAAGGCGCGGGGTCGCTGCGCTCACGTATCTCAGCGCGAAGCCATCGTCCCGCGGAGTTCAAGGGTGGCCCTGGCGTCGCCGCCATCGGTCGCGCAGGTTCGCCGTCGCCACGCCCAATGCGGCCAGCAACACCGGCCCGAAGCTCCCGAGCGTTTCCTCGACGGGGACGCCGCCGATGTGGCCGAACACCACGCTCATTGGAAGATCTCGGTCGTGCAGTCGCCTGCCGGCAACCGCACCTCGTGGGCGCGCGCAGGACCGCCGGCGCGCTCGTGGAAGTCGACGTAGAAGCGCTCGTCGACCTTCATGCCGCCTTCGGGCAGGCAGTCCACCTTGAGCAGCCACGAGCGCAGCTCTGGGTAGAACTGGTTGTCCCAGGTCGAGTAGAGCGAGTTCGTCACGTACAGCCGCCGCCCGTCAAGCGAGAGCTGGAGCATCTGCGGGCCGCCGTTGAGCACGCGGCCGGCATCGGTTTCACGGCCGAGCAGGCCACCGAGCCAGAGCTGCCCGGTCAGCTTCGGGTTCGACGGATCCGAGACGTCGTACTGGCGCAGATCGCCGTGGAGCCAATTCGACAGGTAGAGGAAGCGGTCGTCCATCGACACGACGATGTCGGTGATCAGGCCGGGGACACCCCCAGGAAGCGGCCAGCCCTCGAGCTCGAGGTTGTCGACGGTGATGACCTGCTCGGCTTCCCACGAGCCGTTCGAGCGGTGCCAGCGGAATATGTTGCTCGACAGCGCGGCCGCGACGAAGCCGGTCTCGGAGTCGGGGTCGTGCAGCCAACGGACCTCGAGCGGGACAAGGCCGTTCTCGCCAAGCTCGACCGTCTGCTCGAGGTTGCGGTCTTCGAGGTTCCAGAAGTGGAGTCGGCTCCCGTAGCGGCCGGCGATGACGTCAGCGATGTCGAAGCCCGGCTCATATGCGTTCGGCTCGCCGAACTCGGATGAGACGAGCACGTTCTTGCGCGGCTGGTACCAGAAGTCGTAGTTGAGGTCCGGATGCGGGCCGCCGTTCTCCCAGCGTCCCTTGACCTCGAACGTCTTCGCGTCAATCGCCGCGAAGCCGCCGGCGCCGCCACCGTCGCGATCGCCCAGCATGCTCACGACGATGTTGTCGCCGGGCATGCAGTGGACTGTGTGCGGCCGCGTGTAGCCCGTTCGCTCGACAAGCTCGGCCGCTTCGATCACCTTCTCGACGCGTGGCCGGCGCGGGTCGTCCGCGACGTTGACGATGTGGATCCGCGACGAGCGGAGGCCCGGCAGGATCAGGTGCGACCGGTCCGGCCCGTGGCAGGCCGAGCTGCAGCGGTTCCAGCCGAAGTGATGAAGCTCGTCTCCGACGTTGGGCATCGGCGTTTCGTGCACAACGCCGGCGTAGGTCGCGGACTCCGGATCGGCGTCGACGACCGCAAGAAAGTCCGGCGCGTCGACTCCGGTGCCCTCGTGAAGGCACGCCACGTAGAGGAACTCCTCTTGAGGGGCGCTGAGCGCATCCTCGGGGGACAGGTAAAACATGATCCGCTCCCTTGTCTCGATTGGGATGCGATCGTGGCGCTCGGACTTTGCCCTGGCCTTTCGTCGACCTTTCTAAGCTTCCGGAATGGCCGAAGCGCGACCGACGCGCATCCAGCTGTGCGGCCGCCTGGTGGCGGAGCTGGAAGGCAGGCGGGTCGAGGACGCGCTACCTGGTGCAAAGGGGAGACTGCTGTTCGCCTACCTGGTGCTGAATCGGGATCGGCGAATGACCCGGGATGAACTGCTGATGGCGGTCTACGGCGAGGACGCCTCGGCCGGACAGCATCCGAGCCTGAGCGTCCTGCTGTCGAAGCTCCGCAGCGTCATCGGTCACGAGCGCCTGGTGGGACGCTCGGAGATCGAACTCGTGCTGCCGGCCGACGCGTTCGTCGACGTCGAGGCTGCGAGGGAGGGGCTGCATCGCGCCGAGTCCCATATAGCGGCGGGCCAGTGGGCCGAATCTTGGGGCCCTGCCGGGGTTGCCTACCACGTGGCCCGCCGGCCTCTGCTGCAGGGCGAGGACCGGCCGTGGCTCGACGAATGGCGACGTCGGCTGAAGGATGTCGAGCTGCGCGGGCTCGAGTGCTTTGCCGAAGCGAGGCTGAACCTCGGCGGCCCGACCCTGTGGCAGGCCGAAGATTGCGCGCGCCAACTCATCGAGCTCGCTCCGTACCGTGAAACCGGCCACCGGATCCTGATCGAGGCGCTCGCGAGGCGCGGAAACGTGGCCGAGGCGCTACTCGCCTACGACCGCCTGCGCGTACTCCTCCGCGAGGAGCTGGGCGTCGCCCCAAGCTCGGCGCTGCAGGACGTGCACCGGCGGCTGCTGGACCAGCGAACTACGACGTCGGCCTAACGAACCTCTTCCGCCTGCGCCAGCAGGTCGGCGCGCGAAACCTTGTCGACCAGATCCGGATGGTCCTCCCGGATGTGCTCCTGCGCCTTCTCCCAGAGCTCCTCGTCGTCCTCGCCCTTGACGACCCGCCCGCACACGCAAGCGATCTGCTTCATGCGCGGATCGTACGCCGAAGGCTTGGCGAAAGGTGGGCGAAAGACGCGGCTGCGACGGTCGTCTCAACGACCGGAAGGAGCAGCAAACGTCATGGCCACATTCGCCCTCATCGCCGAACACCCACCTCAGCTCTGCCCGACCTCGAACGCTCGGACGCGGCAGCTGCTGAAGGATGGTGCCGGTCAAATCCCGCAACTCGCCCAGCAACTCGGCATCGACATCCGCGCGCTGCGCGTCTTCGGCCCTGACCACATCATCCTCGCCGTCGTCGAATCGGAAGGCATCGATGCGGTGAGGAACTTCGCGCTTCAGAGCCGTCTGATGCAGTGGAACACGGTGAACATCAACGCCACGTATTCGATCGAGGAGGCTGTCGCGATGCTCGACGAGGTTGATGCGATCTTCTAGACGGTTAGGCGTGCTGGGGCTCGCGCTGGCGCAGCAGCTCGGGTCCAAGCGCGCGCAGTTCGTCGACCGTGCGGACGCCGAGCAGCTGCATCGTCCGCGTGAATTGCGCCGCGAACAGCGCGGCTACGCGGTCGACGCCGGGCTCGCCCGCGGCCATCAGCCCGTAGAGGTAGGCGCGCCCGATGGCACCGGCGTCGGCGCCGAGCGCGATCGCCACGGCCACGTCGGCCCCGTGGCGGATGCCCGAGTCGACGACGATCGCCACCTCGTCGCCTACCGCCTCGCGTACTGCCGGCAGCAAGTCGATCGGCGGCACCGTCCGGTCGAGCTGGCGCCCGCCATGGTTGGACAGGTGCAGCCCGTCGACGCCCGCGGCAATCGCCCGCCGGGCGTCCTCGGGACCGATCGCGCCCTTCAACAGCAGCTGGCCGGGCCAGCGGCTGCGGATGTCCGCGAGGTCGTCCCATCCGACCGACGGGTCGAACTGCGCGGTCATGTTCTCGATCGTCACGCCGGCATGGCCGCCGACGCCTGGCGGCGCGTTCGCGAAGCGAACGACCGGTGCGCGCATCATGCGGATCCACCAGCTCGGGCGGCGGCCGATGTCCAGCAGCGCACGGGCCGTGAGGCGCGGCGGGATCGTCAGCCCGTTGCGCACATCGCGCCCACGGTTCCCGGACACCGGCACGTCGACGCTCACCTCGAGTGCCTTGTACCCGTGCGCGCGGGCGCGCTCGACGAGGTCGTAGACGAGGTCGCGGTCGCGCCAGATGTAGAGCTGGAACCAGAGCTGCCGGTGGCCGGTCGTCGCGAGCTCCTCGATCGAAGTCGACGCGACAGTCGAGAGCCCGTATGGCAAGCCCGCGCGCGCCGCCGCGCGGGCGACCGCTAGCTCGCCGGCCGGATCCATCATGCGCGTGTAGCCGGTCGGGCTGAAGACCAGCGGCTGGGGGAGACGGTTCCCGAGCAGGACTACGGAGCTGTCGGCGGACGCGACGTCCTCGAGGTTGCGCGGCACGAACTCCCAGCGGCGGTATGCCTCGACGTTGCGCTGCAGCGTGATCTCGTCGTCAGCGCCGCCGTCCACGTAGTCGAACACTGCGCGCGGGATCCGCCGGCGCGCGATCGCGCGCATGTCCCCGAGGTCGTGGCAGCGCGCCAGCCGTCGCCGGCGCGGGTCGAGCTCCGGTGGGCGGAGTCCGATCAGCGTGCGCAGATCCGAGGGCCTCATCAGTGGGAGCGGACGTCCGTTGCGGTGCGCGCGACCACCGCGGCCGATGCGCAGGTGGCCAGAGCGTATGGCAGGTCACCGGGGTCGATGCCGCGCAGGTCCGGATGTGCCAGGTCGATCTCGAGCGTGCGGGCGTCGGCGTCCGACAGACCGAGGCTCGCGCGGCCGTTCGCGCAGAGCTCGTCCCAGAGTGCCTCGCTCGTGGCGAGCAGCCCGTGGCGCGACTGCGTCTCGCGCCGCGCGCCCGTCTCGAGCTCGCGCACCTCCTCGAACGGGTCGATCCGCACCTGTGAGTCGGAGCCGAGCGCCAAGCGTACGCCCGCGGCCCGGTACGCCATCGCCGGGAGGTAGCCGTCGCCCAGGTTGCCCTCCGTGGTCGGGCACGAGACGACGATCGTGCGCGAGCGCGCGAGCAACTCGATGTCGCGCGGGCTCACGTGGATCCCGTGAATCACGCTCGCCGCCGGTCCGAGGAAGCCTGTGTCGTCGAGAAGCTCGATCGGCGAGCAACCGTGCTCGGCTTGGCACTCGTCCAGCTCGCGCCGCTGCTCGTGCGCGTGAACGTGGCGCGGAAGTCCGTGACGGTCGGAATACCCGGCGATCGCGGCAAGCCACGGCTTTGGCACCGCGCGCACGCTGTGTGCGGCAACCGCGACGCGCACGCCTGAGCGCGCCTGCGCCCACAACCGCAGCGCGTCCACGCGCGCGAGGAACGACTCGACATCGGGGTCGCAGAAGCGGCGCTGGCCATCCGCCGGTGGCCGGTCGGCGCCGTCCCAGCCGTCGCGGCTGTAGGCCGCGGGGATCAGCACCAGCGGCAGGTCGGTATCGGCCGCTGCCTGCGCCAGTGCGATCGCCATTGCGTTCGGGTCGTCGTACGGCGTGCCGTCCGGCTGGTGGTGGACGTAGTGGAACTCGCCGACCGCGCCGTAGCCGGCACCGCGCATCTCGGCGTAGGCGCGCGCACCGACGGCGTACATGCGCTCGGGGTCGAGCGCACCGGCGAGCCTGAACATCTCGCTGCGCCAGCTCCAGAAGTCGTCCGCGCCGTGTGCCTCCGGGACCAGTCGCTCCGCGGCGCCGCGCAGGTCGCGCTGGAAGGCGTGCGAGTGAGCGTTCGGCATCGCCTCGACTGGCGCCGTGAGCTGTGGGCGCGTGGTCACGCGAGCCGTCCCAGTGCGGCGAGGACGAGATCCGCGGCCATCGCGGCGTCGACCAGTTCGACCTGCTCCGCGGCTGCGTGGCTGATGCCGGTGGCGTTTCGAACGAGCACCATGCCGGCGGGCAGCTTGTCCGCGAGGATCCCTGCGTCGTGGCCGGCGAAGCAGACGAGCTCGGGCGCCGCACCTCCGGCCGCATCGCGCAGGGCCGCGCGGACGCGCTGGTCGAAGACCGTGCTCGGGCTGTGCGACTGGATCTCGATCTGCACTTGGACACCAGTGTTCGCCGTGACCGCCGCGGCTGCCTGCTCGAGCCGCTCGCGCCAGCGTGCCAGTTGCGCGTCGTCGGGTGCGCGGGCGTCGAGCCACAACTCGACGAGCGATGGAATCGTCGTGAAGGCATTCGGCTCCGCGACCAGCCGGCTGGCTGTGACCACCATGCCGGAGCCCGCGTTCCCATCCGCGCCAAGCTCCTGAGCCGCGACGATCAGTCGTGCGGCGGCAGCCAGCGCATCGCGGCGGTCCGCCGGCAGCGTGGTGCCCGCGTGGCTCGCGACGCCCCGCAGCTCGGCGTGCACGCGCATGCGGGCCGCGAGTGCGCTGACGACGCCGGCGGCCGCGCCGGCCGTCTCCAGCGCGCGGCTCTGGTCGATGTGGAGCTCGACGAACGCGCGCAGCCGCGGCAGCCACTCGGGCGCGCGCTCGAGTGCCGCGCGGTCGAGGCCTGATGCGTCCGCGAGCGTCACGCCCTGATCGTCGCGACGCGCGAGCACCTCGTCGGCGTCGAGCCGGCCCGCGAGTGCGCGGCTGCCGAAGGTGGGCGTGTTGAAACGCGCGCCCTCCTCGTCGGTGAACGAAATGACGGCGAGCGGGAGGGTGCTACGCGCGGCGATCTCGAACGCTGCGGCCACGCCGAGCGCGCCGTCGAAGCGTCCGCCGTCGCGCACCGAGTCGAGGTGCGAGCCCACGCCGAGCCATGGAGGCGGCGCGTCGGGCACAGCCCAGAGGTTGCGCACGGGATCGCGCTCCAGGCGCAGGCCGAGCGCTTCCGCCTGTTGCTCGAACCAGTGCTCGGCCGCAAGCGCCTCGGCCGTCCAGGCCAGGCGATTCGTGCCGCGCTCGCTCAGGCCGATCGGGACGAGTCCGGCCAGGCGGCGCTCCAGTGCGGCAGCGTCGATCACTGACCGCTGACGCGGGACGCGTAGTCGGGGCGGACGTACGCGAGCTCGCCACCGACCAGCACGCACGCGACCGGGTTGTGGCCGAAGCGGTAGGGGAGATGCTCGATTGGCGCGTCGAGTACGACCACGTCGGCGCGCTTGCCCGGCTCGAGGGAGCCGGTGCTGTCGGAGCGCCGCAGGACCCAGGCGGCATTGTGGGTCGAAGCGACGAGCGCGGCCTGAGGTGTCCAGCCGTAGCGCCGCACGGCCAACCCGATCACGAGCGGCAGCGAGAAGACGGGGGAGGTGCCCGGGTTCGCGTCCGTGGCCAGCACTGCGATCGCGCCGGCAGCGGCCAGGGCATGCCCCGGCGCAAGCTGTTCTGCGCCGAGGAACTCCGCACCCGGCAGCAGCACGGCGGCGCACTCCGAGTGCGCAAGCGGGATGAGGTCCTCGGCGGCCAGGCACGCCAGGTGGTCGACCGAGCGCGCGCCGGCCTCGAGCGCGACTGGTACCGAGCGGTTGGCGTTGAACTGCTCGACGTGCGCGCGCAGGTCGAGCCCGTGCGCTGCGGCGAGCTCGCCCATGCGGCGTAGGTGGTCGTTCGAGAATGCGACCGACTCGACGTAGATGTCGAGCGCGCTGACCGCGAACTCTGCGGCCACGCGCGGCACGAGGGCGGCAACCTCGTCCATCCACTCGTCGGCGTTGTAGCCATCAGGCACGGCGTGCGCGAGCAGCGCGGTGGAGGTCGTGTCCTGTTCGACGCACTCGCCGAGCGAGCGCGCCAGCGCGAGCGAGCGCAGCTCGCCGTCGGCGCTCAGCCCGTAGCCGCTCTTGCACTCGAACGTCGCGGTGCCGTGAGCGAGCATTTCGTCGGCAAGCGCCCGCGCTTGCGCGAGCACCTCGTCGTCGCTCGCCTCGGCGAGCGCGCGGGCTGACGAGCGGATGCCGCCGCCGGCGCGGGCGATCTCTTCGTAGGACGCCCCGGCCGCCTTCAGTGCGTATTCCTCGGCGCGCCAGCCGGCGAACGGCAGGTGTGTGTGGCAGTCGACGAACGCCGGGATCACCGCACAGCCGCTTGCGTCGATGCGGAGGTCGGCACCGGGGTCGGAATCGAAGCCGCTGATCGTGCCGTCGACGAGAGCGACCGAGCCGGGCGCGGCCTGCAGCTCCGCAGAGCGGTCGAGCCGCAGGTACGGCAACCCATTCTCCGGCGGACGCAGGACCTGCGCGGCGTTGTCGATGCTCGTGCTCGCCACGCTCAAGCGTCGACGGGCTCCGGAGCCAGCATCGGCATGTGCAGCCCGCTGCGCTCCGCGAATTCGACCGCCACGTCGTAGCCGGCGTCCGCGTGGCGCACCACGCCGAGGCCGGGGTCGGCGGTGAGCACCCGCTCGATGCGCCGAGCGCCGGCGTCACTGCCGTCGGCGACCACCACCTGGCCCGCGTGGATCGACTTGCCCATGCCGACGCCGCCACCGTGATGCACCGACACCCAGCTCGCGCCACACGCCGTGTTCAGGAGCGCGTTCAGGATCGGCCAGTCGGCGACGGCATCGGAGCCGTCCGCCATCGACTCGGTCTCGCGCTGCGGCGATGCGACCGAGCCGGCGTCGAGGTGGTCGCGGCCGATCACGATCGGGCCGTCGAGCTGGCCGCTCGCGACCATCTCGTTGAAGCGAAGCCCGGCGAGGTGCCGCTCGCCGTAGCCGAGCCAGCAGATGCGCGCCGGCAGTCCCTGGAAGTGGACCTTCTCGCGCGCCAAGCGGATCCAGTTCGCGATGTGCTCCTGGTCGCCGAAGAGGTCGAGGATCGCGTCGTCGGTTCGGGCGATGTCCTCTGGGTTGCCCGACAGCGCGACCCAGCGGAAGGGGCCCTTGCCCTCGCAGAACAGCGGGCGGATGTAGGCGGGGACGAAGCCGGGGTAGGAGAACGCCTCCTTGTCGCCGTGCTCGGCAGCGACGCCACGCAGGGCGTTGCCGTAGTCGAACGCCTCAGCGCCCCGCTGCGCGAGTGCGCGGATGGCGCCGACGTGGGCGAGGACCGACCCACCGACGCGCCGCAGGTAATCCTCGGGGTCCTGCCGGCGCAGCGTCTCCGCCTGCTCGAGCGTCAAGCCCGCCGGGATGTAGCCGTTGAGCGGGTCGTGCGCGGAGGTCTGATCGGTCACGACATCGACGTGGACGTCGCGGCGGACGAGCTCGGGCAGCACCTCGGCCGCGTTCCCCAGCAGCCCGATCGAGAGCGGGCGCCGCTCGCGCACGGCCGTCTCGAGCCGTGCGAGCGCGTCGTCGAGGTCCGCGGCGCGCTCGTCGAGATAGCCGGTCTCGAGCCGGCGCTCGATCCGGTGCAGGTCGACCTCGACGCAGAGGGCGGCGCCGGCGCACATCGTGATCGCGAGTGGCTGCGCGCCGCCCATGCCGCCCAGGCCCGCGGTCACCACCAGTCGGCCGGCGAGCGAGCCACCAAAGCGCTTGCGCGCCGCGGCGGCGAAGGTCTCGTACGTGCCCTGCAGGATCCCCTGGCTGCCGATGTATATCCAGGAGCCAGCCGTCATCTGCCCGTACATCATCAGCCCCGCGGCGTCGAGCTCGCGGAAGTGCTCCCAGGTGGCCCACTCCGGCACGAGGTTGGAGTTCGCGATCAGCACGCGCGGCGCCGCCTCGTGGGTTCGGAAGACGGCGACCGGCTTGCCGGACTGGACGAGCAGCGTCTCGTCGTCGGCGAGCGTCTGGAGCTCCCGCTTGATCGTCAGATAACTCTCCTGGTTGCGCGCGGCCTTGCCGATCCCGCCGTAGACGATCAGCTCCTCTGGCTTCTCGGCCACGTCCGGGTGCAGGTTGTTCTCCAGCATCCGCAGTGCCGCCTCCTGTTGCCAGCCGCGGCAGCGCATCACGCGGCCACCAGTGCCGTCGCGGGCGGCGTCGGCACGCGTTCGCACGCGCGCGCGTGCGCCACCGTCGCTGCTGCACCGGCGGGCCCTGGGTCGCAATCGAGGGCGGCGATGTTCGCCGCGCTCGCGAGCTGTCCCAATACGAGTCGCGTCATTGGACGGCGCTCCCCATCGGCTCGATCTCGAGCGTCTCCTCGCGAATCGACTCGAGCACCTCGCCGTAGAGGGCGCCGAACTCCGGTGAGGCGAGCATCTCGTGCTGGCGCGGGCGCGGCAGGTCGACCTTGATCTCCCGCTTGACGCGGCCGGGGCGGTTGGTCATCACCAGTACGCGATCCGAGACGTAGACCGCCTCCTCGACATCGTGTGTGACGAACAGGACGGTCAGCCGGTCGCGCTCCCAGACGGAGGTCAGGAGCTCCTGCATCAGCTGGCGCGTCAGAGCGTCGAGGGCGCCGAACGGCTCGTCCATCAGCAGGATCTGCGGCCTGTACGACAGTGCGCGTGCGATCGCGACACGCTGCTTCATTCCGCCCGAGAGCTGGTTCGGGTGTGCATCGGCGAACTCCTCGAGCCCGACGAGCCGCAACTGCTCGAGGGCCGTCTTGCGGCGCGCCGCTCCCGAGAGCGACTCGCCGCGCATCGCGAACTCCACGTTCTGGCGCGCGGTGAGCCACGGGAACAGGGTGTACGACTGAAAGACGACGCCGCGGTCGCGTCCCGGCCCCGTCACCGGCTGCCCGTCAACCAACACGTCGCCGGAGCTCGCCTCCTGCAGTCCGGCCGCGATCGACAAGAGCGTGCTCTTGCCGCAGCCGGAGGTGCCGACGAGCGAGACGAACTCGTTGTCGGCCAGCGCCAGGTTCGCCCCCTCGAGCGCGACCACGGATTGGCGGCCGGTGCGGAATTGCTTGCGGAGGTCCCGGATCTCCAGCTTCGCAGCGCTCATCGTCGCTCCTCCGCGTACCTGAAGAGCTTGCGGCCGACCAGCTTCATGACCTGGTCGGTCACGAGGCCGAGCACGCCGAGCACGAGGATGTAGGCGATGATCAGGTCGGTCTCGAAGTAGCGCTGCGCGGTGGTGATCCGGTAGCCCAGACCGGTCGTGGCGGCAACCAGCTCGGCCAGCACGAGCCAGGTCCACGCCCAGCCGAGGCTGATGCGCAGCGAGTCCCAGATCCCGGGGGCGGCCGCCGGCACCACGATCCGCGCGAGGATCGAGCGGTCCTTCAGCCCGAGCGTCCTGCCGATGTCGACGAAGTCCAGCGGCACCCGCTTGGTGTTGTCCATGATCAGCAGGACCTGCTGGAAGAACGTGCCAATCCAGATGATCAGCCACTTCTGGCTGTTGCCCGTGCCGACCCAGAGGATCGTTAGCGGCACGAACGCGACCACCGGCATGTAGCGGACGAAGTCGACGAGCGGCTCGATCAACGCCTCCCAGAAGCGGTAGACCCCGACCAGCACGCCGATCGGGATCGCCATCACCGAGGCGAGCGCGAACCCGATCAGGATCCGCGTGATCGAGACCTTCGCGTCGGCCCAGAGCTGGCCGTTGCTGATCTGGCCCCGGAACGTGTGCCACACCGTCCCCGGCGACGGCAGGAACAGCGGCTTCACGGTGTGCGTGGACGACAACAACCACCAGACCGCAAGCAACAGCACGAACATGACGGCCGCGAGACCGACGAACGCCAGCGGACGGATCGACCCGCCGATGCGCAGCATCTCGGGCCGCCGGCGAGCCCGGCCGCGGCGTCCGAGCAGCGGTCGGGCCGCCGGTGAGGCAGCGACGGACGAGGGTTGGGTCGGTGTCTCGCCCGCTGGCGGCTCGGTTAGGTCCGGTGACCTGCTCATCGCTACTGCCCGGCCGCCGCCTTGGCGATCGTCGCGTTGAACAGCGCCTTCGGGTCGACCGAGCTAGGCAGGAACTTCGCCGCGAGCGCCGCCTTCTCGACGTCGGGCATCACCTTGTTGACGAACGGCCCGGTCGTGAGCTGAGTGACGTTGTCGGGAAGCGAGTAGAGCTTCACGCCCTTGAACGAGGTCGCCAGATCCGACGGCTTCGCGCCGACGCCCTTCGCGATGATCGCCTGCGCCTGGGCCGTGTGGCTGTTGTAGTAGTCAATTGCCTTGCCCCAGCACTTCGCGAGCGCGATCGCCGCGCCCGGGTTGCTCTTGATCAAGCCGTTGTGCGCCACGAGCACGTCGGACACGAGCCCGGGGTCGGCCGCCGCGGCATAGATCCGCTTGGCGCCCTGGTGCAGCGCGGTTGTCACGTACGGCTCATATGTGACGGCAGCGTCCACGCGGTTCGCGATCAGAGCTGAGCCGGCGTCCGAGGCATTGACCGGAACGACCTGGATGTCGCTCTCCTTCATGCCGTTCGCCGCAAGCGCGTAGTGGATCAGGATGTCGCTCGTGGTCCCCTGCTCGTAGGCGACCTTCTTGCCCTTGAGCTGCTTGACCGACGAGATCGGTGCCTTCGCGAGCACTGAGTCTGCGGTCAGGCTCTCGTCCTCGGCGAGGATCGCCTTCGCGTCGACGCCCTTCTGCTCGAACAGGAGTGCCGTATGTGTCGGCATGTTGCTCACGTCTGTCTTGCCACCGACGAACGCCGCCTCTCGCTGGGCGTCGGTGGCGAAGTTGATGATCTTGACGTTGATCCCCTGCTGCTTGAAGCACCCCTGCGCCTGGGCCACGTACCAGGGGCCGTAGCCGATCCATGGCTCGATGCCCATGTTGATCGTGGTCCCGGGCTTCGGCTTGGTGCTGGACGACAGCGCCGCTGTCTGGCTCCCCGATGCGGATGAGGAAGACGACGACGATGACGAGGAGCTATTGCTGCTTCCGCACGCCGCGAGGACGGCCGGCACGAGGGCCAGCACGAACACGCCGAACAGGCGGACGAGGCGGTTAGACATTTGTCTCCCCTTCGTTCGTATTGCTAGACAGGCGCGCACGGACTGCAGCCGCGTGCGCAGGGAACCCCTCGTGCTCGGCGAGCGCGAGGATTGCGGGACTCAGTCGCTCGAGGGCCGCGGGTGTGGCCTTCGCGATCGACGTCTTCTTGAGAAAGGTCTCGGCGGTGACGCCACCGGTCACGCGCGCGAAGCCGCCGGTCGGCAGCGCCGCCGGCACGCCCACCAGGTAATTCGCGGCGGACACCGGCGTCGACTGACCGAGCAGGATTTCACCCGCGTGGTCGATCATGTCGAGCACGCCACGCTCGTCGCGTGCGACGATCTGCATGTGCTCGGGCGCATAGGTGTTGGCCACCTCGGCCGCCTCACGCATGTCCTGCACGAGGATCGCGCCGCCGTTCTCGCCGAGCGCCGCCCGCGCGTACGAGCGGCGCGGCTCCGGCAACTCCTCGATCTGCGTCGCGAGCTCCTCCTCGACGGCGTCGACCAGCGGCTCCGAGTCGGTCACGAGTAGCGAGCTGGAGTCGGGTCCATGCTCGGCCTCGTTGAGCAGGTCGGCTGCGAGCAGGCGCGGGTCGGCGCTGTCGTCGGAGATGATCAGGCTCTCCGAGGGTCCGAGCAGCATCTGGGTATGGGTGCCGTAAGCCTGGCAGGCGATCTGTGCGGCCTGCACGGGCGGGCTCCCGGGCCCGAGCACCTTGCGCACGCGCGGGAAGCTCTCGGTGCCGAACGCCAGTGCCGCGATGCCGGCCGGACCATTCGCGCGGAAGACGTTCGTCAGCCCGAGCTCGCGCGCCGCGCACAGGACGGCTGCGTCGACCTCACCGGCGCCGCCCGGCACCGGCGGCACCACCACGGCGATCTCCGGCACACCGGCGACGACGGCGGGGGTGCCGATCTGCACGACGACTGACGGGAACGAGCCCTTGCCGCTCGGGATGAACAGGCCGGCACTCGCTATCGGCGTCGCCTTCTCGCCGGCCGTCAGGCCTGGCTCGAGCTCGATCTGCCACTCGCGTTCGCGCGTGAGGTGCTCGTTGAATGCGCGCACGTTTGCGATCCCCGCGCGCAGCGCTTTCTTCACGTCGTCGCCAACGGTCTGCTCGGCCTGCTCGAACTCTTCGTCGCTCACGCGCAAGCGTTCGGGCGGGACCTCACAGCTGTCGAACTCGGCGAGCGCACGCACGACCGCGGCGTCGCCGTTCGCGCGCACGTCCTCAACGATGCGGCCCACCGACTCGCGCAGCGCGGGGTCGAAGATCTTGTCGACGCCGCGGCCGAGCAGCCGTGCGAGCCGGTCGGCGTCGAGGTCGCCCCAGCGCAGCACGGCCATCGTTGTGGAGGTTGCGTCAGACATTGCGCCCGCCGTCGATAGTGATCGCGCTGCCGGTCATGTACGCGGCGCCGGGGGCGAGCAGGAAGCCTACGAGCCGCGCAACCTCTTCGGGTTCGCCGAAGCGGCCCGCGGGAATGTCGGCGAGCAGCTCGGGCGCGACCTGCGGGTCGTCGAGGTACGGCTCGGTCATGCGCGTGCGGATGTAGCCGGGGCAGATCGCCGAGACGGCGATGCCGTGGTCGGCCAGCTCGAGTGCCAGCGTCTGCGCCAGCGATAGCGCGGCCGCCTTCGATGCGTTGTAGTCGGCGAAGCCGCGCTCCGGCCGCAGCGCGTTCACCGACGCGTTGACGACGATCGACGAGCCAGGCTCCATCGCCCGCGCGGCTGCGCGGGCCACGAGGAAAGCGCCAATCACGTTCACGTCGAGCACGCGCCGGAAGTGGTCGGCGCTCAGCTCGAGCGCCGGCTTGTCCTCTCCGTCGATGCCCGCGTTGACGAAGGCTCCGTCGAGGCCGCCGAGCTCCGAGAGCAGGGCGTCGAACGCGGCGCCGACCGCGGCCTCGTCCGCCACGTCGCAGGCCGAGCCGCCGGCGACGTCGAGGTCGGCAAGCGCCGCGTCGAGCGTCCCGCTGTCGCTGCCGAGGATCCATACGCGTGCGCCGGCGGCGCTGAGCGCTGCGGCGGCGGCCTTGCCCAGGCCGCTCGTGCCGCCGGATACCACGATCCGGCGCCCGTCGAGCTCAGGCGTCAATCGAGCGTCCCCTTCACGCCCGCGGTCATCCCGGCGCGGCGCGGATTCGGGCTGAGCGCGGCGCGCAGCGCGCGGGCGAATGCGCGAAATGCAGCCTCCCAGGCGTGGTGCGGGTCGCGGCTGTCGTCGCTCAGCCGCAGCTGGACCGTGCAGCGGCCACCCTGGCTGAAGCCCTCGAAGAAGGCGACCAGGTCGACGCAGAGGACATCCTCGACGGACTCGAGCGCGGCCGCGCCGCCGCGTGTCACGAACGCGTTCGAGCGGCCCTCGAACGAGATCTGCGCGAACGCGCTCGCCTCGTCCATCGCGCCGTGGGCAAAGCCGCTCGACTCGACGCCGTCGGCGATGCGGTCGCGGATCGCTTGTGCGCAGGCTGCGCCGAGCGCGAGCCCTATGTCCTCCATGACCACGTGCATCAGGCGGAAGGTCTTGACGTCGTAGCTCGCGTCGATCACGACGTCCGCGTACCACCCCAGCATCTCGAGCATGTGGTCGAAGAAGCTCAGCGTCGTGAGCAGCTTCGGCTGGCGCCGCTCGCCGAAGTCGAGCGCCACCTTGACGAGCGCCTCGCGGCTCTCGCGCGTGGTGCGGTAGACGTCGCCATCGTGCTCGACTGTCATTCCCTGATAGCTCGTCACTGCAGTCCCTCCTGGTGGTCGGTCAAGGTCACGGCTTGACAAGCACCTTTACCGCGTCGGGGTGCTCGAGGTGGCGGCGTGCGCGTTCGGGCAGCTCCTCGAGCGATACAGCGTCCGTCACGACCGGCTCGTAGCGCCAGGGTTCCGCGGCGATCAGCTCGAGCGCTTGCGGAAGCTCGTCGCGGAACGCGTTGACCCCGGTGATCCGCAGCCGCTTCTCGACCAGGTCAATCGGGCGCACGGCGACCTCGTGTGAGCTGATCGCGACCACCAGCAGCTGTGCGGCGCGGCGGCAAAGCGCCACTGCGTCCGCGAGCGACGTGGGGTAGCCGGCGGCGTCGATCACGAGATCGAACGAGTCGGCCGCCAGGTCGGCGGCGGCGCCGGCACAGCGCGCATCCCAGGCGCGCGCGAGCGCTGCGCGCAGCTCGACCGGCTCGGCCACCTCGATCTCCGTATCGGGGAAGCGACGGCGCAGCTCGGCGTGGATGAGCGCGCCGATCGGCCCGTGCCCGACGATCGCCGTGCGGGCGGGGCGGCCGGCGACATGCGCGAGCGCGTGCAGCGCAACCGCGAGGGGCTCGGCCAGCACGGCCGTAGCGCCCTCTAGCTCGTCCGGGACGGTGTGCAGCGAGCTCACGGGGAGTACGCAATGGGTGGCGAAGCCGCCAGGGCGGGCCTCGCCCACGAAGGCGATGTTGCTGCAGTTGTCCGTGTCGCCCGCCAGGCAGTTCGTGCAGCGGCCGCAGGCGATGCGCGAGTCGGCCACGACGGCGGTGCCCGCTGCGAGCGCGCCGCTCTCGACGCGGCCGTAGATCTCGTGCCCGAGGGTGGCCGGCCAGTCGGTGACCCACTCGCCGGTCCGCATCACGTGCAGATCCGAGCCGCACAGTCCGGCCCACTCGACGCGGACCACCACGTCATCCGGGCCTGGCTCCGGAAGCTCACGAGCGCCCACGCTCATGCTGAGGTCGCGGTCGAGCAGGAAGGCCTCTGACCGCATCAGACGGCGATGCTCCTGATGCCGGCGTCGACGTCCCGCCCCGGCGCGCCCGAATACCCGAGGCTCTTCGAGAGCCGGCCGCTGACCTCGCGGACGACCTCGGAGGCGATCGCGATGTCCTCCGGCGTTCGCTGTGCGGACACGAACGTGATGCCGACCGCGGCCGCTGGGACGCGCTCATGGGAGAAGACGGGGGCGGCGACGCAGCTGATGCCGGGGGTGACCATCTCGTCGTCGAGCGCGAACCCACGCGCGCGAACGTCGTCGAGGTCGCGCAGCAGCGCGTCCACGCTGGTCGGGCCGTGACCAGTCCGGTTCACCAGCGGCTGGTTGGCGAACAGCGCGCGCACCTGCGCCTCGGGCACTTCGGCAAGGATCGCGCGGCCGACTGCGGTCAGGTGCGCCGGGAGCCGGACGCCGATCTCGGTGACGAGACCCACCGTCCCGGTCGGCTGTTCCTTGTCGATGTAGAGGACCTCGCTCCCGTGGAGCATTGCCAGGTGTGAGGTGGCGCCCGTCCGCTCGGTCAGCTCCACCAGCAAGTGCCGGCCGAGCCGCTGCAACGGGGCGCTGCGCAGATAGGCGGAGCCGATCTCGAACAGGGCGACGCCGAGGCCCCACGCCCGCTCGCGTTCGTAGTAGGTCACGAAGTGGCGGTCGCGCATCACGTTGAGCAGGTGGTGCGCGCTGCTCTTGGGAATGTCGCACTCGCGCGCGATCGTCATCGTCGGCACCGGGCGCGTGTGGCGGGCGAGGAGGTCAAGGACGTCGAGCAGCCGCTCGGCGGACTTGACGGTGCTCGAGGATGCGCGGCTGGGCGTGTCTGGCATTTAAGACGGTCGTCCGGAAACGGATGCCGCCCGCATGTCTATACGCAGAGGCCCGGCCGGCGCAAGCCGATTGCGGAAAGCCCGTCTGGTACCCGAGACTCGGCTGGATCGCGAGCAGCAGAATTGGTCCAGTCGTAAGACCTTCGTCTCCTTGCAGGCCGGACGAGCCCTCCGCGACGCTTGCCGGACTATGAAGATCCACGCACTCACCACGGGAGCAGTGCGCGTCAAGCACAGCTTCCTGTTCCCGAGCGCGGGCCGGCGACGCCAGCTCGGCCTGTTCATGCCGGGCCCCTTCTCGGATCCGCTGCCAATCCACTGCTGGGCGATCGAGCACGGCGGGGTGCTGAGGCTCGTCGACACCGGCGAGACCGCGGCGGCGCGCGACGTGCCATTCGCCCGGATGGACGTAGCACCCGAGCAGGAGCTTCCGGCCGCGATGGCCGCGGCCGGTCTGGAGCTCGAAGACGTCTCCCAGGTCGTGCTCACCCATGCCCACGGCGACCACATCGATGGACTCGTCCACGTGCGCGGGCGTGTGCTGATCAATGAGACCGAGCTGCGATCGGCCGGATCCACCACGGCGATGGTCATGCGCCGCGTCCTGCGCCAGCCGCTCCCGCCGGGGTTCGGCCCCGAGCCCTTCACGCTCGACGACAGGCCGTTCGGCGCGTTCCCCCGAAGCCGGCGGCTCAGCGACGACGGGCGCATCGTGGCCGTCGACACCGCCGGGCACACACCGGGTCATATCTCGGTGATCTGCATCGACGACTCGGGCCACCACGTGATGCTCGCCGGTGATGCGACGGACTCGCTCGAACAGCTGCACGCAAAACGTGCCGACGCAGTCGGACCGGACCCGCGAGTGCACGTCGCGACGCTCGAGCGAATCCTGCTCCACTGCGAAGCGCATCCGACCATCTACCTTCCGTCGCACGACCCGGAGTCGGCGCTCCGGCTTGCGGCAGCGGCGACGGTTCGCGCCGGCGACTCGCCCGACCTCGTCCGCGCCTGACCCGCGACGGTCACGTTCGCTCGTCGCCATGGGTCATGCAGTTGATGACCACGAGCGATGGAGGAACAACAATGTTGGAACGAATCGTCTACACCACTGTGTTCGTCAGCGATCAGGACGAGGCGCTCGACTTCTACACGAACGTCCTTGGCCTCGAGCAGCGCGCCGACAACCCGACGCCCGACGGACCGCGGTTCCTGTCCGTCGCCGTCGTGGGTCAGGACTTTCAGCTACTTCTCTGGCCGGGGACACCCGGGAAGGCCGAGCCGGTAGGCGGCCGCGTCCCGGCGGCGTACACGATCGAGGCGGCGGACATCCGGAAGGCGGTCGAGGCGCTGGAATCGCGCGGCGTGAAGTTCGAGACGGGAGTGCTCGAATACCCGTTCGCCTATATCGCCCCGTTCCAGGATCCCGATGGCAACCGGCTGCAGCTGCGAGAAGGCCGCTAGTGGGCTCGATCGGCGGCGGGTCCCGGTCGGCGGACAGCTCGATGGAGAAACTCATCGTCCCACCGCGGGGTCCCCGCCGCGGCGGAGGAGTTCACGGAATCGGTCAGGGTTCGGCTCGGCGGGCTCTTCGCTTGCGATGAAGTCGCGCAGCGCGCGGGTCGTGCCGTCGGGGTCTTCCAGCGGTGGGAAGTGACCGGCCTTTTCCAGCACCACGAAATGGCTGCCTGGCATTGCCGCGTGCGCTCGGCGGCCATGGCCCACCGGAATGATCGAGTCGCGCTCGCCCCAGACGATCAGCGTGGGCATCTCCTCAGCCAGGTACAGGCGATCGCCCGCGAAGACACGCTGCCCGTCAGGGCCGACGACCGCGCGCAGGGTGGAGTGGAATGCCTCGCGCGTCTGACTGTCCGCGAGCGCTGAGACGCTGCGCCCGAGTTCCGCGGCCACGCGTCCGCCGGGCATCAGGCCGGAAGGCACGACGCGTCCGGCGAACCGCGCTGCCCGCCCGAGTTGCGCGGTAACCAGCTCGGCTCCGGGCAGCGCCGCCAGGCGCAACGCCGGTTTGACGCTGCGGCCGAGCCCTCCGCTCGAGACCAGCACGAGTCGGTGGGTGTACTCGGGGAAGAGATAGGAGAACTGCATGGCGACCCCGCCGCCGAGCGAGTGACCGACGACGGTCGCACCCTCGTGTCCGAGCGTCAGCAAGAGGTCGCGCAGGGTTGCCGCCATGGCGCCCAGGGAGTAATCGCCGGCGGGGGCGCCGGACGCGCCGTGACCGGGGAGGTCCGGAGCGATCACCGTGTGGTCGGTCGTCAGCTCAGGAAAGACTTCCTCCCAGACAGCGTTGGTCCCGGCCATGCCGTGGATGAGGAGCAGGGCGGGCCCGTTGCCGGCCATGCGGTAGGCGAGCGCATGGCCGTGGAGGGTGATCGTGTGCTGGTCCGTGTTCGCCGTCATTGGAACCCCCGAGCGCTTGAACAGTGTTTGGAACATTGATTGCCGTATGTTCCGAATGCGAAACACTGTTCCAGTGCGTGACACTGCCGTGGCGTGGCCGAACTAGAAACCGAACCACCGCGGCGCGGGCGGCCCGCCGCCGCAGCCCCGGCGGACGTCCTCGATCTCGCGCTGGGGCTCTACCTGCGCGGGCAGCGGATCGATCTGCGGGCAATCTCAGGCGAGCTCGGGGTGGGGCGGACCACGATCTACCGCTGGTTTGGCTCACGGGAGGAGCTCGTCGGCAACGTGGTAGCGCGCGCAGCCGAAGACCTCTTGACCTCGATTGCCGAGCGCGTGCGCGGACACGGTGCGGAGCGCCTCCTCGAGATCTTCGACCGCTTCAACCGCGCGCTCGCCGATGCGCCCGCGCTGCGGTCGCTTCTCGCCCAGGAGCGTGAGGCGGCGCTGCGGATCATCACCTCGAGCGAGGGCGTGGTCACACCACGCATGGTCGAGCGGATCGCCGCGATCATCGCCGGCGAGGTGGATGCCGGCGCATACACGCCACCGCTCGATGTCGAGACGTTGGCCCTGGCGATCGTGCGCCTCGCCGAGGCATTCATCTTCAACGATGCGCGCGCGGGGATTCGCGGCGAGGTCGACCAACTGCGCGCGATCGAGGCAGCGCTGCTGCGGGCGCCCTGAGCGGCGATGGCGCGGTCCGCCGGGTCGGCACGAGTCCCTGCGGGCGGAGGAGCATCACCAACACGAGGATCACGCCGTAGATGGCGGAGTTGATCGCCGTCAGGTCGAATCCGAGGCCGACCTTGCGAGGGAGGTCGAACAGAAGATCGCGCACGAGGTAGTTGTTGATCAGCGAAAGGATGATCGCGCCCATCACGACGCCCGAAATCGATCCGACGCCGCCCAGCACGACCATCGTGAGGATGAAGATCGAGACGTAGAACTCGAACTGGCCCGCGTTGACGTAGCCCAGATATGAGGCGAGGAACGCGCCCGAGATCCCGCCGAACGCGGCGCCCGTCGCGTACGCAAGGAGTTTCGTGCGGACGATGGGAATCCCGGCGAAGGCGGCGGCCTCCTCGTCCTCGCGCAAGGCGAGCCAGGCGCGCCCGAGGCGCGAGTCGCGCAGGTTGACGGTCACGACGAGCGCGACCGCGACGAGCGCGAGCGCGAACCAGTACCAGGGGCGTAGGTCCAAGCCTCCGAAGCGACCGATCAGGGGCAGGCCGATGGGGTCGATCGGTCCGGTAGGGATCGGGCCGGCCGTGAGCGTGCCGCCGAAGATCTCGATGCTCTGGCCGTTGGACACGATCTGACCGATGATCTCGCCGAAGGCGAGTGTGACGACCGCGATGTAGTCGCCGCGCAGGCGCAGGGTCGGCACGCCGATCAGGGTGCCGGCGACAGCCGTGGCCGCTACCGCGAGCGCGAGGATGAGCATGAAGCCGACGTGGATGCCCCAGTAACCCGAGCCGAAATAGGCAGCCGTATAAGCGCCGATCGCGTAAAAGGCCACATAGCCGAGGTCGAGCAGGCCTGCGTAGCCCACGATGACGTTGAGCCCGAGCGCCATCACCACGTAGGCGGCGGCTAGGACCATGTTGTTGACGACGTTGCCGCTCGCGCTGAACAACAACGGCGCGGCCGCGGCGAGCGCAAATGCAGCTACCACGCGCGGGAGCGCTGCGCCGCGGTGGCGGGCGCTCACGCTGAGAGTTCTCGGCCGGTCCTTCGACGGTAGTACGCACGGGATTTCTCCCGGTCCCCGCACACCTGCATCGAGCACCAGCGCGCGCTCTTGTTTCGTGAGGAGTCATAGAACACCCACCCGCAGTGACGCCCGGGACACGCCTTGAGCCGTTGCCAGGAGCCGTTGATCATCGCGCGGGCGACGATCGCGAAGATTGCGCCGAGCGCGGCGTCGAGGCTCGCCGTCGCCTCAGGCACGAACTGCGGGCCATCGGGCTCGATGCGTATCTGCGTTGCGACCCCGCGAGAGGCGTCGCGCATCGCCTCGATTGCGCCGAGGTCGAGGTCGTGATCGTTGTTGGCGAACGCGAGCGCCCGTAGGCCTTCGCGCACCGCCAGGGCACGCTCGAGGTCGCCTTGCCCCAGGCGAGCCGCGCCCGCGAGCAACCCGCGCGATCGGAGCCAGTCAGCCAGTGCTGCGCCGCTCGCGAAGGTCTCGCTGTGCCGGGGGTCGCGCAAGTTCCAGCGGGTGTTGATGAAGCCCTGTATGAGCCCGAGCTCGCCGGGCGCTGGGTCGCGACCGCCCGGCTGCGGATCTGCGGTTGTCGGGCGCTCACCAGTCATTGGCGTTTACCGGTGATAAACGTATCGCGTTTCAGCCATCGCGCACACGTTCGCCAACCTGACCCGACGCGCCGGCGCATCAGCTGCTAAGGAGGCACGATGAGCAAGCTCAGGTGTCATATCTCGATCTCGCTGGACGGTTTCGTCGCCGGCCCGAACCAGAGCGAGGAGAACCCGCTCGGCGAGGGCGGCGAGCGGCTCCACGGCTGGGTGGTTCCGCTGGCCGCCTGGCGCGAGGCGCACGACAAGCGGGGCGGCGAGGTGAACGCGAGCGCACGGATAGTCGAGGAATCGCGCGAGAACCTCGGCGCTGCGGTGATGGGCCGGAACATGTTCGGCCCGATCGGCGGTGGTGCCTGGGACGACGAGTGGACGGGCTGGTGGGGCGACAACCCGCCGTACCACTATCCCGTCTTCATCGTGACCCATTACCCGCGTGATCCCGTGGAGATGGAAGGAGGGACGACGTTCCACTTCGTCACCGACGGAATCGGGTCCGCGCTCGACCAGGCAACGAAGGCCGCCGGTGGCAAAGACGTCATGCTTTGGGGCGGCGGCAACATCGTTCAGCAGTACCTGGCAGCGGGACTGCTGGACGAGCTCGAGCTCCACGTGGTTCCAGTGTTGCTCGGCGGCGGCGCTCGCCCCTTCCCCGAGCTCGGGGACGCGGAGGTGCGGCTCGAGCAGGTCCGTGCTGTCGAGGCGCCCGGCGTCACGCACCTCAAGTACCGAGTGGTGACATGACGGATGGTCCCCGCGATCTCGTTATCTGCCCGCGTGCGGTGGCGCAGCGAGTAGTTCCACCGTGACGCAGAGCCCGCCGTCGGCACGGGGGGTGATGGTGAGGTTCCCGTCGTGTGCTTCGGTGATGCTCTTGACGATTGCCAGGCCGAGGCCGACACCTGCGT
>DATBDN010000015.1:0-22884 GCA_036269895.1 Thermoleophilaceae bacterium
CGTGCAGCGGCTCGTCGCTGTGGGGGTGATGGCGCAAGACGACGCCGTTCTCCACCAGCTCGTCGGCGACGGCGAAGACGGTGTTCCGGATGCGGTAGTCGTCCGGCGGCAGGAACCGGACCAGCGGCAGAAGGAGCGCAGAGGCGTCCAGCTCGGTGGTCCCGTAGTACATGGTGAAGACGCCGCGCTCGTCGAGCGCATGCTCGAGCACGTCCTCCTTGATCTCGTCGGCGACCGCCTGCCACTCGCGCGCGATGTCGAGCTCGTCGCGCAGCTCGGCCAGCCGCGCACCCCGATCGCAGGCCGCCCAGCACATCACCTTCGAGGACGTGTAGTGCCGCGGCTCGCCGCGCAGCGCCCAGATGCCGCGATCGGGCAGCCGCCAGCGCTCGACCGCGGTGTCCACCTGCTTGCGGACGATCGGCCAGACCCGCTCGGGCAGCTTGTCGCGCGAGCGCGCGTGTAGATAGGCGGCGTCGAGCACCGCGCCCCAGACGTCGTGCTGGACGTACTCGTAGGCAGCGTTGCCGACGCGCACCGGCCGCGCACCCTCGTAGCCGGCCAGGTGCGGGAGCGTGCGCTCCTCCAGCGAGCCGTCGCCAGTGACGGTGTAGATGTTCTGCAGCGAGCCGTCCTCCCCCGCCTGGTCGGCGAGGAAGTAAAAGAAGTCGTCGGCCTCCCAATCGAAGTCGAGGCTGTAAAGGGCCCACAGCGTGAATGCCGCGTCGCGCAGGAAGACGTAGCGCGAGTCCCAGTTCCGTTCGCCCCCCGGCTCGCGCGGCAGCGAGGTCGTGGGCGCAGCGATCACCGCGCCGGTCGGCGCGTACGACAGCCCTTTGAGCGTCATCGCGCTGCGCTCCAGGTAGCTCCGCCAGCGGTGGTCTGGCAGCGTCCCCTGGTTCAGCCACTCGCGCCAGAAGTTCGCCGTGCGGTGCATCCACGCGTACGCCTCTTCGGTCGTCTCCGGCCCGCGGCGCGAGTCCGACCAGCTGAGTGACACGAACGCCGACTCGTTCTCGCGCAGGCTCGTGCGCGCGCCCGCCAGGCGTGCCTCGAACCCCACGCGCAGCGAGCTGTTCAGCGCCAGGTGCACACGGCTGTCCTCGGCCGTCGCGAGCGCCTGCGTGTAACCGGGGCCGCTGTACTCCCACGTGCCCGGCTTCTGCGCGAAGTCGAACTGCGGCGCGCACTCCATGTTCAGATCGATCAGCCCCTGCACGCACGAGGCGATGCGGACGAAGCAGTCCTCGGCCTCGTAGTCAGAGGGCGCCCGCCGGTGCTTCACCTCGCGCTCCTCCTCGTGATGCCACGGGCCGACCGCGAGGAAGTCGTAGACAACGAGCCAGCCCGCGCGCGTCATCCAGGTGGTCTCGAGGATCATCGTGCCAGGCAGGTAGCGGCGCGATGCGGGCACGAGCACGTCGGCAGGACCCAGCCGGAAGCGCCCGGCGTCGCGATCGAGCAGCGCGCCGAAGACGCTCGGCGCGTCGTAGCGCGGTGGGCACAGCCACTCGACGTTGCCGCTCGGCGCGACCAGCGCACCGACCTCGCAGTCGGAGAGATAGGCGTAGTCGGCAATCGGTGGGAACGTGCCGATGGCGCTGCCGTCGTGTGGTGACGACAGGCCGCCCGGTTTCAGCAGGTCGTGTGCGCTCCCGAGGTCGAGCTGACCGTCGTCGCTCATCGCTCGGCAGCGTAAAGGCTCAGCGGTTTACGGCCCCGAACTCTGTCGCGTACGTTGCCGCCTGCCGGACGCCGCTGACCGGCGCGCCGGCGACAATGGCGATTCCGATCTCGCGAAACTCGGGCGTGAGGATGTTGTGCCGGTGGCCCAAGCTGGCCATCCACGCGCGGACGATCGCGCGCGGGGTCGACTTGCTCCGGTCGCCCCACGCCAGGTTCTCGCCCAGGAACCAGCTCGCGCGCGCCGGCACGTAGTCGGTGTTCATGATGCGCTGCACGAAGTCCTGGCCGGACGGCGCGTCGTGCGAGAAGTACTGGTTCTCCACCATGTCGCGCGCGTGGCGCAGCCCCGCAAGCTCGAGCCTGTGGTTGAAACGCAGCTTGCCGAGGTGGCGCATGGTGCGCTCGTGGTTCAGCAGGCAGAGCGTCGCGTTGCGAGCCGCCGGCATCGACGCGCCGGGCGCGGCGGGATCCACATTGGACGCAGAGCCGCAGTTGGCGAACGCGGTCGCCGGCAGGGCCAGCACGAGAACGAGTGCGAAAGTAAGTGTCTGGAGCCTTGTCATCTTCGGGAGCCCGGCCGACTCGTTTGAGGAGTCCCGTTGGCTTTGCGAGCCCGCCTCGCGACGGGGGTGCCTTTGTCGGATGCTTGTTTTCCACGTTAGGCATCGGCATCCTGCGACCTACCTTTAGCGTGGCCGCCGTGCACGACCGCCTTAGCCAACTCATGGATGCCGCCGCAGCCGGCGGCGCATACGCCGATGCGCGCTTCGTCCGTGAGCGCTCGGAGTTCCTCGCGACGCGCAACGGCGAGGTCGATGAACTGCATCGCGACGAGGACGAAGGCATTGGCGTACGGGTCCGCGTAGGCGGCGCTTGGGGCTTCGCCGCCACGCGCGACACGACGAAGGCCGGCGCCGAAGCGGCGCTCGAACGCGCGCTCGCGATCGCCCGAGCGCAACCACGGGCCGCCGACACCCCGCTCGCGCCGGAGCCGGTGGCGCGCGGCGAGCACCGCGGCGGCGAGGGCACCGACCCGTTCGAGGTCCCCTTGGAGCGCAAGCTCGAGCGGCTGATCGCGGCCGACACCGCGCTCGGAAACGACCGGCGGCTCAACCTGCGGCAAGCGCACTTCGGCGCCTCCGCCCGCGACACGATCTTCGCCTCCACCGAGGGTGCGCTCTACGACCAGCGCGTCGTCGAGACCGGCGCCGGCTTGGCCGCAACCGCGGTGGAGGGCGACGAGGTGCAGGTGCGGTCGTTCCCGGGCTCGCACCGTGGCGACACACACCAGGCCGGCTATGAGCACTTCGACGAGATGCCGCTGGTCGCGGAGGCGCCACGCGTGGCCGAGGAGGCGATCGCGCTGCTCAGCGCCGACGCGTGTCCGTCGACCACGACGACGCTCATCCTCGACGGCGAGCAGCTCGCGCTGCAGGTGCACGAGTCGGTTGGGCACGCTGTCGAGCTCGACCGTGTACTGGGCGGCGAGGCGTCGTATGCAGGCACGAGCTGGGTTGCGCCGGACGCAATCGGTGTCTTGCGGTACGGCTCGGAGCTCATGAACGTGACGGCCGACGCGACCAGCCCTGGCGGTCTCGGCAGCTACCGCTGGGACGACGAGGGGGTCGAAGGGCGCGCCGTGCCAATCGTGCGCGCGGGCGTTCTGCGTGGCTTCCTGTCCGGTCGCGAGTCCGCCGCGTCGATCGGGCTCGAGCGCTCAGCCGGATGCATGCGCGCCGACGGGTTCGCGCGCCAGCCGATCGTCCGCATGACGAACGTGAACCTCGAGCCGGGCGACGCCGGATCGCTCGAGGACCTGATCGCGGCGACCGAGAGCGGCATCTACATGGAGACGAACAGGTCGTGGTCGATCGACCAGCGTCGCCTCCACTTCCAGTTCGGTACGGAAATCGCGTGGGAAATCCAGAACGGCCAGCGCACGCGAATGCTGCGCAACCCGACCTACGCCGGCATCACGCCGCAATTCTGGGGCGGCCTCGACGCGATCTGCTCGCGCCCGGCTTGGAAGCTCTGGGGAGTCCTGAACTGCGGCAAGGGCGAGCCGGGTCAGTCCATGCGCGTCTCACACGGAACGGCGCCCGCCCGTTTCCGGAATGTCCAAGTCGGAATCGCGTGAGCGCGCTCGACCCAGCTGAGCGTGCCTTAACGCATGTGCGCGGTGGCGACGGTGCTCTTGCGACCGTCGTCAGCGAGCGGTCGCTGCTTTTGCGTTTTGCTCGCTCACGTCCGACGCAGGCCACGGCGATCGAAGATGCGACCGTGTCGATCACGGTCCTCCGTGACGGTCACGTGGGAAGCGCCTCCACGAATCGCGACGACGATGAGTCGCTCGCGACGTGTGCGCGCGCCGCTGAAGCGGCTGCCGAGTCCGCCGCGCGCACGCGCGCCTCCGGCTCATACCCCGGGTTCCCCGAGCCGGCTCCGATCAGGCCGCACGACGGCTTCGACGCGCAGACCGCTGAGCTCGATCCGGCTGCCGGCGGCCGCGCTCTGGCTACGGCGTTCGAGGTTGCCGAGGAGCACGGCGTCGAGGCGCACGGTGTCTGGTCGCTCGGCGACGTCGAGACAACGATCGCGACGTCGACCGGCATCGCCGCCGTGGACCGGGTGACCGACGCGTTCATGAAGACAACCTGCATCGCCCCGGACGGCCGCAGCGGATGGGCCAACCGCAGCGGCGTGAGCCTCGCAGACCTGGACCCGCGGGCCACGGCCGAGGCCGCCGCCCTACGCGCGTCGGGCGCGTTCGCGCAGCGCCGCGACGTCGCCCGAGCCGAGCCGGGCGAGTACCGGGTCGTCCTCGCCCCCGCGGCGATCGCCGAGATGCTCGACTGGCTCGCACTGGCGGCCTTCAATGGCCTCGCCCACGCCGAGGGCCGCGGCGCGCTGGTCGGGCGCCTCGGAAAGCAGGTCGTCGCCTCACAGGTCAACCTCTCCGACTCGCCGCGCTACCCGCGCACGCTGCCGCGCGCGTTCGACGCCGAGGGCGTTCCGAAAGCCCCGCTGCCGCTCATCCAGGACGGGGTGGCGTCGAACGTCGCTCACGACACGCGCAGCGCCGCCCTGGTCGACGGCGCGCGCAGCACCGGGCACGCCCTCTCCCCCGGCGGTTCGTCATGGGGCGCGATGCCGTGGAACATGGTGCTCGCGGGTGGCGGCGCCGCGGACGAAGCGGAGCTCTGCGCCCCGATCGAGCGTGGCGTCTACGTGACGCGCCTCTGGTACACGAACGCCATCCGCCCGAACGAGACGCTGATCACGGGCGTGACCCGCGACGGCACCTTCCTGATCGAGGACGGGCAGATCGCGGCGCCACTCGAAGACCTGCGCTTGACGGACAGTGTCCTGCGCGTGCTGGAGACGACGGAAGAGCTCACGCGTGATCACCTCCTTTGGAACGAAGGCGAGTTCTACGGTCGCCGCTTCGCGACGGGCACCGTGGCGCCGGCGATCCGCTCCACACTGCGCTTCAGCGGAGGAGCCTGACGGGGCCTCAAGGCCTAGGCGCCCGTTATCAAAGGACGCAGGTTCGAAGGCGTGCTCGGTACGCCGAGAACCGAGGACGCCGGAGAACGGGATGCCTAGGTCTTGAGAAGCAAGATCACGTTCCCGACGAACAGGAGCGCGAACAGAATCGTCCAGCGGTTCAGGTTGCGCTCGACCAATGAGCCGCTGCCGAGCTGGCTGCCGCCGCCGACGCCGAAGGCACCCGAGAGCCCCGCATCCTTGCCGGAATGCATGAGGATCAGGGCGATCAGGATGATCGAGATGAAGACCTGAAGTGCGCTGAGAACCGCGTGCACGGGTGCCAGCTTAGCCGTCGATCTGGTGGAGTATCTCGATCGCCTGGGCACGCAGCTCACGATCAGCGGCGCGCCAGTCCTCCTCCGAGAGCTTCCCCATCCGGTAGTCCAGCTCGGCGTCGCGGATCTCGCGGTACTTCGCCTCCTTCGCCGCCTCGAGCGCAGCGCTGCGATCGTCCTCGACCCGTTCCTGGTCGCCGGAGCGCCGCAGCGGGCCCGTCACGACGAACGCGACGACCGCGGCCAACAACAGCGCTGCCAGCACGAATTCCATCAGCGCTCCAGGCTGCGCTCGCTCGGCCGGTGGAAGCCGAAGCGCGCGTACAGCGACTGCGCGTCCTTGGTCCGCAGATGCCAGCTCATGTGCTTCCACGGCTCGGTGTCGACCGCTTCGCGCACGAGTTCGACGCCCAAGCCCCGGCCGCGGTGTCCGTCGAGCACGAAGACGTCCGCCAGGTAGGCATACGTGGCGCTGTCCGAGATCACTCGCAGGAACCCTGCCTGCGCTCCGTCCGGCGCGTACAAGCCGATCACGCGCGCCGATCCTGCGATCGCGCGCTCCATCTTCTCGCGCGAGCGCCCCTTGGCCCAGTACGAGACTCCGCCGACGTAGGCGTGCACGACGTCGAGATCGATGCGCCGGCGGTCATCATCGAGCTCGTAGCCGCCGGACAGCTCGCGCCGCACCGTCAGGCTCGCGACAGCTCGCGCGCGAGCTTCGCGGCGTACACGGAGCGCACCGCGCGGCGGCGCGTTTCGGCGCCGGGCCACAGGGCGATCAGCGCGCCGAAGACTGCGATCAGTCCGCCGATCCAGATGAACGACACCCCCGGCGAGACGATCATCCGGAAGTTCGCCGCGGGCGGGTCATGCGCGTAGCTATTCGCGATCGTCGCGATCAACAGCGCCTGGTACTTCGCGAACTGCGGCCCCCCGAACTTGCGGTCGGCCTCGCGAATCGCCGGGGTCAGGCTCGCGAGGTCGGGCTGTACGGCGAACCAGAGATCTCGCTTGAGCCCCCAGCGCACGTCGACCTCGCTGGTGGGCTCACCCGCGAAGAAGCGCGCGATCATCGGGAGGCTCGGATCGTTGACCGGGTAGAAGTTGCGCTTCGGCCGGACGATCGTGTGGTGCCCGTCCTTCGACACGTCGAGCACCGCTCCGAGCGAGATCGGCGCGCCGGTGCCGGACGTGTCGTGGCCGACGTCCGCCGTCGGGCGCAGGTACTTGACCTTGTAGCCGCCGACGTCCGTCGTCTGCCCCTGCTTCATCCGTACGTCGCGCTGCGAGTGAAACGCCGACGATGCGGCGACGCCGAGGAACAGGACTGCGATCCCGACGTGCACGATGTAGCCGCCCCAGCGCCTGCGGTTGCGCCCGACGAGACGCACCAGTGCGGTGGGCGGCGCCTCGCGCGTCATCACGCGCCGCGCGCCGACGCCGCGCCAGAACTCCTGCCCGACTACGGCGAGCACGAACGAGATCAGCGTGAACATCGCCAGCGACGTCCAGCTGTGTGAAGCGTCGGTCAGCAGGAGCAGCCCGACAAAGACGGCGGCGGCGATCACCAGCGGCGCGACGAGCGTGCGGCGCAGTGCCCGTTTCGAGACCTTGCGCCATGTCAGCACCGGGCCGATGCCCGCGAGCAGAACGAGCACGAGCGCCAGCGGCACCGTGTAACGGTCGAACCATGGCGGTCCCACGCTCGCCTTCTTGCCGTGCAGAGCCTCCGAGATCAGCGGGAAGAAGGTGCCCCACCAGATCACGAACGCGAGCGCCACCAGAACGAGGTTGTTCAGCAGGAACGCGCCCTCGCGGGACCAAATCGACTCGAGCTTCGCGTCGGACCGCAGGTGGTCAAGCCGGCTGACAACCAGCGCCGTCGATCCGATCGCGCAGGAGCCGATGAAGATGAGGAACGGCTTGCCGAGCGTCGACGCGCCGAACGCGTGGATCGAGTCGAGGATCCCCGAGCGCACGAGGAACGTCCCCAGCAGCGCCAGCACGAACGACGCCATCACAAGCGAGACGTTCCACACGCGCAGCATCCCGCGCTTCTCCTCGACTTGGATCGAGTGCAGGTAGGCGGTCCCAACCAGCCACGGCATGAGCGATGCATTCTCGACCGCGTCCCAGCCCCAGTAGCCGCCCCAGCCGAGCTCGGCGAACGACCACAGCGAACCGAGCATGATCCCGAAGCCGAGGAACGTCCACGCGATCAGCGCGAAGCGGCGCGTTGCGCGGATCCAGTCCATGCCGGTGCGCCGCGTGATCAGCGCGCCCACCGCGAACGCGAACGGAATCGAGAAGCCGACGTAGCCCGTGTAGAGCATCGGCGGGTGGAACATCATCGCCGGGTGGCGCAGCAGCGGGTTGAGGCCGTTGCCCTCGGCCGGCGGGTTCGCAAGCGTGTCGAACGGGCTCGCGTAGAAGACCGTCAGGATCAGGAAGAACGAGGCGATCACGCCAAGCACCGCTGTCGCATACGGCACGACCTCCGGCTGCTGGTTGCGCGTGACGCGCAGCACCGCGCTCGAAAACAGCGACAGCAGCGTCACCCAAAGCAACAGCGAGCCGGCCTGGCTCGACCAGACGGCGGTGAACTTGTAGAAGGTCGGCGTGTCGGTGGACGAGTTGGTCGCCACCAGCGAGTACGAGAAGTCCGAGCGCAGGTAGGCGGCTTCGAGGATCACGAAGGCCGTGACCAGAAGCCCCGCGAGCGCGTACATCGCGTGCCGCGCCGAGACGACCCAGCGCCGCCCACCGCCGCGCGCTCCGTAGATCGCGGCCCCGATCGCATAGAGCGCCGTCAGCAACCCGACGGCCAGGCATGCGCTGCCGACCGCGGCCATCTACGTCGCGCTCGCGCCGGGCTTCGTCTGGAACTTCGACGGGCACTTTGTGACGAGCGAGTCACGCTCGCCCATGAACGTGCCGTTGCGCAGCTTCCCGGTCACGATCACCTCGCGCCCGACGCGGAACGGATCCGGCACCACGCCCGTGTAGACCACGGGAACCCGCGGGCCCCGGCCGTTGCGGTCGCGGACCGCGAAGCGCAGCGTGTCCCCGGACTCGTGGACCGATCCCGCGGCAACCTTGCCGGTCAGCTCGATCGAGCGATCAGGCGAGACCGTGCTCTTGAGGAGCTGCGACGGCGTGCTGGCCTCGGTGGCGGCGCTGAAGCTCGTGTAGATGAGCGCCGACGCCAGCAGCACCGCGGCGGACAGGGCCACGATCAACCTGATCTTGCGTTTGCGGGCAGGATCCAACGGGCCCGATGTTAGAACGGACGCGTGAGCCAGGCTCTAGGTGGCCCGCTCCTCGCGGTTGCTGGGATGACCCAGGCCCGGCCAGGGCGCCAGCACCAGCAGCAGCTTGGCGTCGCTCGTGGCGCGGACTTCATGGCGCTGCTGGGGCACCCAGTGGGCAACAGTCCCGGCGGCCGCCGTCTGGTTCTCGCCGTCCTGCCCCAGCTCGACTTCGCCGTCCATCACCACGAGATAGGCGTGCTCGTGAACCTCGTGCTCCTGGAGCTCTTCGCCTGCGGGCAAGTGGATCGCGATCGCCCTCGCCGCGCCGTCGTCGGAGCGCAGGATCTGCGGCTGGTGCGGCTGAACGTCGAGCGAGCGGATGTCCCAGATGTCCATGCGGCGGGATGCTAAGCCGAGGGGACCCGCTCTGCATGCCGCGCGATCGCGTTGGCGCCGGGGGTGTCAGTGAGGCCATGGGCAAGGATCGAGATGAACACGGTCAGGGCCGCGATGTTGAAGATCCGGCTGCCCGCCGCAATTCCTTCGCCGAGTACCAGTAGCGAGAACGTCATCGTCGCCACGCCCTTCGGCCCGAACCAGCCCATGAACAGCCGCGTCGGCAGGTCGGTGCGTGTTCCAATCGACGCCAGGAGCACCGCTACCGGCCTCGCGAGCAGGAGCGTGAACGCGGCGATGGCGACCGCGGCCGCACCGTCGCCGAACAACCCGTTGAGCGTGAGGAGCGAACCGAAGACGACGAAGACGCCGAGCTTGACGATCTCGATGATGTCCTCCGCCTGGCTCTCGAACGCGTGCCGGATGTCCTGCCGCCTGATGCCGAGCGTGATCGCGCAGACGAACACCGCGATCAGCCCGTTGCCGTGGAGCGCATGCGCCAAGGCATAGGTCGCGAACGCGACGCCGAGCGCATACAACGATTTCTCGTCCGGCCTCGGCAGCGCCGTCACGAAGCCGACCGCGATCCCGACGCCGAAGCCGAGCGTCACATCCTGCAGCACGAACTTCCACCAGGTGAAGTCGCCTTTGGTCGGATCGAGCGAATATGCGAAAGCGAGCACCGCCGGCAGGGCGAGGCCGTCGTTCAGCCCGGACTCGAGGTTCAGCGAGTGCCGGATCAGACGCGGCACGCGCATGTTCGTGACGACGCTCGACGACAACACGGGATCCGTCGGCGACAGCAGCGCGCCGAGCAGGAACGATTGCGTCCAATCGAGGCCCGTCACCAGCTTGGTCACGCAAGCAACCAGCACGCAGGTGATCGGCATGGCCAGCACGAGCTTGCGCAGCGGCAGTCGCCACTCCTTCTGCAGCATCTCGTATTCGACCTCAAGCCCGTCGCGGAAGAGGATGAGGATCAGCGCTACCACCGCGAGGATCTCGACGAACTGCGACTGGGCGTCGAACTCGAGAACCTTCAGCCCGCCCTTGCCGAGCACGAAGCCCGCTACGACGAAGATGGCCGTCAGCGACAGGAACGAGCGGCGCGCGATGCCGGCGATCAGGGCGCCGCCCATCAAGAGGACGCCCAGGACGGCGAAGACGTCCTCGAACTGCATTGGCGAAGCCTGCCAGACGCGTGATGGACGTCGCGCGCCGGGTAGTGCACCTGACATGAGCACCGAGGAAACCGAGGAGCAAACCGGGCAGCAGCAGGACGACGGCCAGGAGCAGCCGCAAGGCGAGGGGCAGAGCGACGAGCGGCAGAAGGCGCAGGAGGCCGAGGAGAAGCATGAGCGCGCCAAGGCGAAGATGGAGGAGGTCGAGAAGGACCCTCCCGACAAGCTCGAGGACTGGCCCGACGACGAGGCCAAGTACGAGACCTTTGGCGGCTCGGAAGACCAGTCGGGCTACGACGAGCATCACGAAGAAGCGCTCGGCGAGCATTCGGTCCGCCACCACGACGACGGAAGCGTCGAGGTGAAGGGCGAGGAGGTCGACAACCCCGACGAGTACAAGGGCGACCCGATCCCGGGCGGCCCGACCGACCCCGAGGCGCCGGCCATGCCCGGTGAGGAGAAGGAGGGGGACGAGGCGTCAGGCGAGTCGAAGGACGAGGAGAAGCAGACGGACGACTAGACCGCCGGCGCGTGCGCTGCCAGCGTCGCCAGCACGGGCGCCAGCTGGTAGGCCAGCACGAGCGCGCGGTTCGTCTGCGCCCGGCTCCACGGCCGCTGGTCGGCGTGGAACGCCTGCAGAAGCGCGTGTGGGCCAACCGGTACCGCCAGCAGTGACCCGAAGCCGCTGTTGGCCAGCAGCGCGACCTCGCCCATGCTCGTCGTCGTGCTGGAGCCGCGATCGCTGAGGAACTGCTCCGGATCGCCGGTTCGCAGCACCCCCTCGAATCCCGGGAAGTGGGCCATGTTGAGGCGTCCGCCCTCAGGTAGCCAGACGTGCGGGTTCACGGCCTCGAGGCTGCCGTCGTACCCACGCATGAACAGCACCAGCTCGTCCGCCCCCAGCTCGTCGGCAATCACCGGAATGAGCTCGTGCAGGTCGTCCATCGAGACTGCTCGCGCGATCCGCGAGCTGACTGCCGCCAGGCGCTGGTCGCTTCCGACCGGAAGCTTCGAGATCGCCTCGGTGGTCATCTGCCCGCCAAGGCTGCGGCGCAGAAGCTTCTCACTGACCCACGGCGAGATGCAGGCCCACGCCGGACCGGGCTTCGCGAGGAAGTAGCCCTGGCCGTAGGTCACGTCGAGGTCCGCCAGCACGCGCAGCTCCTCCTCCGTCTCGATGCCCTCCGCCACGACCTGCGCGCCGGTACGGCGGCCGAAGCGCACGAACGACTCGACGAGCGCCTGCTTGGCCGTGTCTTCGTTGATGTTCTGCACGAGCGAGCGGTCGAGCTTGATCAGGTCGGGAGCCACCCGCATCAGCTGCTGCAGGCCCGCGTAGCCCGCGCCCGCGTCGTCCACTGCCACGCGCGCGCCGCGCGCGCGCATGTCCGCCAGGTCCACCGCCAGCGTCACCTCGTCGGCCGCGAGCTCGTGCTCGGTGATCTCGATCACCAGCCCGCTCAGGTCGTACGGCAGCGCCTTCTGAACCTCCGGCGCGCGCAGCGTCGACGGGCTCAGGTTCAGCGACAGGTAAGTCCCCTTCGGGCGGCCGGGCACCTCGAGAGCCTTCTTGACCGCATGCGCCTCGAGCGCGGCACCGAGTCCCACCCGCGCGGCCAGGTGGAACCACTGGTCCGGAAAGCGCTTGGGCGGCTGCTTGAAGCGCGTGAGCGCCTCGTAGCCCGACACCTGCCCGGTAGCAAGCGCGACGAGCGGCTGGAACACCGCCGTGAGACCGTCGGCCGCCCCGATCACCGCGACCACCTCGTGGCGATCGCCCTCGTTGTGCTTCAGCGAGACCTCGTTCGGGTCATAGCGGCGGGTCGCGTCGCCCTCGCGCTTCGCGAGCTTCAGGGCGCCCTCCGCCGCCTGCATGAGCGTGTCGGCGTCGCGACCGTCGCTCGGGAACAGCGCGTAGCCGGCGCAGAAGGAGATCGTGAAGCCGTCCAGCTCGACGTCGGCGATCGCTTCGCGCGCGCGGGAGATCACTCCTTCCGCGTGGTCCGCGCTCGCCTTCGGCAGGATCAGCGCGAACTCGTCGCCGACCACGCGGCCGAAGACGTCGGTGGCGCGCAGGTGTGGCGCGAGGCGCTCCACGAGCGTCTGCAGGAGCAGGTCGCCCGCCTGCTTGCCGTGCGCGTCGTTGACGCGCTTGAGGTCGTCCAGGTCGACCAGCACCAGCGCCATGGGCGCCAGCTCGCGCTCGGCGCGCTTGATCTCCACCTCGATCGCCCGCCGCACGTGCCGGCCGGTGGGCAGTCCGGTGAGCGGATCCGTGCCCGCCGCGCGATCCAACTCGGCCATGAGGTCCGCGACGTCGTTGAACGCGTCCGCAGCAGCGCGCACCTCACGCGCCCCGGTGAGCGGGGCGCGGGCATCCTGTACACCGCCGCGCACGCGTCCGATCGCTGACGTCAGTGCGCGCAGCGGGGCCATCGCCGCCGCACCGAGCAACGCCGAGAGCATCGCCGCCAGCACCAGCGCTCCGGCGAGACCGACAATGAGCGCCGCGATCACTCCCTTGGAGATCGCGTCGGTCGAGCGCGCGGTGGAGAGCGCCACGCGCAGCGTGCGCCGGTCGCGCGTGGCGAATGCGTAGCGACGCAGTCCGCCGCTCGTGACCGGTTCCGCCGGGTGACGGCCTGGAACCACGCGGAGCTCGGCATTCAAGCGAGTGCCCAACCGGGCGAGCCGCCGACTGTCCTGCGGGCGCCCGACGGCATCCCAGGCCTTCTTCACCGTTGCTGCGCGAGTGTCAATCTCCCTGTCAGCTGCATGCTTGCCGGCGCTGGCCGCCAGCAACGTGATCGCGACGGCGAGGAGACCGCCGACCAGGGCCATGGGCACGACGATGCCGACCACCAACGGGCGACCTTTGCGAGCACGCGTAAATGACCTCCGCCGGGCCATGCACCACGAATATCGTCCGACGCCACTCGCGGCCTTAGCCCCGGCCACAAATTGGTCAGTCCCCGCTCGGGATGTGCATGATGGGACGACGTGCGCCCAGGGGTCGTGATCGCCGGTTGTCTCACGCTGTTCATAATCGGGTTCGCGCTGTGGCCACGCGATTCGAGCGCGCCGTCCGATCGGTGCGGACCGACCACGGCACGACCGTGGGCGATCGGTCTGGACACGGCGGGACAGACGACGATCTGCCTGCTCAATCGCGAGCGCACTCAGCGCGGCCTGCCGCCGCTGCGCCTGAACGGCCTGTTGACTGCGACGTCCGTGGAGCACTCGCGCGACATGGTCCAGGTCGGCTACTTCGAGCACACCTCCGTGGACGGGCGCTCGGTCGGCGATCGCCTGCGCGCGATCGGCTACTCGCGCGGCATATCCGCGTCAGCGGGCGAGAACATCGCCTACGGCGTCGGCGGCAAGTCGACGCCGGCGTCGATCGTGCAGGCGTGGATGCACTCCCCCGGCCATCGCGCGGACATCCTGCGGCCCGCGTTCACCGACGTGGGCATCGGCATCGAGCGTGGCGCGCCCGAGGTGCCCGAGGACGAACAGGGCGACAGCGCGACGTACACCACCGACTTCGGCGGCGCCGTCGATCCGTCGCTGCCGAACGGCTAGGCCGCGCGCGCGACGTAGTCGAGCTCGAACCAGACGCGCGTCTCGCTGTTCTCGCGCGTCACGCCCCACCGACGTGTCAGATGCTCGACGATGAAGAGCCCGAAGCCGCCGTCGTCGTCCGCCTCGAGTGCCCCGGGCTTTGGCACGAGACCAGGGCCCAGGTCTGTCACCTGCACGCACATGAAGCTGTCCTTCGGCGTGATGGCCATGCGGATCTCGTCGCCCGGCGCACCGCCGTGCCGGATGGCGTTGGAGACGATCTCCGTCACGACCAGCTCGAAGGCCTTGAACTGCTTGGAGTCGAGGTAGTCGGCGGCGAAATCACACGCCAGCCGCCGGGCCGCGGGGACCGATGCCGGGTCAGACTCGAGATGGTGGACCTGGGCTCCCGTGCCCTGTTTGGTGGTCACGCTCGGCGGAACACTACCGCCGGCCCGGTCAAGTTCGCGCGAGGTCGCTCGCTGATTGGAAAGGGACGCCTTCGGCCTGGTCCGTGCCATCTGCAGCCTCCTGCTCGGCAAGCTTCGACAGCGCGACGGAGCCCGCCGCGCCCGCGGCGCCCGCAGCGAGCGCCCATCCCAGGCCACATTCACCCTCGACGACCGCCAGCGTGGCGGCAATCAGGACCGCGTTGTACTCCCACCCGCCCTGCGTGCTCCACGGGCCTTTCTCCGCGTGGACATGGCGGATCGCCGTCGTCATCGTGCCCGTGAGCGCGGCACCCGCAAGCGGCAGTGCAACACCAGTGGCGAACAACGCTCCTCCGCCCGCCTCCGCGGCGCCTGCAAGGAGCGCGTTGCGCTTCCCCGGCTTCAAGCCGAGGTTCTCGAAGAACCCACCGGTGCCCTCGAGCCCACCCCCGCCGAACCAGCCGAATAGTTTCTGAGTGCCGTGGCCGACGAACAGCCCGCCGATCAGGAACCGCAGGATGAGTCGCGAGAGCTTCATATTGACTCTGATTCCGGGTCTGCCACCCGCCAAACGCTCCGGCGGATCGGAAGCCCGCTCCGTGACTACCTGAACACGGAGACCGGCGGCGCCACGGTGCTGCTGATAGCCGTGGTCGCGGCGCTCGTGTGGGCAAACATCTCCCCCTCCTCCTACGACAGCGTCTGGACGACGGAGTTCTCGGTGCGCCTGGGCAGCCACGCGATCTCCGAGGACCTGCGCCACTGGATCAATGACGGGTTGATGGCGATCTTCTTCTTCGTCGTCGGCCTGGAGGCTCGCCGCGAGTTCGACCTGGGCGAACTGCGCGACCGCCACCGAGTGTCCCTGCCCGCACTGGCGGCGCTCGGCGGCATGACCGTCCCGATCGCGATCTACCTCGCCTTCAACGCGGGCCACTCGTCAGCCGACGGCTGGGGCGTGGCGATGTCGACGGACACGGCCTTCGCGCTCGGCCTGCTCGCGCTGGTGGGACCGCGCTTCCCGAACAGGCTGCGGGCGTTCATGGTCACCGTCGCGGTGGTCGACGACATCCTCGCCCTCGGAGTGATCGCCATCGCCTACACGAAGTCGCTGAAGGTGGCGCCGATGCTGGTGGCGGTCGCCCTCTTCGGCGTCGTCCTCGTCCTGCGCCGGCTCGGGATCCAACGTGGCGCGCCGTATTTGCTGCTCGGAGTCGCGACGTGGGTCGCGCTGCACTCCTCGGGGATCGACCCGATCATCGTCGGCCTCGCGATGGGGTTGCTCACGTACGCGTATCCCGCGGCGCGCGAGGACCTGGAACGTGCCAGCAGCCTGTTCCGCGACTTCCGCGAGCAGCCGACTCCCGAGCTTGCGCGGACCGCCAGCCTGAGCCTCGAGCAGGCGATCTCGCCGAACGATCGCCTGGCGCAGCGCTTTCACCCGTGGTCGAGCTACGTGATCGTTCCGCTGTTCGCGCTCGCCAACGCCGGGGTTCAAGTGAACGGCGAAGTGCTGCGGCGCGCGGTGTCGTCACCGATCACGCTGGGGATCGTCGTGGGCTACGTACTTGGCAAGCCGCTCGGCGTGCTCGCGGGCGCGTGGGTCGCGGAGCGTGTCACCCGTGGGCGCGCCACCGCCCCGATCGGCTGGGGCGCCCTGGCGGGCGGCGGTGCTGCGGCCGGGATCGGCTTCACGGTTTCGCTCCTGATCGCGAGCCGCGCCTTCACCGGCGAGCAGCTCGAAGAGGCGACGCTCGGCGTGCTCTCGGGGGCATTCCTGTCGAGCATCGTCGCGGGGACGATCTTCAGCGTGATCGACCGGCTGCCCTACAAGCGCCGGTTGCGGCTCTTGATTGGCCGCTCCGAGCAGTTGATCGACCTGGCGACCGACGTCGACCCTGAGGAGGACCACATCCGCGGGCCCGAGGATGCGCCGGTCACGCTGGTCGAGTACGGCGACTTCGAGTGCCCCTACTGCGGGCGCGCCGAGCCGAGCGTGCGCCAGCTGCTGTCGGACCTCGGCGACGACGTCCGCTACGTATGGCGTCATCTGCCGCTCACCGACGTCCACCCGCACGCACAGCTCGCCGCCGAGGCGTCCGAGGCGGCCGCGTCACAGGGCAAGTTCTGGGAGATGCACGACCTGCTGCTGGACCACCAGGACGCCCTGCGCGGCCCCGATCTGATCCGCTACGCCGAGGAGATCGGTCTGGACCTCGACCGCTTCCGACGCGAGCTCAAGCGCCACGAGTACGCCGGGCGCGTGGCGCGCGACGTCGAGAGTGCCGAGCTCAGCGCCGTCTCCGGCACGCCCACTTTCTTCATCAACGGTCAGCGCCACCACGGCGCCTACGACATCCACACGCTGAAGGCCGCGGTCAAGGGTGCGCGTGCACGCAAGCAGGTGGCCGCCTGAGCGGCTTGTCAGCTCTCGACCGTGACGAGCGTGCCGATAGGCGTGTACGGCCAGACCGTTTTCGCCGCCGCCTCCGGAAGCTCGACACAGCCCAGGCTCTGCGGCGTGCCGAACGACGCGCGCGGGAATGCGTGCAGCGCCTCGCCGCCATGGAAGTAGCTGATCCACTTGATGCCCGGATCGTTGTAGTGGGAGCCGTCGGGGTTGTTGCCGCTCATCGTGCCGACCGCAATGTGCTCGAACACCGGGAACGTGCCGAGCTGGGTCGGGGCGGCGGGCACGCCGGTGTTGCCAGGTGAGCGCACCACGACGTGTCCGTTGTGCCAAAGCGTCATCAGCTGCGGCACGTTGCGGTGCACGTACACATAGCTGTAGCCCTTCGTGTGCCGCTTCCGCGCGATGGCGTCCCGCAGCAGGGCGTTCCAAACGGCCGGTCCCGCGATCGCGTCGACGTTCAGGTGGTGCGTGTCCTGGAACATCATCACTGCGCCGCGCGTGATCTCGGTGGCCTGTTCGGGCTTCCACTGCCGGCGCAATTCGGGCGGCGTGTTGGCGTAGCGCCACCGGAATGTGCCCTTCGGTGGGTCGACGGCGGCCTCCGCTTCCCCGGCGGGCGTCCGCGCAACGTCTGCGCCGGCGGACGTCCACGTGACCGGCAGGTAGCCGGCCTGCGCGAGTAGTTGGTGCAGACGCAGTGTCGACGCCGGGCGGACCGACCACGCGATGCGGTCCGTCTCGCGCAGGCCACGCCCGGTCGACGTGGCGACCGCGAGCCGGTGGGGCAGCGTCACGTGCAGCACACCACCCATGCGCGCGCCGAACCCTGTTGGCTGGAAGGCGACCGTGTGGGAGTCCACGCGGTGCCAGTGGCCGGGCGTCGCCGGCTCGAGCTTCGGCATCTGCGAGCCAAGCGCTTCGTCGACGGGCTTCGAGAAGGTCAGCCGCACCGGCGTGGCCGGTGCTACCGCGGTCCCGGGCGCCGGGGTGGCCAGCGCGACCGGCCTACGCGCCGGCGGGAACCAGCTGACCCGCTCGGGAGCGCCGACGCGTTCCCAGCTGCGGGCCGCGGCGGCGACCTTCATCGTCCCCGCGGGGGCGGAAGCCGGCAGCGTGACGAAGCGGCCGCTGGCCGCGTGGCGCGTCCGCGATCCGAGTGCCACCGCGTCGACGGGGATGTCGAACATGATCCGCGGCGGCTCGCCCTGTGCCGCCGACACCCAGCGCCTCATCACATGCGCAACCGGCGCGTGGATGGTCAACCGCTCGTGGCGCTCCTTCCCGAGCGCCCAGCCGAGCCAGCTGGGCCGCCGGACGACCACGTCGACGGAGACGGTCTCGCCGGGTGCCAGCAGGTCCCGGGGCGTCAGACGACCGCTGACACGCACCAGGGGGATCGGGCGCCCGTCCGGCGCCGACGCGCTGGCGCTGACGAGCTTGCCCGCGAACGGCTGCAGGTGCACGCGGGCGAGCGCGGTCGAGTCGGGCTGGAGCGTGGCGCCCGACCAGAGCACCGCGGCGCCCGCGACGGCCACGACCGTCGCAATGACCAAGCCGAGGATCGCCCACAAGACGCCGCGCCGCGAGGGCGTGTCCCCGCGGCGCTGGGGGGCATAGCGGACGGAGGTCGCCACACCCCGAGGATAGGCCGGGCGTTACCGGGAACCGACGGGCTCGCGCTGCTCCCGGCTCTCGCGCGTTCCAGTGGCCCGCTGCAGGTCGGTCTCGATCTCCTCCAGGCTCCGGCCCTTGGTCTCCGTGACCAGTTGCTTCACGAACACGAATGCCAGGACTCCCATGCCCGCGTAGCCGAGGAAGACCGGTCCCGGGCCGAACTTGTTCAGCAGGATCGGGAACGTCTGCGAGACGAGGAAGTTGGCCGCCCAGTTTGCGAGCACCGCCACACCCATGGCCGTACCGCGGACGCTGAGCGGCAGGACCTCGGGGATCATCACCCACACGACCGGGCCCCACGTCGCCGCGAACGACGCGATGAACGTGCCCAGGCAGACGAGCGTGATGATCGCCGCCGGATCACCCGGATGGTGCGGAGTGGGCAGGACCGAGAGCGAGACGCCGAGCACCAGCAGGCTGGTCACCATGCCGATGACGCCCGCGATCAGCAGCGGTTTGCGCCCGGCGCGGTCGATCAGGCGGATCGCGATGATCGTCATTCCGACGTTGACGACGCCGATGACGAGGTTCGCGTAGATAGCGCTGGTCTTGCCGAAGCCGACGTTCGTCAGGGTCGTCGGCGCGTAGTAGATGATCGTGTTGATCCCGACGAACTGCTGGAAGATCGCCAGCCCGCTCGCCACGATCAGGGCCGGCCGCACCCACGTCGCCTTCAGCAGCCCGCGCAGGCCGGTGTCGCCGTCCTCGTGCTGCTCGACCTCACGGATCTCCTCGATCCGCTCCTGCGGGCGCTCGTCGCCCGGCAGGTCCTCGAGCACGTCGCGCGCGGTGTCCTCGTCACCCGTGTGCACCAGGTGCCTGGGCGTCTCCGGCATGAAGATCATGCCAACCAGGAGGATCAGCGACGGCACCGCCGCCAATCCGAGCATCAGCCGCCAGTTGCCCGACGACGCGAGGATCGCGTTGACGATGAACGCGGCGAGGATGCCGCCGACGATCATCAGCTGGTTGAGCGAGGCAACTGCCCCGCGCACCTCAGTCGGCGCGATCTCGGACAGGTAGAGCGGGACGACCAGGGCCGCAGACCCAACCGCCAGGCCGATGATGAAGCGCGCCGCGATCAGGATGCCGACGCTCGGCGCAAAGGCCGCCAGCAGGGCGCCGACCGTGAAGATGATCGCCGCGCTCATGATGAGCTTGCGGCGTCCGAGCCGGTCGGCCAGGCGGCCGGCAAAGCCGGCGCCAACCATCGCTCCCAGTAGGAGGGCCGCGACGATCGCGCCCTGCAGGAATGGCGTCAGCTTGAAGTCGTCGGGGATGAAGAGAAGCGCCCCCGAGATGACGCCGGTGTCGTACCCGAAGAGGAGACCTCCGAGGGCACCGAAAAAGTAGATCGTTCTGCCGCTTGGCCGCAATGCTTCCATGCCGTCCTCCTTTTGGTACCGGAGTGCCCGGGACGGTCGTTCGGAAACGCACAAGTGTCAGCCCAGGAGCGCGCGCAGGGCGTCGATGGTGTCGGCCTCGCCGGCGTTCTTGTCGGGGCGATAGCGCTTCACGCGCGCAAAGCGCAGCGCGACGCCGCCGGGGTAGCGAGTGGACGACTGCACGCCGTCGAGCGCGATCTCGACGACGAGCTCTGGGCGTATGAGGACCACAATCCCCTCGCGGCTCGTTTCGCGCGCGAGGAACTGGTGCGTCTGCCACTCGAGCAGCTGGTCGGTGAGACCCTTGAAGGTCTTCCCCACCATCACGAACTCTCCCGTGTGCGGGTCGCGGGCGCCGAGGTGCAGATTCGACAGCCATCCCCGCCGGCGGCCGTGACCCCACTCAGCGCCGAGCACGACCAGGTCGTAGGTGCGCACCGGCTTGACCTTGCGCCACGCCTTGCCGCGGCGTCCGGCTGAATAGACCGAGGAAGCATCCTTCACGACGACGCCCTCGTGGCCGGCGTTCAGCGCGTCGTCGAGCACACGTTGTGCCTCGTCGGGATCGGCGGTGATGACGCTCGGGATCGTGAGCTGCGGCGCCACTTCTGCGAGCCGTGCCGCACGTTCCTCGAGTCGGGTGTCGAGCAGGTCCTCGCCGTCGACGTGAAGGACGTCGAACAAGAAGGTGACGATGCCCTCGGGTGGAGCGTCGCTGTCGATCTGCGAGACCGTGTCCTGGAACGGCGCGGGGCCGCCGTCGCTCATCCACAGCGCCTCGCCGTCGAAGACCGCCTGCGTGACCGGTAACGCGCGGGCCGCGTTGACGATGCCGGGCAGCGACGCGGTGATGTCGTTCAGGTTGCGCGTGTAGATATGGATCTGATCGTCACGGCGGTGGATCTGGATGCGGATGCCGTCGAGCTTCCACTCCACCGACGAGCGCTCGAAGCTGTCGACCGCCTCGCGCACGTTCGCGGCGGTGGACGCGAGCATCGGGAAGATCGGGCGGAAGATTTCGAAGCCGACTTTTCGGAGGCCGTCCTCGCCCTCGTTGATTGCCAGTTCGGCGGTGCGGGTGAGGTCGCCGGAGAGCATCAGCGCGCGGCGCGTGAGCGTGCCGGAGACGACGGCCGCCTTGGCGATCGCGTCGACCATCAAGCCGGCAAGCGCGCCCTGTCGCAGCTCGCCTGTGAAGAGGCGCTTGATGAAGTCGGCTTCAGGTTCGGTCGCGCGGACCAGGAGGTCCGCGAGCACCTGTTTGCGCCTTGCCGAGGAACCGCCGCCGGTCGTCTGCTGAACGTCGGTGATGGCCCGGTCGAGGTCGGCGATCGTGAGCGACGGCTGCGTCGTCGGCGGGGGTTGAATGGCGTGGATCGTCCGGCGCCCGATGCCTACTCGACCCTGCCGTGGGACGCCTGCAAGAAAGCCGACTGCGATTGCCACTTCGGTCGGTTCGAGTGTGCGAAGGAGGTCGCTCAAGATCGCGACTTTGGTGGAGCGTGAGCTCGTGTTGCTCACGTCGCGCGAGGTGGTGACTACGTCGTCCAGGAGCGTCACGCGCGCAGTATCCCGGGACATTGGTCGTACGCCGTAGACGTGGGCGGTGCGGAGTGGGACAGTGGAGATATGACGACCGTCGATGCACCGAGAGTTCAGGTGCTTGTGGCGGACGATCACGGGCTCATACGCAACGCGCTCGCTGCGTTCCTCGACGGCATCGACGACATCGAAGTCGTGGGTCTCGCAAGGGACGGAGAGGAGGCCGTCGAGCTCGCGCGGACGCGTCATCCGCGTGTGGTCGTGATGGACGTTTCGATGCCGCGCATGGATGGCGTCGAGGCGACGCGCCGGATCCTCGGCAGCGACCCGAACACGAAGGTCGTGATGCTCACTGGGCACGCGGATCGCGAGCGCGCGGACGCGGCGATGAGGGCCGGGGCAGTCGCGTACGTGTTGAAGGATCGCGATCCGCGCGAAATCTTCGAGGCGATTCTGGCGGCTACCGCTACGTGGTAATTGCGGGTTTTGAAAAGCCGCAATTTGCGGCTTTTCAGTAGCCGCTGATCATTGGAAATCTGTTGTCCGGGTACTGACGCCTTGCCGTGCGGGGGCGATGGATCGCACCCGCGCTGAGGAACCCTCGGTGAGCAGCCCAACAAGAAAAGCGACAGAGGCCCCGCATAGGGGCTCGCTCGACGTACGGCTCGCACTGATCTTCTTGCTCACCGCCTCGTTGTTGGCGTTCGCGCCAAGAGCGAACGCGCTGCCGAGCGTGCCGGATCCGACGTCCGTTACGAACGCGGTCGCGCCCGCGACGACGACGGTTACGACGGCTCTCGCGCCGGCGGCGACGAGCACGCCGACGGCCACGACGACAACGCCAAGCGCGCCCGTCAGCACAGCGCCGACCACGCCCGTCAGCACGACGCCGAGCACGCCGGTCAGCGCACCGCCGAGCACGCCCGTCAGCGCGACGCCGAGCGCGCCCGTGAGCACGCCACTGACGACACCGGCGACGACCTCACCGAGCTCGTCCGGCACGACGTCGAGCTCGTCCGGCACGACGTCGAGCGGGTCCTCGAACACGACGTCGAGCGGGTCGACCAGCACGACGTCGAGCGGGTCCTCGAACAGCACGCCGACCACCGCGACGAACACGTCGCAGACCGTCGCGAACACAACCGCGAGCGACACGTCGAGCGGGTCCGGAAGCAGCACGCCGAGCACGCCGGCCGACCCGTCGCCGAGCACCGTGCAGGCGACACTCGGGGACACACTTTCCAGCGCGACCGGCACGACCGACACGACGGTCACGACGGGTTCGCAGACAGCTGATACCACCATCGCGCCGGTCCTCGGAGGAGACCTCGGAGGAGGAAATCCGCCCGAGCCACCCGCGCCAACAGGTGATATCACCAGCACGACAGGCGCTCTGGATCCGGTCGTGGCGCCGATCGCGAACACGATCGACAACACACCGTTGCCGCCCGCACCCGGAGCACCGGACCAGGGCCTTCCCGAGCTTCTCGACCAACTGACGACACCGATCGCCGATCCGATCACAACGATCCTCGACCCA
>DATBDN010000016.1:0-6673 GCA_036269895.1 Thermoleophilaceae bacterium
CCGCGGCGATGTGCTGGAGGTCGCCAAGGCGGCCCGCGCGGTGCCTCCGGTCCCGGACCCACCGTGCGCGGCCGATCTGCTCCTCGACGGCGTGGCCCTGCTCCTCACCGAGGGATACGCGGCAGCCGGCCCGCTGCTGAAGTGCGCGGTAGGCGCCTTCCGCAGCGATGACATCTCGCGGGAGGAGTGTCTCCGCTGGCTCTGGATCGCCGGCAACATCGCCAGACTCATGTGGGACGACGAGGGCTGGGAGGCGTTCTCCACCCGTCACCTCCAGCTCTGCCGCGATGCCGGCGCCCTCACCGCGCTTCTCCCCGCCCTGAACCACCGCATGGGCATGCACGTACTCGCCGGTGAGCTCGCCGCCGCCTCCTCCTTGCTCGCGGAAGCGAAGACGGTCGCCGAGGCGACCGGGAGCGCGCTCGCACCCTACGGGGCGCTGGGGCTGGCCGGCTGGCGAGGCCGCCAACTCGACCTCTCCGAGCTGGTCGAGGCCAACATGAACGATTTGGTGGCCCGCGGCCAGGGAGGGGGGTTGGGCGTCATCGACTGGGCAACCGCGGTGCTCTACAACGGCCTCGGCCGCTATGAGGAGGCGCTGGCGGCGGCGCAGCAGGGTGCCGCCTACCACCAGGAGCTGCTGTTCTCAACGTGGGCTCTGGTGGAGCTGATCGAGGCCGGCGTCCGCAGCGGCAAGCCCGACTCTGCGGCCGAGGCCCTCGGGCGACTCTGGGAGACGACGCGCGCCAGTGGCACCGATTGGGCGCTCGGGATCGAGGCTCGCTCGCGCGCGCTCCTGAGCGGCGACGACGCCGCCGAGCGCCTCTACCGGGAGGCGATCGAGCGGCTGGCTCGCACCCGCATCCGAACGGAGCTCGCGCGCGCCCACCTCCTCTACGGCGAATGGCTGCGCCGCGAGAAACGGCGCGTGGATGCACGCGAGCAGCTGCGCACCGCCCAAGAGATGTTCACGGAGATGGGCATCGAGGCGTTCGCCCGGCGCGCTACGCGCGAGCTGGAGGCCACGGGCCACCATGCCCGCAAGCGAACCGCCGACACCCGCGATCACCTGACCCCCCAAGAATCACAGATCGCGCGGCTCGCCCGTGACGGGCTCTCGAACCCGGAGATTGGCGCTCAGTTGTTCATCAGCCCGCGTACGGTCCAGTATCACCTGCACAAGGTCTTCGGCAAGCTCGACATCAGTTCCCGCATCGAGCTCGAGGCTGCACTGTTGAGCGACGACAAGACACTGGGCCGTACGCCTGACTCGTGATACGCGCCAAGGGACGCTGCGCCTCGCACCGGCGCACCGGCTCTGTGCGTCACGGACATTCGATGCTTGTCTGCATGCCGGGACGTATTGGTCTCCTTGGCTCGAACTGACTCGATCGCTGTCGCCGCTCGGCTTCGCGTGCAATCCGGGCGAGCGTCGCTTGCAGCGCCCCGCCGGCGAGCAGCCCGCAACTGACACGCGCAACGACGCGGCCGAACCGGCCGCCTCGTTGCCGAACCGATACCGCGGCGCGAACCTCGGAACCGTCGACAGCGGGCCGTAGTTCGTAGTCGGCGATGAACTCGACGGGGCCAGCCGCGCGCAGCAGGAGCCGCTCCGGATCGGCCCTGAAGACCTCGACGGAGAATCTCACGCGCCGGCCGGCGAGCCCGCCGCTCAGTCCCACTCGCGTACCCGCGCGAAGGCGCGGAAGATCGGGCGGCTCGAGCTCGAAGCCCACAGGCGACCACGCGCGACAGGCATCGATTTCGGTCAGCGCGTCGAGGACGTGATGCGGGTCGGCGCGCACGGCGACGCGCGAGCGCCAGACGCGCGGCTCGGGGTCGGCGCCGTAGATCACGTCGTCGGCCGCGCCGGATAGAGGTATTTCCAGATCCCGTCGAGGTGTTGCGACGGATCGCGCGGGTGCGGGAAGCGGTTGAAGTGCGAGTCGAGCGAGAAACGCGCCCCAACCTCGACCCTGCCGTCGACGACGCGCGTGTAGAAGCGGTCGAGCGGGCGCACCGGCGGGCCGCCCATGACCTGGCCGCGCGCGCCGTAGACGCCGCCGTGACACGGGCAGAGGAACATCCCGGCCGCCTGCGCATAGTGCACGGGGCAGCCGACGTGCGTGCAGCGGTTGGAGATCGCGAGGTACGGCAGGTCGCTGCCCTTGCGGCCGTCGAGCGCGCCGTTGTAGCGACGTATGTACACGGGCGTCTTGCCACTGTCTGCGACGTCCGCGACGAGGTCGATGACCTTCGGCGTGTAGCTCGTGTCGTTGAAGTCCTCGACCGGCCCGACGTCCTGCCAGCGATGCGGCTCGGTGCGTGTGAACCCCGGACCGAGCGCGAAGCCAAGCGCGGGCAACCCGATGGCGGCCGTCGCGATCCCGCCCACGGCCAGCGCACCGCCGCTGAAGAGGCGCCGGCGAGTTACCGTCTCCCCCTCGTACGCGCCCGGCATCTGCCGATCGGCGGTGTACTTCGAGGGCTTCTCGTTCTTGTCTTGTCGCGAAGTGATGGATGCCTCCTGGAGCGACGCCGGGAAACGGATCGCTTGGGGGCCGACGATCGGCCGGCCGTAAGCGGCCGAGAAGTAGTCCTCGCTCGCGAGCGTGTCGGCGCACTGGTCCGCGAAGACCTCCGCGAGCAGCGCCGCGTGCGTGCGCAGGACGGAGACCTGAGCGGAACTCAGCTCAGCGTCCCAGTCTTCCTGCGATCTCGAGTCAAGCATGGCCGCTGTCATTGACGCAGCATAGTACTACGCTGCGTCGTAGTGTTCTCGCGCGACTGCTACGGTGCGTCGTAGATGGACATGATGCGGAACGCCGCCCGAGACGACGGCGGCGAGGGGCGCGTCCGACTACGGCACGCGCTCGAGGCGGCCGTTGACGAGGCGCGGCGAAGGCGGGCGGTGCTGCGCTGGGTAGTCGGTGCAATCGGGCTGTGGCTGGTGCTCGTGGCCGGCGCACTGATGCTGCTCCTCCTACATGTTTGACACCGTGTCGTACTATGCTGTGTCGTAGACAAGCCAACCAAAGGAGACCAGTCGTGAGACGAACCTTGACGATGCTGTGCTTCGCCCTCCTCGGAATCGCGAGCGCGCTGCCCGCCGCAGCAACGGCCGAACCCGCCCCTTCGACGACTGCGAACAGCCCGGTCATCGAGTGGAACCGTTTCCTCCTCGGGATTCAGGCCACGCCCGGTAATCAGCGGTCGACGGTCCACCCCACCTACGACCTAGCGGTCATGCATGCCGCGATCTACGACGCGGTCGTTTCGATCGATCGCAGCGCACCCGCGTACATCACGCACGTGCACGGCCCGCGCAGCGCCTCGGTCGCGGGGGCCGTCGACGCGGCGGCGCACGACACGCTCGCCGCGCTCTACCCGGCGCTGAGTTCGTCGATCGACCAGCAATACGCCGCGCAGCTGGCACAGATCCCCGACTCGCGGCACAAGGAACGGGGCGTCGACGTCGGCCAAGCGGTGGCGCAGGAGATCCTGGCCGAGCGCACCGACGACGGCTCGAGCGCAGCGCTCCTGCCGTTCACCCCGGGCACGAACGCGGGCGACTACCAGCTCACGCCACCCGCCTTCGCGCAGCCCGTCTTCACACACTGGCGCTTCGTCAAGCCGTTCGCCCTACAGGCAGCCGACCAGTTCAGGCCTCCGCCCCCGCCCGCCCTCACGAGCACGCAATACGCGGCCGCGCTCAACGAGGTCCAGACCCTCGGTGTCGCGCAGGGCTCGACGCGGACCGCGGACCAGACACAGATCGGCCTCTTCTGGAACCCGCCGATCTGGGCGACCTGGAACCGGATCGCGCAGAGCGCGGTGCTGGCGCACGACCGCTCGCTGTCCGATGATGCGCGCACGTTCGCGGCGCTGAACCTGACGCTCGCCGACTCCGTGATCGCCTTCTACGACGCGAAGTACACCTACGCGTTCTGGCGACCGGTGACTGCGATCCGCAATGCGGACACCGACCGCAACCCCGAGACGCTGGCGGACCCGAACTGGACCCCGCTGTCGGCGACGGCGCCCGATCCGTCCTATCCGGGCGCCCACGGCACGGTCAGCGGCGCCAGCGCGGCGGTGCTGTCGTCGATCTACGGGAACGACTTCCAGTTCACCGTCACCTCGCCGGCGCTGCCCGGCGTCGAGCGCCCGTTTGCGAGCTTCTCGCAGGCGGCCGAGGAAGCCAGCGTCAGCCGCATCTACAACGGGAACCACACGCGCGCGGATCAAGTGGCGGGCGAGGACCTGGGCCGCGACGTCGCCCGTTTCGTGACGCACAACCTCCTCGCGCCGCAGCCGGGACACCAGCGCTGACCCCGGCCGCGCCCGCCGACCGCTCGGAGCGCAAGGAGCACGCGCTCGAGCTGTTCGCCGGCCTGCCGCGCCACTACGACCTGATCGCCGCGCTGGTCAGCTTCGGTCAGGACCCGTGCTGGCGCGGCAGGCTCGTCCGGACGCTCGACGGCTCGGGCGCATGCCGGCGTTCTTCCTGGCAGTGGGCGTCGCAGCGCTCGCCTTCGACGGGCTCGAGCTGCACGACCGCCCGCTCAGGACGGCGCTGTCGCGCCGCCGCGCGCCTGCGCGGCCGCGGCGGATCACCGTCCTCGCGCTGGGCTTGCTGGCGGCGCGCCTGAGCTAAGTGGCGATCTGCTGGCTCACGCCGCCCGGCCGGAACACGCGCCGGCCGGCGATGCTGCCCACGCACGCGATCACCGGCAGGAGCGCCAGGACGAGCATGCATGGTTGCGAGGAGAGCAGCGGCAGGTTGAACGTCGCGTCGGCTGAGGCGAGTGCGCTCGCGCGCCACACGAGCACGATCAGCACTGCCAGCGCGGCGACCGACGCCACGATCAGCGTCGTCGGAAGCTGCTTGCGCGGTGCGACCCCGAGCAGCGTGTCGACGCGCTCGGGGGAGATGCCGGCCGAGCCCGCGGGCGCGCCCGCTTCGAATGCGAGCAGCGCAGAGGCGAGCGGGGCCTTCGCGCCCGCTGCACCCTCGATCGCCGCGGCGTCTGCACGCTGCTCGGCGAGCTCGCTGTAGCGATCGCTCAACGGGCGCAGCGCAGGTAGGAAGAAGAGGGCCTGGTTCAGGACGCGCGCACACGCCAGGCGCAGCGGGTCACGCGTGCCCCGGTGGTGCTCCTCGTGGAGCAGGACCGCGCCGAGCTCGTCGACCGAGAGCAGCTCGAGCGCGCCGGCCGAGACATAGACCCGCGGACGCAGAAAGCCGGCGCAGAACGCTTGCGGCGTCGCATCTTCGATGATCGTCACGCCAGGGTGCCCGCGCAGCGGACCGACCAGCCGCATGCCTGCGACGAAGTGCCGGTAGGCGCGCAACTGACGCCAGCCGGCGAGCGCCGCCGTCACGATCACGGTCAGCCCGAGCGCCGCGAGCATCAGGAGCACCACGGCGGCGACGTTGACGGCCGGATAGGTGAAGTGAGCACCGAGCACCACGACATCGTGCGCCGCGCGGGCGTCGTGATGGACTGACGAAGCGGCCGCCGCGACCGCCGCGCCGGCGCCGATCAGGCCGAGCGCGCCGAGCGCGAGCTGCAGCCCGAATACGACCCGATGGTTCTCGCGAGGCGGGCTGGTGTCACTTCTGGCGTGCAAGGCGCTGCAGCTGCCGGCGGCGATCGGGGTCCAGCTGAGCCATCTGGCGCGCAAAGTGGCTGAGCGCGGCGTCCCCGTACTGCTCAACGAGCGAGTCGACGCCCGCCTGGGCTCTCAAGTCTGCGTATTCCTCACGGGTGTACGCCGGCACGTAGAGGTCTGTCTTCCCTTCACGCCGCCGCGTTACGAGGCCCTTGGCGTGGAGGCGCCCGAGGATCGTCATGTAGGTGGTGTACGCGCGCGGCTTCTTGGTGCGCCGGTTGAGCGCCTCCATCACGTCCCGGACCGCGACCTCCCCGTCCCGACCCCAGACGTTTTCCATCACCTCGGCTTCGAGCTCGTGGAGCTCGGGCGGGATCTTGGCCGTCGGACTCATTACGACGCAGTGTAGTGCATTCGGATCGGCCGCCGGAGGCGACCTACTATGTTGCGTCGTACGATGGATTGTGGTACTACACCCACCCGCTTCCTCAAGGAGACCCAAACCCTATGAAACGCACCCTTTCCATAGTCGCCGCGCTGACCACGCGCCCGGCGCGAGCACCGGCGAACGTGCGCGTGGCGGGGCGGCCGGCTCGAAGATCGGAACGATCCGCCGGGCCGACGGTTCCCGCCAGGTCAGTTACGCGAAGCACCCGCTCTACTACTACGCGGGCGACACGCGGCCGGGCCAGACGAATGGTCAGGGGCTGAACCAGTTCGGCGCGAAGTGGTACGTCCTCTCGCCCGCCGGAAGGAAGATCGACGATGACTGAGCACCGCTCGGCATCGTTGATGCGTCACCTCGGCGCGCTCGCTCTGGTCGCGGTCGGGATCGACCACATCGAGCAGTACTACGTCGACTACTACCGCGCCGTTCCGACGATCGGGACGCTCGAGGATGTGGTCGGCTCGACCCCGCTTGTCTCGGCAATCGGCGACGATGCCTGGGGCAAGCTCTTCGTCCAGCGCGAGCGCCTGGTCCGCGACTGCATCGAGGACCACGGCGGCCGAGTCATCCACACCGCCGGAGACGGCTCTATGTGCACGCTCCCGGGCC